>NZ_QHJH01000312.1 GCF_003947455.1 Streptomyces sp. WAC 04229 | reverse complement strand
CGGCAGCTTCGGGGTGGAAAAGGGGACGGCCCGGGCAGCTGCCGCTTCGGGCGGCTCCCCCGCCCCACCTGGGTCCGTACCGCGCCCATGCTGGCCGCGATCACCAGGGCGATGGCGGCGGACTGGGTGGCGGAGAGGGCCTGGTCGAGGATGAGGAAGCCGGCCGTGGCGGCGATGGCGGGTTCCAGGCTCATCAGGATGGCGAAGGTGGGGGCGGGCAGGCGGCGCAGGGCGAGGAGTTCGAGGGTGTAGGGGAGGACGGAGGAGAGCAGGGCGACCCCGGCGCCCAGCGCGATCGTGACCGGGTCCAGGAGCTTGCCGCCCGACTCGGCGATGCCCAGCGGCAGGAACAGCAGCGCGCCGACCGCCATCGCGAGCGCCAGCCCGTCGGCCTGCGGGAAGCGGCGCCCGGTGCGGGCGCTGAAGACGATGTACGCCGCCCACATCGCGCCCGCCCCGAGCGCGAAGGCGGCGCCGGACGGGTCGAGGCTGTCGAAGCCGCCGCCACCGAGGAGGAAGACGCCGGCCAGGGCGAGAGCGGCCCAGACCAGGTTGACCAGGCGGCGGGAGGCGACGACGGACAGGGCGAGCGGGCCGAGCACCTCCAGGGTGACGGCGGGGCCGAGGGGGATGCGGTCGACGGCCTGGTAGAAGAGGCCGTTCATACCGGCCATGGCGATGCCGAAGACGACGACCGTGCCCCAGTCGGCGCGAGAGTGCCCGCGCAGCCGGGGCCGGCAGATCAGCAGCAGTACGACGGCGGCGACGGCCAGCCGCAGGGTCACCACGCCGAGCGCGCCGGCCCTGGGCATCAGGGTCACCGCCAGCGCCGCACCGAACTGCACGGAGAGGCCGCCGGCGAGGACCAGGCCGACCGGGCCGAGGGAACCCCGTCGCCCGCCCGGCGCGGACTGATGGCCGGTGGCGGGCGCCGCCTCCGCGCCGGCCACGGGGGCGGCGGCGGGGGACGAGGTGCTGGGGGTGCTCACGGTGGCTCCGGGTAGTCGGCAGTAGGTCTGGGGAGGAGGCTGGACATTGGGGTGGTTCATCACACTGTACGTCACGGTGCACAGCAATGGACCACGTCAGGCGCATGACCCCGCCACGCAACTGTCGCCAGCGGGGAGGGCCGCTGTCAACGGACTTCCGGCATGTGGGCGGACTCGCCCGAGGGGCCCTTCCGGCGAGGAGGTAGCGTCCGCACCGTGAGACGACTCGTTGCCCGCCTCTGGCGCCTGCTGCGCCCCGTTCAGAGCCGCGTGATGTGGCTCCTGCACACCAAGTACGTCGTCGGGGTGACCGGCGTCGTGCGCGACGACGAGGGACGGGTCCTGCTGCTGAAGCACCGGATGTGGCCGCCGGGCCGCCAGTGGGGTCTGCCGAGCGGCTTCGCGCGCAAGGGCGAGGACTTCCGGGAGACGGTCGTCCGTGAGGTGAAGGAGGAGACCGCCCTCGACGTGGAGGTGGGCCGCCTGGTCATGCTCAACAGCGGCCTGCGCACCCGGCTCGAAGTGGCCTACGAGGCCCGGCTGCTGGGCGGCGAACTCCGCATCGACCCCTTCGAGATCCTGGAGGCCCGCTGGTGCCGCCCCGACGAGCTGCCCGAGGACAGCCAGCCGGTGTGCGGTCCGCTGGTGCGGGGCGAGACGACGCCCTGAGGATTTCTCGCGCGCGGCGTCGAAAACGGGGGTTCCCGATCGACGCACGGGTGAAGGCGGAACACCCCACGCCACCCCGACCCGAGGAGCGCCCCTCATGACCGTCACCGCGGACTTCGCCATCACCCTCGACGGCTACGTCGCCGGCCCGAACGTCTCCCTCGACAACCCCGGGGGCGACGGCGCCGAGCGCGTCTTCGACTGGATCCACACCCTGGCGAGCTGGCGGGAGCGCCAGGGCCTGACCGGCGGGGACGAGAACCGCGACTCCGAGCTGGTCCGCGAGTGGTTCGACGCCACCGGGGCGGTGGTGATGGGCCGCACGATGTACGACCTGGGCGAGGAGTTCTGGGGCGACAACCCGCCCTTCCGCACCCCGGTCTTCGTCCTCACCCACCGCCCCCGGCCCACCCTGGTGAAGGAGGGCGGCACCACCTTCCACTTCGTCACCGAGGGCATCCACAGCGCCCTGGAGCGGGCCGAGGCCGCCGCCGGCGACCGGAACGTCGACATCGCGGGCGGCGCGGGCACCGTGCGGCAGTACCTCGCGGCGGGGCTCGTCGAGGAGCTCCAGCTGCACGTGGGGCCCGTCCTTCTCGGCGGCGGGCTGCGGCTCTTCGAGGGGCTGGGCGACGCGGGGCGACGCGGCCTCGAACAGGTCGGTGCGGTCGAGACGCCCCTGGCGACACACCTGAAGTACCGCTTCGTGAAGTGACCGGGCGGGAGGACCCGCAGGTCAGCCCATGCTCTTTGCGCCGTCCAGGGACTCACGGATGATGTCGGCGTGGCCGGCGTGCTGGGCCGTCTCGGCGATGACGTGCATCAGCACCCGGCGGGCCGACCAGTGGGCGTCGGCCTCGAACCAGGGGGCCTTCGGCAGCGGCTGGGCGGCCCCCAGGTCGGGCAGGGTGGCGACCAGCTCGTCGGTCCTGCGGGCGGTCTCGGCGTAGTCGGCCAGCACACCGGCCAGCGTGTCGCCGGGCAGCATCCGGAACTCGGCGTCCCGCCGCGCCCAGTCGGCCTCGGTCATGGCCGTGAAGTCGCCCATCGCGGACGGGCCGTCGACGATGAAGTCCGCCCAGCCCCTCTCCACGGCGGTCACGTGCTTGATCAGACCGCCGAGGCACAGCTCACTGGCGGTGGGCCGCAGGCCGGCCTGCTCGTCGGTGAGGTCACGCGTGGTGAAGCGGAGGAAGTGCCGGTGCTAGGCCAGCGTCTCCAGCAGGTCGGCACGCTCGCCGGTGGCGGCCGGGGCCGCCGCCAGGTCGTGGTTGGCCGGGGCGCCAGTGATGGTCTCGTCGAAGGGCATGTCGGTCTCCGCCTTCCCGGGGGTTCCTGCGCTGTTCGGTGAGACCGACACTACGGCCCATCTAGGTCAGTTCAGGTCCTAAATCGGACGGTCGGAGAAAGGCGTGCCCAGCCCTGGGGCCGGCCTCACAGCCGCCCCGGTCCGGCTCAGCCGAGGGACTTCCAGAAGTCGTACCGGTGGTCCTTGGCGAAGTCGGCCGGCCGGATGCCGCCCGGCCCCGAAGCCAGCGACTGCGCGTTCAGCGCGCCCGGAGTGGTCGCCTTCCACGGGGCCTCGCCGCCGCGGGCGAAGTCGGACCAGATGCGGATCATCTCGTCGGACAGGGCCCGCTGGGCCTTGGTGAGCGGGGCGAACTCGGTGAGCTCGAAGAGGTAGGGAAGCTCGAACGTGTGCGCGGCGCCCATGGGGAAGGAGGGCTTGGCGTAGGTTTCGGCGTCGGCGTACCAGGGGGTCTCGTGGTCGGCGAACTCGTAGGTGTAGGTGCGGGAGCCGCGAGCGAGCGCGTGTCCGGTGTCGACGGTGTGACGCGCCTGTCCGGCGTCGGTGAGGACCGCCGACAGTGCCAGGGCCGGGCTGTCGCCGTAGGCGGACACGGGGTAGCGGGCGGCGATGGCGGCGGCCTTCTCCGGCCCGAAGTCGTTCTCCAGACGGCCGAGGTAGTCGGCCTGGTCGAGAGTGGCTTCCGGGTCCTTGGTGGCGTGGCGCTTGGCCAGCTCCGCCCCGTACACCATCGCGCGGCCCTCCTCGCGGTTGATGCCCTGGAGTACGGGCACCTTGTTGTACCTGCCGGTGGCGACGGCCTCGCGCGGAGTCCGGGGCAGCAACTTGCCCCCGTAGACCGGGCCGTACGGGTAGGGGCTCTGGCCGAAGTCGTACACGAGGTGCCGGGGCTCCGCCGTATGCCAGTCGCCGTCCTGGCCGCTCGCCTCGCTCCGCTCCCCGATCGCCTCGGCTGCGTCCTCTCCCTGCTTCAGGGCGTCCGCCCGCCCGCGCGCGGCGTCGGGGCGCAGGCACGCCCCGCTCTGCAGCACCACCCGGTGGAAGAGACCGGCCGACGACGGGGCGACCAGGTGCGCGCACGCGCTGGTGGCGCCGGCCGACTCGCCGAAGAGCGTCACCCTCCGCGGGTCTCCGCCGAACGCGGGGGCGTTGCGCTGCACCCACCTGAGCGCCGCCTGCTGGTCGAGGAAGCCGTAGTTGCCGGACTCGCCTCGGCGTTCCAGTTCCGGGTGTGCGAGGTAGCCCAGGGCACCGAGCCGGTAGTTGACCGTCACCACGATCACGTCGCCCCGGGCGGCCAGCCTGCGGGCGCCGTGCATGGCACCCGAGCCGTCGGTGTGGTCACCGCCGTGCAGGTACACCATGACGGCTCGCGGCTCGCGGGACGCGGCACGCGGGGTGGTGACGTCGACGGACAGGCAGTCCTCGGTGGCGGACGGGGGGCCGGCCGGCGGCACGGATCCGGTCTGCGGGCAGGCGGCGCCCGGCCGGGTGGCGTCCCGCACGCCGTGCCAGCGTCTCGGGGACGCCGGGGGCGCCCAGCGTCGCTCGCCGGTGGGCGGGGCGGCGTAGGGGATGCCCTGGAAGGTCCGTACCGTGCCGGTCTTCACCCCGCGGACCAGGCCCTCGTCGGTGCGTACGACGGTGGCGGTGCCGTGGTCGGCGGCGGCCGCGGTACCGGCCGTGACGGCGGTGCCCGTCGTCACGGCGAGGGCGATGACCAGGTGTGCTGTCTTCTTCAACATGCAAAGGACACTATGGAGTTGAGCTTCCCGGCGGCAGCCGGTCAGCCACCCCACGCGGGGTGGTGACAGCACCACCCCGAGCCTCCCGCTAGCGGGCGATCCCCGCACCCCCCGTCAGC
>NZ_QHJH01000311.1 GCF_003947455.1 Streptomyces sp. WAC 04229 | reverse complement strand
CACTCCGCCCCAACAGTCACACCTCAGGACTCATCGACTCCAGCCGCACCGGCTGCCCCTTTCGCATCGCATCCTCACCCACCGAGAATCCATCCATAAACAGGCAAGACAGATGAAAACGACCTCTTAGAGGTCGTTCTCTATCCGAACCTCGTGTGTGGGTCTCGCTGGTCAGGCATGAGATGGCCGCTGCTGCGGGCTCGCGAGCGGTTAGAGAACGGCCAGTGATCGGACCGCTGCGGGGCAGCCTCGCAGCTCTCCCGTCGGCCGTGCCAGGGGCCGTCGGAGTGAGGTCGCCACGATCAGGCTTGTCCCGCCAGGTAGGCGTAGGTCTGAGCACTACCCTCGTCTCTCGTTGTCACGGCTCGCGGGTGCCCTCGCGCTCACAGGCCGCTAGTGCCATGTGTGGAGGAAGCCGGTGGGAGATCCAACACCCGTTCTGGTTCCAGAGGTGCCATCGCCCGAGGGAGAGTGGGGGCAGGACCGCGTGCTCGTCTCCCGTGTTCATGTCACCGTGGGAGACCGGGTGGCAAGCGGACAGCCGTTGGCGGACCTGGAGACCGACAAGGTCTCGCTCGAGCTGGCCTCCCCGGTCTCGGGCGTGGTGAGCGACGTCAGAGTCAGGTGGGACGACACGGTCCCCCTCGGGGCCGTCCTGGTGATCATCGACACTGGCGCCTCTCCCACCCCGGCCGACACGGGGATTACCCTCCGGGTCCCGAATGCCCCTGGTCGCGGGGCGGAATGGGGGCATGACCGTGTGACGGTCGCTGAAGTGCACGTCTCCGCGGGTAGTCGTGTGGAACGCGGTCAGCCCGTAGTAGCGGTCAGTACCTCAAGGACAGTGCAGGGTGGAAACCTTCTCGTCACGCTGCAGATGACCTCCCTCACGCGAGGAAGCGTCGGCCGCGTCAGGGCAGCCGTTGGTTCGACCATGGCGGTCGGCTCGGTCCTGCTGTTCATCGAACCCGAACTACCTCTGACATCGGCTGTGGTTCCGCAGGCACCTTCGCCGGACGGTGAGTGGGGGCAGGACCAGGTGCTCGTCTCCCGTGTTCATGTCACCGTGGGAGACCGGGTGGCAAGCGGACAGCCGTTGGCGGACCTGGAGACCGACAAGGTCTCGCTTGAGCTGGCCTCCCCGGTCTCGGGCGTGGTGTGCGACCTGAAGGTCAGTCCGGACGCCACGGTGCCCGTAGGAGCCGTCCTGATGCTCATTGACGCCAACGCGTAACTGGCCGTTCTCCAACCGCTCGCGAGCCCGCAGCAGCGGCCATCCCGTGCCTGACCAGCGAGACCCACACACGAGGTTCGGAATGAGAACGACCCCTCAGGTGTTGGCGGCGCCATACTGCGGGACGTTGCCTTGTGGAAGCAGATATCCGATGCCGCGTGTCTGCGGCGACCTTCCTGCCAGCGTCGATGCGTCGGTGCGACCAGAGACCTCGAAGCCGATGCCCCCAGGCTGAAGAAGGCGCTCTGGAAGGTTTCGGTCCCGATGGCAGCCAGCCATTCGTCCATCACGTCGGACCTGAAGAACGGCCGACCGTCCCAGTACGCAAGACCCGCGTGCCCCAGCGCACCGACGGGGACATAGAAGTCCAGCCAGTCGCGGCTTTCATCACCGCCGCGGACCGCCACACAACCGCACACGACCAGTTGGCCCGTCGGCAGACGGACCTGACCATGGAGTGGCCGAATCCGGTCAGTGAGCCAAGCGTGCACGGCACGGGATCCTGCTCCTCAGGTTCACGGTCTCTCTGCCCGAAGCAGCGGTGAACGTCGGCGGCGGACCACAGAGAAATCAGGACGGCCTGAAGCTGGGCATCATCACTCGATCCGACCTCTATGGCCAGCTCGTACTAGCCATCGGACCAGTTGGTCTGATCCCGAAAGGCGGCAGGACTCGTCATGGCGTGATCATGCGACAGAGCCCACCCCAATCCCACCCGCATTCAAGCGCGCGGCCGGGCCAATTGAGATGACCTCTTAGGTGAGTCCCGGGCCGTCCCTGGGCCGTGCGAGGGGGGGTCCACGTCGACCGACGATGACAGACGTCGACTGACCACGCGCAGGTCAGAGGGGGTGCCCGGAACATCGGCGCAGGTGGCCACCGCCGAAGGTGAGTTGAGGAAGTCCAGAGCTTCGGCGCAGGATGACCGCCATGACCTCCATGAGCTCCAGCGCCCGCCCCCTTCTGAACCGCCGGCTGGCGGAGTTCGGAACGACGATCTTCGCCGAGATGTCCGCCCTGGCCGTGCGGACCGGCGCGATCAACCTGGGCCAGGGATTCCCGGACACCGACGGCCCCGAGGAGGTCCGGGAGGCCGCCGTACGGGCCCTGCGCGACGGGCACGGCAACCAGTACCCGCCGGGCCCCGGCGTCCCCGAACTGCGCGCCGCCGTCGCCGGCCACCAGCAGCGGCGCTACGGCCTGTCCTTCGACCCGGACACCGAGGTCCTGGTCACGGCCGGTGCCACCGAGGCCATTGCCGCCTCCCTGCTGGCGCTGCTCGAGCCCGGCGACGAGGTGATCGCGCTGGAGCCGTACTACGACTCGTACGCGGCCTGCATCGCGATGGCGGGCGGCACCCGCGTGCCGGTGACCCTGCGCCCGCACACCACCGACGAGGGTGCCGTCTTCCGCCTGGACCTCGACGAGCTGCGCGACGCGGTCACCGACCGCACTCGGCTGCTGCTGCTGAACACCCCGCACAACCCGACGGGCACGGTCCTGAACCGCGCCGAACTGGCCGCGATCGCCGAGCTGGCCGTGGAGCGGGACCTGCTGGTGGTGACCGACGAGGTGTACGAGCACCTGGTCTTCGACACCGCCGAGCACATCCCGCTGGCGACCTTCCCGGGGATGCGCGAGCGCACGGTGACCATCGGGTCGGCCGGCAAGACGTTCTCCTTCACCGGCTGGAAGGTCGGCTGGGTCACCGCGGCGCCGGCCCTGGTCACGGCGGTCCGCTCGGCCAAGCAGTACCTGACGTACGTGGCCTCCGGCCCCTTCCAGTACGCGGTCGCCGAGGCGCTGCGCCTGCCGGACTCGTATTTCGACGACTTCCGCGCAGACATGCGGGCCAAGCGCGGGCTGCTCGCGGACGGTCTGGAGCAAGCGGGCTTCAAGGTGTTCCGGCCGGCGGGCACCTACTTCGTCACCACCGACATCCGCCCTCTCGGTGAGAGCGACGGCTTCGCCTTCTGCCGCTCGCTGCCGGAGCGTTGCGGGGTGGTCGCCATTCCGAACGCGGTCTTCTACGACCACCGCGAACAGGGCGCGCCCTTCGTCCGGTTCGCGTTCTGCAAGCGGACAGAGGTGCTGGAGGAGGCCACGGACCGGCTCGTCAGCGGGCGTCCGCCTCGGGCTCCGGCAACGGGAGTTCGTCGAGGTCGAGGGTGAAGGTGCGGCCATCGGCCAGGGGGATGGGGAGCTTGCCCGTGCGGTACTTGTGGGTGTGGGCCGCGATGTAACCGGTAGCGGTCGGCCGGGTGTGGAGGACGACTTCCTGGGCGTAGGGGTCCACGACCAGGTAGACGGGGATGCCGTAGCGGCCGTACTTGGCCGTGCAGTCGTCGTAGTCCTTACGCGCGGAGGAAGTCGAGACGACCTCGGAGATCAGCAGGACGTCCTCGAAGCTGTAGCGCTTGCCCTCCTTGCGTGCGTCCTCGCGCAAGATCGCCAGATCGGGGGCCGAGTTCTCGTCGGCGGGGAAGTCGATGTAGACGTCGGAGGTGACCTTCGCGTGACGGCCGAGAGCGAGAGAGTCGATCTGCATCGACCTGATGGTGCTGGAGTGCTCTTCGCTCTGCGGAGTCATGATCACCTTTCCGTCAGCTCCGAACAGGACCGTGTACCCCTTGGGGAACTCGGTGTGCACGATCGCGTCGACGCTCATGGACGGCTCCTTCCCGTATGTGGTCAGAATACGACGGACAGTGCGGTGTCACCGGGCCCTGCGCTGCGTCGGCAGACCGGTTCGGGCGAGCTGCACGGCAGGCTCACCGGTGGTGCCGGAGGTCCGCGTCGGATCCTGTCGCACGACAAGCGAGTGGGTGGGCCGACGAGGTGTCGGGGGAGTGGGCCGCGGTGGGGCGACGGGCCGGGTCAGGTCAGGTCAGGTCAGGACATGAAGAGCCCGGCCCCCTTACTGCCGGGACCGGGCTCGCCGCACGTGGGGCGGACTACTCGCCGTCCTCGTCGGTCGGCTTCTCCGCCTCGTTGACCTCCTGCTCCAGGCCGAGCTGCTCCACGAGCCACCGGTCGAACTCGATGGCGGCCCGCACCCAGCTGACCGTCGAGGAGACGAAGTGCTCCAGGCTGACGCCCATGCCGATCAGCATCTGCGCCTCGCCGATCAGGCGGACGGTGCCGTCGTCGTGGGTGTGGGAGTACACCTTGGGCCACAGGGTGCGCCGGTTCCAGTCGTCGACCGACTCGAGAAGCTGCGGCTTCTCGTCGATCTGGTGGGGCCGGTCGTAGAACGTCCGCACCGAGAAGACCTGCTGGTCACCCTCGCCGCGGAACATGAAGTACGTACGGAACTGCTCCCACGGCGCCGCGAGGTCGCCCTCGTCGTCGACGACGTACTTCAGCTCCATCTGTTCGAGGAGCTGCTTCACAAGATCCTGATCCGGGACGACGGGGCCCGCCGGTCCTTGGGGCTGCGGCTCGGGCTGCTTGCCCCCGAAGTTCGGAATCGAGGACGGGTCGATGGTCACCGTGAATTTCCCTTCGTACGGATCTGGCCATCCTCCCCCATGCGGGGAGGGGCGTGGCAAGCCCGCCGGGAGCCTGTCAGCCCTGGGCTGACATGATCCGGCCGGTCGGGTGGATGTCCGACGGACGGAGGCGGGGGCGATGGCGCGCACACCGAGGG
>NZ_QHJH01000310.1 GCF_003947455.1 Streptomyces sp. WAC 04229 | reverse complement strand
CACCCGCGCCCTGAGCCTCACCCGCACCACCGCCACCGCCGCCCGCGTCCTGCGCCAGCTCGGCCACGACCCCCGCACCATCGCGCTCCTGCTCCTGATCCCCTGCGTGATGCTGTTCCTGCTGCGCTACGTCTTCGACGGCAACCCGCGCACCTTCGACAACATCGGCGCCTCACTCCTCGGGATCTTCCCGCTGATCACGATGTTCCTGGTGACGTCCATCGCCACCCTGCGCGAGCGCACCTCCGGCACCCTCGAACGGCTCCTCGCCATGCCGCTCGGCAAAGCCGACCTCATCGCCGGCTACGCCCTCGCCTTCGGCGCCCTCGCCATCGTCCAGTCGGCCCTCGCGACCGGCCTCGCGGTCTGGTTCCTCGGCCTGGACGTCACGGGCAGCCCCTGGCTGCTCCTCCTCGTGGCCCTGCTGGACGCCCTCCTGGGCACCGCACTCGGCCTCTTCGTCTCGGCCTTCGCGGCCTCCGAGTTCCAGGCGGTGCAGTTCATGCCGGCGGTGATCTTCCCCCAGCTCCTCCTCTGCGGCCTCTTCACCCCGCGCGACGACATGCACCCCGCCCTGGAGGCCGTCTCCGACGTCCTGCCCATGTCCTACGCGGTCGACGGCATGAACGAGGTCCTCCGCCACACCGACATGACCGCGGCCTTCGTACGCGACGCCCTGATCGTCGCGGGCTGCGCCCTCCTGGTCCTGGCACTGGGAGCGGCCACCTTGAAACGCCGAACGGCATAGTTCAGCCCCTCCGGCGTTCGAGGACGAGGCCGTCCAGGCCGAAACGGGGGTCCGCCCACTGGACGCCCCACCCCACCCACCCCCGCGAATGCGAGGATGACGAAGACGGACGACACACCTCAGACAGGGCACCGGAGGGCACCGAAAGCCATGACCCAGAAAGTCGCAGTCCTCGGCACCGGAAAGATCGGCGAAGCCCTGCTCAGCGGCATGATCGGAGCCGGCTGGTCACCCGCCGACCTCCTGGTCACCGCCCGCCGCCAGGAGCGCGCCGACGAACTCCGCACCCGCTACGGAGTCACCCCCGTCACCAACGCCGAGGCCGCCAAGACCGCCGACACCCTCATCCTCACGGTCAAGCCGCAGGACATGGGCACGCTCCTCGACGAACTCGCCCCGCACGTCCCCGCCGACCGCCTGGTCATCAGCGGCGCGGCGGGCGTGCCGACCGGCTTCTTCGAGGAGCGCCTGGCCGCCGGCACCCCCGTGGTCCGCGTCATGACGAACACCCCGGCCCTCGTCGACGAGGCCATGTCCGTCATCTCCGCCGGCACCCACGCCACCGCCGGCCACCTCGCCCACGCGGAGGAGATCTTCGGCGCCGTGGGCAAGACCCTCCGCGTACCCGAGTCCCAGCAGGACGCCTGCACCGCCCTCTCCGGCTCCGGCCCGGCGTACTTCTTCTACCTGGTCGAAGCCATGACCGACGCCGGAATCCTCCTCGGCCTGCCCCGCGACAAGGCCCACGACCTGATCGTCCAGTCCGCCATCGGAGCCGCGAAGATGCTCCGCGACAGCGGCGAGCACCCGGTCAAACTCCGCGAGAACGTCACGTCCCCCGCCGGCACCACCATCAACGCCATCCGCGAACTGGAGAGCCACGGCGTCCGCGCCGCCCTCATCGCCGCCCTCGAGGCGGCCCGCGACCGCAGCCGCGAACTGGCCACCGGCACCAAGGACTGACGGGCTCACTCCGCCGCGCGCAGCACCTCCTCGGTCGTCACCACCCGCGCGAACCCGCCCCCGTGCAGCGACACCGCCGTCGCCCGCGCCAGCTCGTCCGCGCTCTGCCGCCAGCCGAAGGGCCCCTCGAGTCCGAAGGTGTACGTCGCGTCGAAGGCGACCACGACCTCGTACCCGAGGTTCCCGCCCATCCGTGCCGTCGTCTCGACGCACATGTTCGTCTGGATCCCGGCCACCACGATCTGCGAGATTCCCGCGTCCCGCAGCCAGGCCCCCAGATCCGGCGCCCCGAGGAACGCCGAGTTCACACTCTTCGTCACCAGCAGCTCGGCCCCGCCGCCCTTGCCGCGCCGCCGCTCGACGTACTCCTTGAACCCGTTGCCCTCGGACCCGGCCCGCAACGGCGACCCGGGCGTGACCGAGTCGTGCCGCACGAACACGACCGGCCGCCCGCTCGCCTGCCACCCGTCGATGAGCGCGGCGATGTTGTCGTCCGCCGACGGGTTGTTGCGCGTGCCCCAGTAGCCGGCCTCCTCGAATCCCTGCTGTACGTCCACGACGACCAGTGCTGCGTTCTGAGCGATGTCCATGCCCCGATCGTGCCGCCGGGCAGCACCTTTCCCCAGAGGTCGAAAAGCCACCGATCGATGGTTTACTGCCACCCATGGCACCCGAAGCCGCGGCCCCGCCCCGGCCCTACCGCGTAGCGCTCGTGGCCTTCCCCGGCATCAGGGCCTTCGACGTCTCCGTCATCACCGAGGTCTGGGGCACCGACCGCACCGACCGCGGCGCCCCCGCCTTCGACCTGCGCCGGGTCGCCGCCGACAGCGCGAACCCGGTCCCGATGCGCGGCGGCCTCGCCCTCCACCCCGACCGCGCCCTCGGCTGGCTGGACCGCGCCGACCTCGTCGTGGTCCCGGGCCTCGACGACCACCTCACCCCGGCGCCCGCCCCCGTCCTCGACGCCCTCCGCCGTGCCCACGCCCGCGGCACCACCGTCGCCGCCCTGTGCGGCGGCGCCTTCACCCTCGCCCAGGCCGGCCTGCTCGACGGCCGCCGGGCCATCACCCACTGGCGGCTGATCGACCTCCTGCGGACCCGCCACCCCCGCGTCACCGTGGTCCCCGACGCCCTCTTCATCGAGGACGACAACATCTGGACCGCCGCCGGCACGGCGGCCGGCATCGACCTCTGCCTCCACCTGGTCCGCCTGGCCCACGGCGCCGAAGCCGCCGCCACCATCGCCCGCTCGATGGTCACCGCCCCGTTCCGCACCGGCACCCAGGCCCAGTTCATCGAGCGGCCCACACCCCGGGCCGACCGTGACGCCGACACCCTCGCCGCCGTACGCGAACACGCCCTGCGCCACCTTCACGAGCCGCTCACGGTCGCCGACCTGGCCGCCCGCGCCGACATGTCCCCGCGTTCGTTCGCCCGTCACTTCACGGCCGAGACCGGCACCACCCCACTGCGCTGGCTCCTCGACCAGCGCGTCGCCGCCGCCCAGCGACTCCTCGAACGCACCGACCTGCCCATGCCCGAGGTCGCCCGCCGGGCGGGCTTCGGCAGCGAGGTCACGATGCGCCAGCACTTCGCATCGCGCCTCGCCACCAGCCCCCGCGCCTACCGGTCCGCGTTCACGGGCGGCAACAGCCCGATCGCCCGGTAGGCCGCGTCCACGGTCGGCCGGGCCATGCCCCGCGCCTTCTCCGCGCCCTGCCGCAGCACGCCCTCGACGTAACCGGGATCCGCGCACAGCTCCTGATGCCGCCGCCGCACGGGCCGCAGCACCTCGACCACGGCCTCCGCGGTGTCCTTCTTGAGCGCGCCGTACGAGTCGTACGCCTCAGCCAGCTCCGCCGGTTCACCACCCGTGCAGGCGGCGAGGATCTCCAGCAGGTTCGCGAGCCCGGGCCGCTCCTCCCGGTCGTACACGACGTCTCGCCCGCTGTCGGTCACCGCCCGCATGACCTTCTTCCGCACCACGTCCGGCTCGTCCAGCAGATAGACGATCCCGGGCCCGACGTCGTCGCTCTTCCCCATCTTCGAGGCCGGCTCCTGCAGATTCATCACCCGGGCCGCCACCGCCGGATTCGTGGCCCGCGGCACCACGAACGTGTGCCCGTACCGCTGGTTGAACCGCACCGCGAGATCCCGCGCCAGCTCCACGTGCTGCGTCTGGTCGTGCCCGACCGGCACATCGTCCGTTCCGTACGCCAGGATGTCCGCCGCCATCAGCACGGGATACGTCAGCAGCGACAGCCGCACACTCCCGCCCCGCTCCCGCTCCCGCGCGGCCTTCTCCTTGTACTGGATCATCCGCCGCATCTCCCCGTCGGTCGCGACGCACTCCAGTACGTACGACAGCCGGGCGTGCTCGTCCACATGACTCTGTACGAACACGGTGCACAGGCCGGGGTCCAGTCCCGCCGCCAGCAACAGCGACGCCGCCTGCCGGCTCAGTCTGCGCACCCGCGCCGGATCGTGGTCCACGGTCAGCGCGTGCAGGTCCACGACGCAGAAGAGCGCGTCGGACCGGTGCTGGTCCACCGCGGCCCACTGCCGCATGGCTCCCAGGTAGTTCCCCAGCGTCAGGTGCCCCGTCGGCTTGACCCCACTGAAGACCCGCGTCATCTCTCCACCTCCTGGTCAGGGCCGCCGCCACCCGCCGGCCGCCCCTCCTGGAGGGAGATACGAGAACGGCCGCCGAAGCGGCGGCCGTTGAGTGCATACGTGCGTACGGCCGCCGTCAGGCGGCCCGCCAGAGCTGGCTACACGTACGCGTCGTCATGAGCCCCACAGTACGCCCGCGACTGACGCCTGACCCGGATTTGACACGTCCGACCCGCGCTCGTAGTGTTCTCCGAGTTGTCCGACGTGAGCGCCGACTCCGGTCGGTCCCCGGACAGCGATTCCGCAAGTACCCACCACTCTTCGACGAACAGTCGATCCGTCGGTGCGCGTATTTTCGGAATGAGGAATCCACGTTCGAAAGGACGCGGCCCCCGATTAGCTCGGGAGCCGGGGAATCCGCTAGAGTCTCACCTCGTCGGAACGGCCCGAGGGCCGGGAAGACAACCCCTTCTGACGGGGAATCAGAGCCCGAAAGGATCTGATAGAGTCGGAGCCGCCGGAAAGGGAAACGCGAAAGCGGGAACCTGGAAAGCACCGAGGAAATCGGATCGGAAAGATCTGATAGAGTCGGAAACG
>NZ_QHJH01000309.1 GCF_003947455.1 Streptomyces sp. WAC 04229 | reverse complement strand
CGGCTGCTGATGTCGGCGTAGCCGGACTCGCGGGGGTGTGCCGGGGAGGCCGCACCCCCGACGACCGGCGGCCGGCGGGTGTTGTCAGTGGCGCCCGGCCCTCATGGGGGCGGGGGCACCTCGCTGTGCGGCCGAGCAGGAGGAACGGGGCGAGGTGGCCCGGAGCCACGTGTCGCTGCGCCAACCGGGTGAATCTCGCCTGGCCGGAGCAAACCGTGAGTGACCGCCGGTAGTCAAGTGACCAGCGACCAGGTGTGAGTTGTCGGTGCCGCATCGTGATGAACGGGACAGGTGGCGAACGGTGCCTCCTCGGCGTCCGCTCCGGGTTCGCAAGGAGGACTATCTGACGGTCAGTTATCGGTGAGTTATCGTGTACAGGGGGTAAAGGCGGGCCGCACGGCCTGTTGAGTTCCAGCCCAGGAGAGTTCAGCCGATGGCGAGGCAGCTACGCGCCGAGCAGACCCGCGCGACGATCGTCGGTGCCGCCGCCGACCTGTTCGACCGTCACGGCTACGAGTCGACCAGTCTGAGCGAGATCGTGGCCCACGCCGGGGTCACCAAGGGCGCCCTGTACTTCCACTTCGCGGCGAAGGAAGACCTCGCCCACGCCATCATGGAGATCCAGTCGAGGACCTCGCGGCAACTCGCCACCGACCTGGGCGGGCGCGGCTACACCTCGCTGGAGGCGCTGATGCGCCTCACCTTCGGCATGGCCCGGCTGTGCGAGGAGGGCCCGGTGCTCCGCGCCGGTCTGCGGCTCGCCACCGCGGGCGTGCCGGTGCGGCCGCCGCTGCCGCACCCCTTCACCGAGTGGCGGGAGATCGCCACCTCCCGGCTCCTCGACGCCGTCCGGCAGTCCGACCTGCATCCGGACATCGACGTCGACTCCGTCGCCCACACCCTCGTCTGCTCCATCGTCGGCACCCGCGTGGTCAGCGGGACCCTGGAACCGGCCGGGCGCCAGCCCCGCCGCCTGGCCGAGATGTGGCACATCCTCATCCGCGGCATGGTGCCGGTGACCCGTCGCGCCCGCTACGTCACCCTGGCGGCGCGCCTGGAGCGCGAGACCGCGTCCGCCTGAACGGACCGGCCCGCGGGGTACGGTGAGGCGCATGCCCGACACCCCGTCCGCGCCCGCCCCCGTCATCCTCGGCGACGAGCCCGGGTCCTTCCCGCACGGTGTGCTCGCCGACCGGCACCCGGCCGTCGTCCGGCAGGTGCGCGACGCGTTCCCCCACGGCCCCGAACGGCTGCGCGCCCTCGACGCGCTGCTCGCGAGCTGTGCCGACGGCGTGGTCGAACCGCTGCCCGCCGACGCCGACGCCCGCGACCGGGACCGCTGGACGCGGTGGGGCCTGGACGCGTACGCCGGCCGTTCCTGGTACGACGTGCCCTGGCTGTGGGCCGAGAGCCACTTCTACCGCCGGCTGCTCGACGCCGTCGGATACTTCGCCCCCGGCACCTGGCAGGGCGTCGACCCCTTCCGGCCGGCCAAGCTCGCCGAACTCGACGACCCCGCGACGGACGAGGAACTCGCCGCGCTCGACGGCCTCGCCGCCCTGCCCGCCGACGAGCGGACCCGGGCCCTGCTGCACGGCTCGCTCTGGGGCAACCGGGCGGATCTCGGCTTCCGCCTCTCCGAGGGCGGCACCGGCACCGGGGAGCAGGTGGAGGCCCTCGTGTGCGACGACGGCGACGCCCTGTGGTCCCTGCTCCCGCCCTCCGAGGGACCCGGCGCGGCGGGACCGAGGACTCTGTGCCTCGTCGCCGACAACGCGGGCCGCGAACTCGTCCCCGACCTGCTCCTCGTCTCCCACCTGCTCGCCGAGGGCCGCGTCGACCGGGCGGTCCTGCACGTCAAGCCGCACCCGTACTACGTCTCCGACGCGACGCCCGCCGACCTGCTCGACGCGCTGCGGCGGCTGGTGGCGGCGGGCGGCGCGGCCGAGGAGTACGGGCGGCGGCTGTGGACCGCGCTGCGGGACGGGCGCGTCACCGTCCGCGCCCACCCGTTCTCCTGCGCCCCGCTGCCGTACGCCGACATGCCCGACGACCTGCGCGCGGAGTTCGCCGCGGCCACCGTCACCGTCCTCAAGGGCGACCTGAACTACCGCCGCCTGGTGGGCGACCGGTGGTGGCCGCCGACCACGCCCTTCGCGGACGTCACCGCGTACTTCCCGGGTCCCGTCGCCGCCCTGCGCACCCTCAAGTCCGATGTGATCACAGGCCTGTCGGAGAAGACCGAGGCGGCGCTGGAGTCCGGCGGGGAGCGGCACTGGCGGACCGGCGGGACGCACGCCCTGATCCAGGTCAGGACCTGAGCACGGAGTTCCCGCGTTCCGCGCTCTTTCACGCGATGGTGTGATCATGTGCCGCCGGGTGGATGCGCCCTCGAGGCCCTGGGTAGTGCCGGGCCATGACGCGACAGCCCTTCGAACTCCCGCACTTCTACCTGCCGCATCCCGCGCGGCTCAACCCGCATCTCGACGAGGCCCGCGCCCACTCGACGGCGTGGGCGCGCGAGATGGGCATGCTGGAGGGCTCCGAGGTCTGGGAGCAGTCCGACCTCGACGCACACGATTACGGACTGCTCTGCGCCTACACCCATCCCGACTGCGACGGGCCGGCGCTCTCCCTGATCACCGACTGGTACGTGTGGGTCTTCTTCTTCGACGACCACTTCCTGGAGCGGTTCAAGCGCACCCAGGACCGCGTCGGCGGCAAGGCCCACCTGGACCGGCTGCCGCTGTTCATGCCGCTGGACCTCACCACCGGGATGCCCGAGCCGGAGAACCCGGTCGAGGCAGGTCTGGCCGACCTCTGGACCCGCACGGTGCCCGCGATGTCGGCCGACTGGCGCCGCCGCTTCGCCGTCGCCACCGAGCACCTGCTCAACGAGTCCCTGTGGGAGCTGTCCAACATCAACGAGGGGCGGATCGCCAACCCCGTCGAGTACATCGAGATGCGCCGCAAGGTCGGCGGCGCCCCCTGGTCGGCGGGGCTCGTGGAGTACGCGACCGCCGAGGTGCCCGCGGCCGTCGCCGGGTCCCGGCCGCTCCGGGTGCTGATGGAGACGTTCTCCGACGGCGTGCACCTGCGCAACGACCTCTTCTCCTACCAGCGCGAGGTCGAGGACGAGGGCGAGCTGAGCAACGGGGTGCTGGTCCTGGAGACCTTCTTCGGCTGCACCACCCAGGAGGCCGCCGAGCTGGTCAACGACGTCCTCACCTCCCGCCTGCACCAGTTCGAGCACACCGCCTTCACCGAAGTGCCCGCGGTGGCCCTGGAGAACGGACTCACCCCGCCCGAGGTCGCCGCCGTCGGGGCGTACGCCAAGGGCCTCCAGGACTGGCAGTCCGGCGGCCACGAATGGCACATGCGCTCCAGCCGGTACATGAACAAGGGCGCGCGGCCCGTCGCCGGCTGGCAGGCGCTCACCGGCCCCGGCACCTCCGCCGCCGACGTCGGCGCCCTGCTCGCCGCCGCCGCCGCACGGCGGGCCCGGCCCTACACGCACGTCCCCTTCCAGAAGGTCGGCCCGTCGGTCATCCCCGACCTCCGCATGCCGTACCCGGTGGAGCTGAGCCCCGCCCTGGAGGGATCCCGGCGACACCTGCTCGCGTGGTCGCACCGCATGGGCATCCTCGGCGAGGGCGTGTGGGACGAGGACAAGCTCGCGAGCTGCGACCTCCCCCTGTGCGCCGCCGGTCTCGACCCGGACGCCACCCAGGAGCAGCTCGACCTGTCCTCCGACTGGCTGGCCTTCGGGACCTACGGCGACGACTACTACCCGCTCGTCTACGGGCACCGCCGTGACCTGGCCGCCGCCCGGCTGACCACGGCCCGGCTCTCGGCCTGCATGCCGCTCGACGGCGAACCGGTCCCGCCGCCCGGCAACGCCATGGAGCGCTCCCTGATCGACCTCTGGGCGCGCACGACGGCCGGCATGACGCCCGACGAGCGGCGCCCCCTCAAGGCGGCGGTCGACACGATGACCGAGGCCTGGGTGTGGGAGCTGTCCAACCAGATCCAGAACCGCGTCCCCGACCCGGTGGACTACCTGGAGATGCGGCGCGCCACCTTCGGCTCGGACCTCACGCTGGGCCTGTGCCGCGCCGGACACGGACCCGGCGTACCGCCGGAGGTCTACCGCAGCGGTCCGGTCCGCTCCCTGGAGAACGCGGCGATCGACTACGGGTGCCTGCTCAACGACGTCTTCTCGTACCAGAAGGAGATCGAGTACGAGGGTGAGGTCCACAACGCGGTCCTCGTCGTGCAGAACTTCTTCGGCGTCGACTACCCGGCCGCCCTGCGGGTCGTACAGGACCTGATGAACCAGCGCATGCGCCAGTTCGAGCACGTCGTCGCGCACGAACTGCCCATCGTGTACGACGACTTCCAGCTCTCCGAAGAGGCCCGGGACATCATGCGCGGCTACGTGACCGACCTGCAGAACTGGATGGCCGGCATCCTCAACTGGCACCGGAGCGTCCCGCGCTACAAGGCCGAGTACCTGGCGGGACGTACCCACGGCTTCCTCCCCGACCGGATCCCGGCCCCGCCCCTGCCCGCGCCCGTGCCCAGGGGGCCCCTCGTGCCCATGCCCTGACCGGCGTTCAGTCTCACTCGTTCGTGGCTCGTCACGCGCCGGTGCGCCGGGTAGAGCACCTGCCGGAGGCGATCCATGGAACAGACAGCGTTGCGGCCCAAACCGATGCCCGGCCGGGAACCGGCCGCCCGCCCCGAACCCGACGGCCCCCGGCGTCCGCACGCCGGGCGCCGGCGCCGTCGGCGGTTGACCACCGTGCTGCTCGGCGTGTTCGCCGCGACCGTGCTGGTCCTGGCGGGCGTGGGACTGGGCACGGTGGGCGCCACGGTGATCGGCATGAGCGAACTCGCCGCACTGCAACAGCGGTCGGGAGCGTCGGGGCCCGGACCGGGGG
>NZ_QHJH01000030.1 GCF_003947455.1 Streptomyces sp. WAC 04229 | reverse complement strand
TCCCCCTTCGTCCCCCCGTCCGGAACCCCCGTGGCCGGTCGTTCCCCCGGGTTCCCCCGTGCCTCGCTCCCGCCGACCGCGGCCGGCGGAAGGAGCGGATCGCGGGCCCGGCTCCGTTCCGGCACCCCGTGTCGCCGGTACCGGAGCCGCGCCCCTCTCCGTGCCTCCACTCTCTCGTTCCCGCAGGTCGGGGCCCATCCGCGCGCGTACTCATCTGCGCTGCTAGGTACGGGTACTCAGTCCTGCGCACCCCGGCTCACGGCGGCGCCCCGCCGACTGGTCACCCGGGCGTCCGTCGCCGTACTCGGACGGGGCGGGAGCAGGCCGGAGGAGGACTGTCGGTGGCGGCGGATAAAGTCCCTGCCATGGCACGGATTGCGGTGATCGGCGCCGGGATGGGCGCCATGGCGGCGGCCGCCCGGCTGGCCGTCGCGGGCCACCGGGTGGTGGTGTACGAGCGGACGGGGACGTACGGCGGAGCCCTCGGCCGCTTCGAGCGGGACGGGTTCTCCTTCGACACCGGGCCCGGTCTGCTGCCGCTGCCCGCGGTCTGGCGCGATCTGTTCGTCAAGACCGGCAAGGAGCCGCTGGAGGACTGTGTCGAGCTGGTCCAGGTCGACCCGTCGTCACGGCACGTGTTCGCGGACGGCACGGAGGTCGCGCTGCCGAACGCCTCCCGGGCGGGCGTGGTCGAGGCCCTGGACGCGGCTCTCGGTCCGACGGCCGGGCGGCGCTGGAGCGACTTCCTCGTGCGGGCCCGCGAGGCCTGGGACCGGACGCGCCGCCCGCTCCTGGAGGAGCCCCTGTGGCCGAACTGGGAGGTGCTGGCCGAACGCGACCCCTACCCGTCGGTCCCGCACAAGCGGCTGCTGCGCACCCGCCGCGCCGGCACGCTCGCCGAGGTGGGTGCCTGGGAGCTGCGGGACGCCCGGCTCGCCGCCCTCCTGGGCAGCCACGCGCTGGCGTACGGCCTGGATCCCCGGACCGCCCCGGCGAACGCCGCCGTGCTGCCGTACATGGAGTACGCGTTCGGGATGTGGTACGTGCGCGGTGGCGGCCTGCGGGAGCTGGCGCGCGCCGTGTACGAGCGGTGTCTGGCCCGCCGGGTCGAGTTCCGCTTCGGCACCGAGGTCACCGGAGTGGTCGAGAAGGACGGCCGGGTTGCGGGCGTGGAGCTGGCCGAAGGGGGCCTGGCGGAGGCCGAGTTCGTGGTCGCCGGGGTGGCGCCGGACGTGCTGGACCGGCTGTGCGGTGGGTCGACGGTGCGGGGTGCGGGCGAGGTGCCTCCGCAGCGCGGCGGGGCGAGCCGGCTGACGGTGCATCTGGCGTTGCGGGGTGGGCGTGCGCAGGGCGCGGCGCACCGGACGGTGGTGCATTCGGAGGACGGGGACGCCGAGTTGGACTGCCTGTTCGGTGCCACACCCGGCATGGCCGCGCGGCCGACCGTGACGGTCCTGCGCCCCGATGACCCGGCACTGGTCCCGGACACGGGCCATGAGGCGGTCACACTCACCGCGGCGGTGCCTGCTTTCGGTGGTGGGTCGGACTGGGCCGCGACTGAGGTGTTCGCCCTGCAGGCAGAGAATCTGATCAGTGCCGCCGAGCGGGCGATACCCGGGCTCCGCGACCGCCTCCTGTGGCGCGAGGTGCGCACCCCGGACGACATCGCCGCGGCCACCGGCGTGGCGGACGGCGCGATTCCGGTGCCCACGCTGGCGGCGGACGGCGGACGGCTGCTGCACGCCGCGAACAGCACGCGCGTGACGGGCCTGTTCACGGTCGGCGGCTGGTCGCACCCCGGCGGTGGCCTCCCGCACGCGGGCATGTCGGGCGCGCTGGTCGCCGGACTCGTGGTGGAGGGACCGGAGTTCCGCGGCTCCCGGTGACCGACCGGTGAGCGGCCGGGGACGGCCACCCGGGCGGCGGGGCAGTCAGAAGCGGTACTGCTCGTCGTATCCCTGGCCCTGCCCGTGGCCCTGACCCTGGGTCTGGCCGTTGTCCTGGTAGGGGTACTGCTGCTCCGGCGGGAGTTCGCCGCCGTAGGGGTCGTCGGTGCTGCGCTGCTGCGGCACCCACACCCCGCCGGCCGGGGTCTCGCCGCCGTAGCCGCCGTGCGTGCCGGCGGCGTACTGGTCCTGCCCGTAGCCCTGCTGGCCGTACTGCTGGGTCCCGGTGGTGTCGTAGCCGCCGGTGTCGTACGACGCCCCGCCGTAGGCGTGAGTGCCGATGTACGGGTCGGAGTAGGCGGCGTACTGCTGCTGGGCGCCGGTGTCGTAGCCGTACCCCTGCTGCCCGTAACCCGAGTAGTCGTAGGCGTAGGCCTGGTCGGCGCCCTGCGCGGCGGCGGCCGGTGTCTGCTGGTCGTGGCCGTAGCCGGAGTCGGCGTAGACGCCGTAGGAGCCGGTGTCGTCCGGCATCGGCTGCGGCTCGTAGACGGCGGTGGTCTCGGCGGCCGTGGGGGCGCCGGACCGGGCCGGGGTGAAGACGTCGTCGCGGTCGTGGTCGTCGTGACCGTAGGACAGGCCGTCCTGGGACGGGGCGTGGCCCGCCTGGTCGTCGTAGCCGCCCTGGTGGCCCCGGCCGGCGTCGGCCTCCTCCAGGCCTGAGACCTCCAGCGTCGGCTCCTGGCGGCCGCGTTCGGGACGGCCTCGCCTGCCGACGAGGCTCGCCGGGGCGTTGACCGCCCAGCCGGCCTCGAAGCCGCGACGGAACGACAGCGTGACGTAGGTCTGGCCGACCGCGAAGGCGGCGGCGCCCAGTCCGATGACGAGCACACTGGACATCAGCACGCCGGCGACCACGCCGACGAAGCCGCCGAAGGCGAGCAGCCGCCAGCGCAGCCGCGCCTTGTACTGCAGCAGCACCTCACCGAGCAACCACAGCGCGACCACGCCGAACGCGATGTAGAGGACCGTCCAGCCCATGTACGCCCCTCTCCCAGTGGCCGTTACGCAGTGTGTCGTAAATATGTGCGGCCGGTCTAGGCCCGCGGTGGGTGGTGCAGGCCCAGGTTCTCGTAGATTTCCAGCGTCGCCGTGGAGTTGTTCAGCGTGATGAAGTGCAGTCCGGGGACGCCCTCGTCCAGCAGCCGCGCGCAGAACTCCGTGGCGAACTCGATGCCAATGGAGCGTACAGCCGCCGGATCGTCCTTGGCTGTGAGGATCCGCTCTTTCAGCTCCGGCGGGAACGAGGCGTTGCTGAGCTTCGGCAACCTCTCCAGCATCTTCACACTGGTCACCGGCATGACCTCGGGGATGACCGGGGTCTCGCAGCCCGCCGCGGCGACCCGGTCGCGCAGCCTCAGGTAGGACTCGGCCTGGAAGAACATCTGCGTGATCGCGTAGTCGGCGCCGGCCCGGCACTTGTCCACGAAGTGCTTCACGTCCGCATCCCAGTCGGCAGAGCGCGGATGCATCTCCGGGAAGGCCGCGACGCCGACGCAGAAGTCGCCCGACTCCTTGATGAGCCGGACCAGTTCGGCCGCGTAGGTCAGTCCCTCCGGGTGCGCGATCCAGTCGGCCGTCGGATCGCCGGGCGGGTCGCCGCGCACGGCCAGCATGTTGCGGATCCCGGCGTCGGCGTACTGGCCGATGATGTTCCGCAGCTCGGCGACGGAGTGGTCGACGGCGGTGAGGTGGGCCACGGGGGTCAGCGTGGTGTCGGCGACGATCTGCTGGGTCTCCCGGACCGTGCCCGCCCGTGTGGAACCGCCGGCGCCGTAGGTCACGGAGACGAAGTCCGGGGCCACCGCCTCCACGCGGCGCAGCGCGCTCCACAGGTTCTTCTCGCCCTTGGGCGTCTTCGGCGCCGAGAACTCGAACGAGTACGTCGTCTTGCCGGTGGCGAGGATGTCACGCACCGTGCGGGCGCGGTCAGTCCTCGTGCTTGCGGTTCCGAGGGCCATACGGGCAGGTTAGCCAGGGGGCGGCGGTCACCCAACCGGATGCGGGATATTTGTCCGCATTGTCGATTTGTTGTCCACCCCTTGGACACATGCCTCCGGCATCCGCCTACGGCTGCCGCAGCCGCTTCGCGAACTCGGCCGCGGCCGCGCCCGGATCCTCGGCGGCGGTGATCGCGCGGACGACGACGACCCGCCGGGCGCCCGCCTCCAGCACCTCGTCCAGGTTGCCGAGGTCGATGCCGCCGATGGCGAACCAGGGGCGGTCGGTGCCCAGCGACGCGGTGTGGCGGACCAGGCCGAGGCCGGGGGCGTGACGGCCGGGCTTGGTGGGGGTGGGCCAGCACGGGCCGGTGCAGAAGTAGTCCACGCCGTCCTGGACGGCCGCCGCGGAGGCCTCGGACTCGGCGTGCGTGGAGCGCCCGACGAGGACGTCGTCGCCGAGGATCGCGCGGGCGGCGGGCACCGGGAGGTCGCCCTGGCCGAGGTGCAGCACGTCGGCGCCGGCGGCGTGCGCGACGTCCGCGCGGTCGTTGACCGCGAGCAGCTTGCCGTGCCGGGCGCACGCGTCGGCGAGGACCGCCAGGTGCTCCAGCTCCTCGGCGGCCTCCATGCCCTTGTCGCGCAGCTGCACGATGTCGACGCCGCCGGCCAGTACGGCGTCCAGGAACTCGGGCAGGTCGCCCTGGCTCCGGCGGGCGTCCGTGCACAGGTAGAGCCGGGCGTCGGCGAGGCGGGCGCGGGCGGTTGTCGGAGCGGTGTCGGGCATGCGGGTGTCCCCCCGGGTCGGTGGATGGTGTGGACGGCGCGGGCCGCACGGCCTTGCGCGTACGGGCCGCGGACGGTGGCGGCCGCGCGGCCCGTACGCCGGGCGGTGGGTCGGGTCAGACGGCGAGCGCCTGGGCGCGGCGCTTCACCTCCGTGCCGCGATTCTCACTCAGCGCCTGTGCCGGGGTGCCCGGCAGGGTCGGGTCGGGGGTGAAGAGCCACTCCAGCATCTCCTCCGGCGTGAAGCCGTCGTCCCGCAGCAGCGTCAGGGTCCCGACCAGGCCCTTGACGACCTTGTCCTCGTCGATGAAGGCCGCCGGAATGTGCAGCGCGCGGTTCTCACCCCGGCGTACGGCGATGAGCTGGCCTTCCTTGATCAGCTGGCGTACGCGGGTCACCTCGACACCGAGCATCTCGGCGATGTCGGGAACGGTGAGCCAGGCAGGCACGAGAGCATCGGTCTTTGCGTCAATCTCGGTCACGTCTCCAGCCTGCCATCTGGCACTGACAGGAGGAAGCCGGACCCGTCCGGACCGGTGTCAGGCCGTCGCCCCCTTGAGCGGCCTCGCCGGGTCGGCCAACAGCACCGGGTCCATCGTCGTGCCCGCCCGGATCAGCCGCTTTCCCTGCGCCAGGTCGCGGGGGCGGCCCACCGCGAGCAGCGCCACCAGCCGGTTCTCGCGCAGCCAGCAGACCGTCCAGGCCGGGCCCGTGCGGTCCCCGCGCCACAGGACCGTGTCGGCGGCCGTGTGGTGACCGGCGTACTGGACGAAGCGGCCGAACTGCTCGGACCAGAAGTACGGCACCGGGTCGTACGCCGCCGGGGTCTCGCCCGCGGGGGCGCCGACGATGTCGGCGGCGACGGTGCGCGGGCCCTGGAGGGCGTTGTCCCAGTGGTGCACCAGCAGCCGCTCGCCATAGCGGGCTGAGGGGAAGGAGGCGCAGTCGCCGACCGCGTGCACGTCCGGCGCCGAGGTGCGCAGGAGGTCGTCGGCGAGGACCTCGCCGTGCGTGCCGAGGGCGATCCCGGAGCCGGCGAGCCACGCGGTGGAGGGGCGGGCGCCGATGCCGACGACGACCGCGTCGGCGGCCAGCCGGGCGCCGTCGTCGAGCAGGACCCGGAGGGGCTCCCCCGGGCCGCCGGGCTCGACGCGCTCCACGCGCGCGTGCGTGCGCAGCGCGGCGCCCGCTTCGACGTACCAGGCGGTCATCGGCGCGGCCACCTCGGCGGGCAGCGCGTCGGCGAGCGGCCGGTCGGCGGCCTCCACCACGGTCACCGCGCAGCCGGCCTCACGCGCGGCGGTGGCGAACTCGGCGCCGATCCAGCCGGCGCCGACGACGACGATGTCGTGGCGGCGGGCGAGCACGGGGCGCAGCCGTTCGGCGTCGTCCAGGGTGCGCAGCAGGTGCACGCCCGGCACGCCGTCGGTGCCGGGGAGCCGGACCGGTTCGGCGCCGGTCGCGAGGACGAGGGCGTCGTACGGCTCGGGGCCCTCGGAGGTGTCGAGGAGGTGCTGTTCGGGGCGGACGCCCAGGGCCTCGCAGCCGAGCCGCAGGGTGATGCCGAGCGCCTCGAAGTCGACGTCGAAGGCGGAGCCCTCGGCCGTGCCGAGCAGCACGGCCTTGGACAGCGGAGGCCGGTCGTAGGGCTGGTGGGGCTCGGCGCCGATCAGTGTCAGGGTGCCGGTGAAGCCCTGTTCCCGCAGGGCGACGGCGGTCTGCACGCCCGCCATGCCGGCACCCACCACGACCACGCGGCGCGCGTCGTCCGCCGCCGGTTCCGGTCCCCGCTCCCGCGTCTGCTCGCTCACCTGATCACCTTAGCCACCTGACAATTTGTCAGTCAGCGGTCGTGCGCCGTGACCTGCTCCACAACGCTCGTGCCGCGGCCGGGGCGCGACTCCCACTCCCAGCTCTCCTCCAGGCGCACCCGGCCGTCCGGCAGCTCCACCACGGTCGACACGCAGTGCCCGGACGCCGTGCTGCCGTCGGTCCTGAGCTGCACGTACCGGAAGTCGAGCCGGTCCCCCGCGCGGGTACCCACCAGGTGGCCGCGGACGACGTCGCCGCCCGCGTAGTCGGCCCAGACGGCGCCGTCCCGCTCGTGGTAGGTGAACCGGGTGCGGGTGCCCACCTGGCCGGGCGCCTGGTCGGCGACGGGGGCGAGGACGAGACCGTCGAGTGAACGGGGCACGGGCGGAGGCTCCCTTACGAGTGCGTGGCGCTGCGGGCTAGGCTGGCCAACGTAAAGCACTCGCGGGAGCCCGGACGCACCGGGCTGAGAGGGAGGCTGGCGGCCTCCGACCGTACGAACCTGATCCGGGTCATGCCGGCGAAGGGAGGGGCTGGACGCCCATGCCGTCCGCATCACACAGCTCGTCACGCACCGTGCCGTCGCACACCGTGTCGTCACCCGCCGTGTCCCGTACGCCCGACGTCCTCGTGGTGGGCGGTGGCGTCATCGGTCTGGTCACCGCCTGGCGGGCCGCCCAGCGCGGGCTCGTCACGGCCCTCGTCGACCCCGAGCCCGGTGGCGGGGCGGCGCAGGTGGCGGCCGGGATGCTGGCCGCCGTCACGGAGCTGCACTACGGCGAGCAGACGCTGCTCTCGCTGAACCTCGCCTCGGCCCGCCGCTACCCGGAGTTCGCGGCCGAGCTGACCGACGTCACCGGCCATGACCTGGGGTACCGCCGCTGCGGCACCCTCGCCGTGGCGCTGGACGCCGACGACCGGGCCCACCTGCGCGAACTGCACGCGCTCCAGCAGCGCTCCGGCCTGGAGTCCGAGTGGCTCTCGGGGCGTGAGTGCCGGCGCCTGGAGCCGATGCTCGCGCCGGGCGTGCGCGGGGGCCTGCGAGTGGACGGCGACCACCAGATCGATCCCCGGCGCCTCACCCACGCGCTCGTGGCCGCGTGTGAACGGGCGGGCGTGGTCTTCCACCGGGTGTGGGCCGACCGGCTCACCGTCGGGCCCGGGGAGCGGGCCACCGGGGTCGCCGCCGCCGACGGCACCGCGCTGGAGGCCGGGCAGGTGGTGCTGGCCGGGGGCAGCCTGAGCGGACGCCTCGCGGGCGTGCCGGACGCCGTGCTGCCGCCGGTGCGGCCGGTGAAGGGGCAGGTGCTGCGGCTGACGATGCCGCGGACGCACGGGCCGCTGCTGAACCGCACGGTGCGCGCGGTGGTGCGCGGCAACCACGTCTACCTGGTGCCACGGGAGAGCGGCGAGCTGGTCGTCGGCGCCACCAGCGAGGAGATGGGCTGGGACACCACGGTGACCGCGGGCGGCGTCTACGAGCTGCTGCGCGACGCCCACGAGCTGGTCCCCGGCATCACCGAGCTGCCCCTGACGGAGACCCGCGCGGGCCTGCGCCCCACCTCCCCCGACAACGCCCCGCTGCTCGGGCCGACCGGCCTGGACGGGCTGCTGCTGGCCACCGGCCACCACCGCAACGGCGTCCTGCTCACGCCCGTCACCGGCGACGCCATGGCGCACGCCCTGGCCACCGGGGAGCTGCCGGACGAGGCCCGCCCCTTCACCCCCCGGCGCTTCGACGCCGCCCCCGCACTCTCGGAGCAGTCCGCATGAACATCTCCGTCAACGGCGAGCCGCGCGAGGTGGCTCCCGGTACGGCCCTGGACGCCCTGGTGGGCACGCTCACCACCGCGCCGTCCGGAGTGGCCGCCGCCCTGAACGAGACCGTGGTCCCGCGCGCGCGGTGGTCCGCCACCACCCTGGCCGACGGCGACCGCGTCGAGATCCTCACCGCTGTGCAAGGAGGCTGAACCATGGCCGACGATCCCTTTGTCCTCGACGGCACGTCGTACGCGTCCCGTCTGATCATGGGTACCGGCGGGGCGCCCAGCCTGGACGTGCTGGAGCGCGCGCTGGTGGCCTCCGGGACGGAGCTGACCACGGTCGCGATGCGGCGCGTGAACGCGTCGGTGCACGGGTCCGTGCTGTCGGTGCTGGAGAAGCTCGGCATCCGCGTGCTGCCCAACACGGCCGGCTGCTACACCGCCGGGGAGGCGGTGCTCACCGCCCGGCTCGCGCGCGAGGCGCTGGGCACGGACCTGGTCAAGCTGGAGGTCATCGCCGACGAGCGCACGCTGCTGCCGGACCCGATCGAACTGCTGGAGGCGGCGGAGACGCTGGTCGACGACGGGTTCACGGTGCTGCCGTACACGAACGACGACCCCGTTCTCGCGCGGAAGCTGGAGGACGTGGGGTGCGCGGCGATCATGCCGCTCGGTTCGCCGATCGGGTCGGGGCTCGGGATCCGAAACCCGCACAACTTCGAGCTGATCGTGGAGCGCGCGGGGGTGCCGGTGATTCTGGACGCGGGGGCCGGTACGGCGTCGGACGTGGCGCTGGCGATGGAGCTGGGGTGCGCGGGTGTGATGCTGGCCTCAGCGGTCACGCGGGCGCAGGAGCCGGTGCTGATGGCGGCGGGGATGCGGGCCGCGGTGGAGGCGGGGCGGTTGGCCCGGCGGGCCGGGCGGATTCCTCGGCGGCACTTCGCTTCGGCGTCGTCTCCCGCGGAGGGCTTGGCGGTGCTGGATCCGGAGCGGCCCGCTTTTCAGTGAGCCCGCGCCGTAGGACCTTTCCCTCCCACGCACTCGTCCTCGGTTCACCCGGTGCGTGTCACGTCCGTCACAGGTGCGCTGCAGTACCGCCCCGGTGGCGGGCGGCGAGCGCGGGGTGGCGGTCGTGGCTCGTACACTCGCCTGCGTGGACACGACCCTTCAGGACCCTCTCGTCGGGCAGGTGCTCGACGGCCGGTACCGCGTCGAGGCGCGCATCGCGGTCGGCGGGATGGCCACGGTCTACCGGGCCGTGGACACCCGCCTGGACCGCGTGCTCGCGCTGAAGGTGATGCACCCGGCGCTCGCGACCGACGCCGGCTTCGTCGAGCGGTTCATCCGCGAGGCCAAGTCGGTGGCCCGCCTCGACCACCCCAATGTCGTCCAGGTCTTCGACCAGGGGACCGACGGGGCGTACGTCTACCTGGCCATGGAGTACGTCCCGGGCTGCACCGTGCGCGACGTGCTGCGCGAGCGCGGTGCGCTCCGGCCGCGTGCCGCGCTGGACATCCTGGAGCCGGTGCTGGCCGCGCTCGGCGCCGCGCACCGGGCGGGTTTCGTGCACCGGGACATGAAGCCGGAGAACGTGCTGATCGGGGACGACGGCCGGGTCAAGGTCGCCGACTTCGGCCTGGTCCGCTCCGTGGACACCGTCACCAGCACCACCGGCGCCGTCCTCGGCACCGTCTCCTACCTGGCGCCCGAGCAGGTCGAGCACGGCGCCGCCGACCCCAGGGTCGACGTGTACGCCTGCGGCGTGGTGCTCTACGAGATGCTGACCGGCGGCAAGCCGCACGAGGGGGACTCGGCCGCGGTGGTGCTCTACAAGCACCTCCACGAGGACGTGCCGCCGCCGTCCTCCGCGGTGCCGGGGATGGCGTACGAGCTGGACGAGCTGGTCGCCTCGGCCACCTCGCGCAACCCGGAGATCCGCCCGCACGACGCCGTCGCGCTGCTCGCGCGGGCCCGTGAGGCGCGGGCGGCGCTGACCGCCGGGCAGCTGGACGCGGTGCCGCCGCAGGCGCTCGGCACGGAACACGACAACGCCGAGGACCGCACGAGTGTCATTCCGCGCTCGCTCACCGTGCCCCGGCCGCTGCCGGTCAACGAGGACGAGTACGGCGCCGCCGACGACGGCGTGCAGCACACCAGCCGGCTGGCGTCTCCCCCGCCGGACCCGCCCCGGCGCCGCCGCCCGGGAGTGCGGCGCGGCCCGCTGGCGATCGTGCTGGCCGTGCTGCTGGTGCTCGGCCTGGGCACCGGCATCTGGTACATCAATTCCGGCCAGTTCACGAAGGTGCCGCCGCTGCTCTCGAAGACCGAGGCGGAGGCCCGCGACCGGCTGGAGGACACCGGACTGGACGTCGGCAAGGTGCGGCACGCGCACAGCGACACCGTGGACCGCGGCCGGATCATCAGCACCGACCCCGGCGTGGGCTCCCGGATCCGCAAGAACGACTCCGTGTCCTTCACGGTCTCCGACGGCCCCGACACCGTGAAGCTGCCGGACCTGGAGGGCTACAAGCTGGACCGGGCCCGCACCGTGCTGAAGGACGAGGGGCTGGAGCCGGGCATGGTGACCCGCGCGTTCAGCGACGAGGTGCCCAAGGGCTTCGTGATCTCCACCAAGCCCGCCTCGGGCACCACGGTGCGCGGCGGCTCGGCGGTCGCGCTCGTGGTCAGCAAGGGCAGCCCGGTGGACGTCCCGGACGTCGCGGGCGTCGGCCTGGAGGACGCGCGGAGCCAACTGACGGAGGCCGGCCTCAAGGTGAAGGTCGACGAGACGCGGGTGAACTCCGAGTACGACAGCGGCCAGGTCGCCCGGCAGACCCCGGAGCCGGGCAGCCGCGCCGCCGAGGGCGACACCGTGACGCTCACGGTGTCCAAGGGCCCCCGGCAGATCGAGGTCCCGGACGTGGTCGGCGACAGCGTGGACGACGCCAAGCGGAAGCTGACGGAGGCCGGCTTCCGGGTGGACGAGGACCGCGGGCTGCTCGGGCTGTTCGGCGACACGGTGAAGAAGCAGTCCGTGGACGCCGGGGACACGGCGGCCGAGGGCTCCACCGTCACGATCACCATCCGATGACCGAGGGCAGGAGCGGCACGCCCGCACTCCCCCGCAACCCGGTCGGCGGTCACGTCCCCGTGGCCGGCGGACTGCACTCCGTGGGGCTGTCCTACGCTCGCGAGCTGAAGGCGGAGACCGTGCAGGTCTTCGTCGCCAACCCGCGCGGCTGGGCCACGCCGGCCGGCAACCCGAAGCAGGACGAGGCGTTCCGGGAGACCTGCGCGGCCGAGTCGATCCCGGCGTACGTGCACGCCCCGTACCTGATCAACTTCGGCTCGCACACCGAGGCGACGGCGGAGCGGTCGGTGGAGTCCATGCGGCACTCGCTGCGGCGCGGGCGGGCCATCGGGGCGCTCGGCGTGGTCGTGCACACGGGCAGCGCGACGGGCGGACGGGACAGGTCGGTGGCACTCAAGCAGGTGCGGGAGTACCTGCTGCCGCTGCTCGACGAGCTGACCCACGACGACGATCCGTTCCTCCTGCTGGAGTCGACCGCCGGGCAGGGCGCCTCGCTGTGCTCGCGGACCTGGGACTTCGGCCCGTACTTCGAGGCGCTGGACTCCCATCCGAAGCTGGGCGTGTGCCTGGACACCTGCCACGTCTTCGCGGCGGGGCACGACCTGACCGGCCCGTCCGGCATGCACCAGACCCTGGACCTGCTGGTGGACACGGTCGGCGCGGGCCGGCTGAAGCTGATCCACGCCAACGACTCCAAGGACGTGGCGGGCGCCCACAAGGACCGGCACGAGAACATCGGCGCCGGGCACATCGGCGAGGACCCGTTCCGGGCGCTCATGACCCGCCCCGCGACCGAGGGCGTGCCGCTGATCATCGAGACGCCGGGCGGCAAGGAGGGGCACGCGGCGGACGTGGAGCGGCTGAAGAAGCTGCGCGACGGCTGATCCGCGTCCGGCGGCGGGCTCAGAGCTCGGGGCCGTCCCCGGGCTCCTCCTGATAGGAGTAGCGCTGCTCGCGCCACGGGTCGCCGATGTTGTGGTAACCGCGTTCCTCCCAGAAGCCGCGCCGGTCGGCTGTCATGTACTCGATGCCGCGGACCCACTTGGGGCCCTTCCAGGCGTACAGGTGGGGGACGATCAGCCGCAGCGGAAACCCGTGCTCGGCGGTGAGCAGCTCGCCGTCCTTGTGGGTGGCGAAGAGGGCGCGCCCGTCGGCGAAGTCGGCCAGCCGGAGGTTGGAGCTGAAGCCGTACTCGGCCCAGACCATCACGTGGGTGACGGCCGGGGCGGGCGGCGCGAGCTCCAGGATCGTGGCGGCGGGCACCCCGCCCCACTCGGCGCCGAGCATGCTGAACTTCGTGACGCAGTGCAGGTCGGCGACGACCGTGGTGTACGGCAGCGCGGTGAACTCCTCGTGGGTCCAGCCGCGCTTGTCACCGTCGGCGGTGGCGCCGAAGACCCGGAACTCCCAGCGCTCGGGACGGAACTTGGGGACCGGTCCGTAGTGCGTGACCGGCCAGCCGCGCTGGAGGCGCTGTCCTGGTGGGAGCTCGAACGAGGACGCCCCTTCCGAACCGTCTTCCCCCATTTCGTTTCCCACCGGCTGACCCATGTCTCCATCCTGACAGACCCGGACCGATGCCCTTGACCCACCCCACTTACATTCGGGCATAGAGGAAGAACGTTAACAAAATCGACTAAGCCTGTACTTACTTACTAAGTCAACACTTACTGGACGATCTTCGATGCCGGTGCAATCATGCGGCGCAACAGGCCAGTTCCCGTTTTAAGGAGCGTCAAGCGATGCAGGGCGACCCCGAGGTCATCGAGTTCCTGAATGAGCAGCTGACCGCCGAGCTCACGGCGATCAACCAGTACTTCCTGCACGCGAAGCTGCAGGACCACAAGGGCTGGACCAAGCTCGCGAAGTACACGCGCGCGGAGTCCTTCGACGAGATGCGCCACGCGGAGGTGCTCACCGACCGCATCCTGCTCCTGGACGGCCTGCCGAACTACCAGCGGCTCTTCCACGTGCGGGTCGGCCAGAGCGTGACCGAGATGTTCCAGGCCGACCGGGAGATCGAGATCGAGGCGATCGACCGGTTGCGCCGCGGCATCGAGGTGATGCGGGCCAAGCACGACGTGACGTCGGCCAACGTGTTCGAGGCGATCCTCGCCGACGAGGAGCACCACATCGACTACCTGGAGACCCAGCTCGACCTGATCGAGAAGCTGGGCGAGTCGCTGTACCTGTCGACGGTGATCGAGCAGTCCCAGCCCGACCCGTCCGGCCCCGGCTCGCTCTAGCAGCGCGGCCTACGGCCGGCTAGGCGGCTTCCGGCAGCTCGGCGAGTGCCGGTTCACCCTGGTCGGCCAGGCTCCGGCGGGGGCAGGCACCGCGCCCGAGCAGCGCCTGGATGCGCCGTACGCAGCCGCCGCAGTCGGTGCCGGCCTTGCAGGCGGACGCGATCTGCCGGGGCGTGCACGCACCGGCGCCCGCGTGGCTCTTCACCTGTTCCTCGGTGACACCGAAGCAGCTGCAGACGAACACGCGGTTCACCTCCCGGGCGGGGTACAAGGTCGTGCCGTACCGACGACCGGAGGGCCCGACTGATCGGTGAGGCAAACCTAACCTTACCCATCAGGCCAGGCCGGCAAAAGTGGAGGGGGCGCGGATCCCATGTGACCCGCGCCCCATTCCACCGCCCGTAAGGGGCGCAGCCTCACTGGTCCCGGTACATCTCCGCCACCAGGAACGCCAGGTCGAGCGACTGGCTGCGGTTGAGCCGGGGGTCGCAGGCCGTCTCGTAGCGCTGGTGCAGGTCGTCGACGAAGATCTCGTCGCCGCCGCCCACGCACTCGGTGACGTCGTCGCCGGTCAGCTCCACGTGGATACCGCCCGGGTGGGTGCCGAGCGCCTTGTGGACCTCGAAGAAGCCCTTGACCTCGTCGAGCACGTCGTCGAAGCGGCGCGTCTTGTGCCCGGAGGCCGCCTCGTAGGTGTTGCCGTGCATCGGGTCAGTGATCCAGGCCACGGTCGCGCCCGAGGCGGTGACCTTGTCCACCAGCTCGGGGAGCCGGTCGCGGATCTTGTCGGCGCCCATGCGGACGATGAAGGTCAGCCGGCCCGGCTCACGCTCCGGGTCGAGACGCTCGATGTACTGGAGCGCCTCCTCGGCCGTCGTCGTGGGGCCGAGCTTGATGCCGATCGGGTTGCGGATCCGCGAGGCGAACTCGATGTGCGCGTGGTCCAGCTGCCGGGTGCGCTCGCCGATCCACACCATGTGCCCGGAGACGTCGTACAGCTGCCCCGTGCGGGAGTCGACCCGGGTGAGGGCCGACTCGTAGTCGAGCAGCAGCGCCTCGTGCGAGGAGAAGAACTCGACGGTCTTGAACTCCTCCGGGTCGGTGCCGCAGGCCCGCATGAAGTTCAGCGCGCTGTCGATCTCCCGGGCCAGCTGCTCGTAGCGCTGCCCGGACGGGGAGGACTTCACGAAGTCCTGGTTCCAGGCGTGCACCTGGCGCAGGTCGGCGTAGCCGCCGGTGGTGAAGGCGCGCACCAGGTTCAGCGTGGAGGCCGAGGCCTGGTACATGCGCTTGAGGCGCTCGGGGTCCGGGATCCGGGCCTCTTCGGTGAAGTCGAAGCCGTTGACCGAGTCGCCGCGGTAGGTCGGCAGGGTCACGCCGTCGCGGGTCTCGGTCGGCTTGGAACGCGGCTTGGAGTACTGGCCGGCGATCCGGCCGACCTTCACCACGGGCACGGACGCGGCGTACGTGAGCACGGCGCCCATCTGGAGCAGTGTCTTCAGCTTGTTGCGGATGTGGTCCGCGGACACGCCGTCGAAGGCCTCGGCGCAGTCGCCGCCCTGGAGGAGGAACGCCTCTCCCTTGGCGACGGCCGCCATCCGGGCGCGCAGCTGGTCGCACTCGCCCGCGAAGACGAGCGGCGGATACGACTCGAGGTCCGCGATCACTGCGCGCAGAGCCTCGGCGTCGGGGTAGTCGGGCTGCTGCGCCGCGGGCAGGTCTCGCCAGGTGTTGCCAGCGCTCGGGCTGGTCTTAGCGTTCACGGTCACGGCGCCAAGACTACGGGGTCGAAGGGCGCTCCCGGCCCCATGCCCAGGGAGTGAGACACGCCGCACGCTCCGCGGACACCGGGCCATGGGGTACTCTTCCGCCCATGTTCACGCACTCGACCCAGAACTGGTGGTGGACCGCTCATCCGGCGGCCCGCTGACTGCGCGTGACGTAAGACTTCGCGAAGGCCGCCCGAGGGGCGGCCTTCGGTGTTTCCGCGACCGGGGTCCGTTCCTCTCTCCGACGAACCGAGAAGGACACGGACCCATGACACCGCTCGACGGCCTCCTGGCCGGCTCCCGCCCGTTCGCCCTGCTCCGCCGCCGCGCCCCGGGCCACGACCACGACACCGTGGAACTGCTGCTCGGCCCGGTGACCGAGCGCGACAGACTCGCCGACCTGCCCGACGAGGGGCTGGCGCTCGTCCCGTTCCGGCAGATCCGCGAGCGCGGCTTCGACGTCCGCGACGACGGCACACCGCTGCTCGTGCTGGCCCCCGAGGAGCGCTACGACATCCCGCTCGCCGAGGTCCTGGACCGGCTCCCCGCGCACGAGGTCCACGTCGAGGGCGGCGGTTTCGACGTCGGCGACGAGGAGTACGCGGAGATCGTCGGGCGTGTGCTGGAGGAGGAGATCGGGGCCGGCGAGGGCGCCAACTTCGTGATCCGGCGGACGTACGGGGGCCGGATCGCGGGGTTCGGGCGGGCCGACGCGCTGGCGCTGTTCCGGCGGCTGCTGGAGGGCGAGCGGGGCGCGTACTGGACGTTCGTCGTGCACACCGGGGACCGGACGCTGGTGGGTGCCAGCCCCGAAGTGCACGTGCGGATGTCCGGCGGCACGGTCGTCATGAACCCGATCAGCGGGACGTACCGCTACCCCGCCGGGGGACCGACACCCGAGCACCTGCTCCGCTTCCTCGCCGACGGCAAGGAGATCGAGGAGCTGTCGATGGTGGTCGACGAGGAGCTGAAGATGATGTGCACCGTCGGCGACATGGGCGGTGTGGTCGTCGGGCCGCGGCTGAAGGAGATGGCGCACCTCGCGCACACCGAGTACGAGCTGCGCGGCCGTTCCTCGCTGGACGCGCGGGAGGTGCTGAAGGAGACGATGTTCGCGGCGACGGTCACCGGCTCGCCGGTGCAGAACGCCTGCCGGGTGATCGAGCGGTACGAGTCCTTCGGGCGGGACGGTGTGGGGCGCGGCTACTACGCGGGGGCGCTGGCGCTGCTGGGGCGGGACTCCGGCGGCGCCCAGACCCTCGACTCCCCCATCCTGATCCGTACCGCCGACATCGACGCCGACGGGCGGCTGCGGGTGCCGGTCGGCGCCACGCTGGTGCGCGGCTCGGACCCGGCGGGCGAGGTCGCGGAGACCCACGCCAAGGCGGCCGGGGTCCTGGCGGCGCTCGGCGTACGCCCGTCCCGGCCGCGTGCTGAGGCGGGCGGGCCGAGGCTGGCCGACGACCCCCGGGTGCGGGCGGCGCTGGACGGGCGCCGGGCCTCGCTGGCCCCGTTCTGGCTGCGGATGCAGGAACCGGCCGACACGCTCACGGGGCACGCCCTGGTCGTCGACGGCGAGGACACCTTCACGGCGATGCTCGCCCACCTGCTCCGCTCCTCGGGGCTCGCGGTGAGCGTACGGCGGTACGACGAGCCGGGGCTGCGCGAGGCGGTGCTCGGGCACGAGGGGCCGGTGGTCCTGGGGCCGGGGCCCGGTGACCCGTCGGATGCCGACGATCCGAAGATGCGCTTCCTGCGCGCCCTGGCCGCCGAGGTGATCCGGGGCCACCGGCACGGTGTCCTCGGGGTCTGCCTCGGGCACGAGCTGATCGCGGCGGAGCTGGGTCTCGACATCGTCCGCAAGGAGGTGCCCTACCAGGGGGCGCAGACGGAGATCGACCTCTTCGGGCGGCGCGAGACGGTCGGCTTCTACAACAGCTTCACCGCGCACTGCGACGAAGCGACGGCCGCCGAGCTGGCCGCGCACGGCATCGAGGTGAGCCGCTCGGCGGGCGGTGAGGTGCACGCGCTGCGCGGGCCGGGCTTCGCCGGGGTCCAGTTCCACCCCGAGTCGGTGCTGACGCTGAACGGCGCCGCGATCGTGCGGGAGCTGGCCGGTCAGCTGCGCGGGACCAGCACGTTCTCCGAGCGGCGGCCCTCCCGGTAGTCGAGGACGTTGCGCGCCGTCGCGTCGACGATCTGGCCGACGGCGTCCTCGGTGTAGTACGCCTGGTGCGAGGTGACCAGGACGTTCGGGAAGGTGACGAGGCGGGCCAGGGTGTCGTCCTCGACGGGTTCCAGCGACTTGTCGAGGAAGAACAGGCCCGCCTCCGCCTCGTAGACGTCCAGGCCCACGCCCGCGAGGCGGCCCGCGCGCAGCTCGCCGACGAGCGCGGCGGTGTCGATCAGGCCGCCGCGGCTGGAGTTGACCAGGATGGCGTCGTCGCGCATCGCCTTGAGGGCGGCCGCGTCGATCAGGTGCCGGGTCTCGGCCATCAGCGGGACGTGCAGGGTGATCAGGTCGGACCGGGTGAGCAGCTCGTCCTTCGGGACGTAGCGCATGCCGAGTTCCGCGCAGGCGGGGTTCTCGGCGACGTCCCAGCCGAGCAGGCGCATGCCGAATCCGTGGGCGATCCGGGCGAAGGCCTCGCCGATCTTGCCGGTGCCGATGACACCGGCGGTGCGGCCGTGCATGTCCCGGCCCATCAGGCCGTGCAGGCGGAAGTCGAAGTCGCGGGTGCGGGTGGAGGCACGGACGATCCGGCGGTTGACGGCCATGGCCAGCGCCCAGGCGAATTCGGCGACCGAGTACGGCGAGTAGTACGACACCCTCGCCACGGTCAGGCCGAGCCGCTCGGCGGTGTCCAGGTCGATGTTGTTGAAGCCGGTGGAGCGCTGGGCCACCATCCGGGTGCCGCCGGCCGCGAGGATCTCCAGGACGCCCTCGCCGAGGTCGGCGTTGACGGAGGTCGAGATGATCTCGTGGCCGGCGGCGATGGGGGCGGTGTCCTCGTTGAGGAAGACGTCCAGGCAGCGGACCTCCTCGGCGTCGCGGAAGGCCCGCTCGATCAGGGGCTGCTCGTCGGCCTGGACGCCGAAGGCCAGGATCTCCATGACCGCTCCCCTTCCGGTGGACTCCGGGCCGAATATACGACTCGCTGCCCGGAGCCGCCGGTCGGCCGGTGGTCCCTCGGCCGGTCAGCCGAAGAAGACGCCCACCTCCTCGTACAGCTTCGGGTCGACGGTCTTCAGGCGGACCGTGGCGTCGGCGATCGGGACGCGGACGATGTCCGTGCCGCGCAGGGCGACCATCTTGCCGAAGTCGCCGTCGCGCACGCAGTCGATGGCGTGCAGGCCGAAACGGGTGGCGAGCCAGCGGTCGAAGGCGCTGGGCGTGCCGCCGCGCTGGACGTGGCCGAGGACGGTGGTGCGGGCCTCGTTGCCGGTGCGCTTCTCGATCTGCTTGGCCAGCCATTCGCCGACTCCGGACAGCCGGACGTGTCCGTAGGAGTCGAGCGACTCGTCCTTGAGCACCATGTCGCCGTCGCGCGGCATGGCGCCCTCGGCGACGACCACGATCGGCGCGTAGGACGCCCGGAACCGGGAGGTCACCCAGGCGCACACCTGCTCGACGTCGAAGCGCTGCTCGGGGATGAGGATGACGTTGGCGCCGCCGGCCAGGCCCGAGTGCAGGGCGATCCACCCCGCGTGCCGGCCCATGACCTCGACGACGAGAACGCGCATGTGCGACTCGGCGGTGGTGTGCAGCCGGTCGATGGCCTCGGTGGCGATGCCGACCGCGGTGTCGAAGCCGAAGGTGTAGTCGGTGGCGGACAGGTCGTTGTCGATGGTCTTGGGGACGCCGACGCAGGGCACGCCGTACTCGTCGGCGAGCCGGGTGGCGACGCCGAGGGTGTCCTCGCCGCCGATGGTGATGAGCGCGCCGACGTCGAGCTTGGCCAGGTTCTCCTTGATGCGCCGGATGCCCTGCTCCTGCTGGAGCGGATTGGTGCGCGAGGAGCCGAGGATGGTGCCGCCGCGGGGCAGGACGCCGCGGACGGCCGGGATGTCGAGGCGGACGGTGTCGCCCTCCAGGGGGCCGCGCCAGCCGTCCCGGAAGCCGGTGAACTCGTAGCCGTACTCCTGGACTCCCTTGCGGACGATGGCCCTGATGACGGCGTTGAGCCCGGGGCAGTCGCCGCCTCCGGTCAGTACTCCGACCTTCATCGCACAACCCCTTTGGGAGGGTGAGTGGTTGGGGCCACTGTCCCGCGTGGGGTCAGGCGTCGTCCAGACCGCGTTCTATCGCGTAGCGGACCAGCTCGACCCGGTTGTGCAGCTGGAGCTTGCCCAGGGTGTTCTGGACGTGGTTCTGCACGGTGCGGTGGGAGATCACGAGGCGCTCGGCGATCTGCTTGTAGCTCAGGCCCTTGGCGACCAGGCGCAGCACCTCGGTCTCCCGGTCGGTGAGCCGGGGCGCCCCGGGTTCGTCGGCGCCCGCGGCGGGGGCGGGTTCGGAGGCGAGGCGGCGGTACTCGCCGAGGACCAGGCCGGCCAGTCCCGGCGTGAACACCGGGTCGCCGACGGCCGTACGGCGCACCGCGTCCTGCAACTCCTCGGTGGACGCCGACTTCAGCAGGTAGCCGGTCGCGCCGGACTTCACCGCCTCCAGCACGTCGGCGTGCTCCCCGCTCGCCGAGAGGACGAGGACGCGCAGCCTCGGGTCGGCGCCGACGACCTCCTTGCAGACCTGGACGCCGGGCTTGCCGGGCAGGTTGAGGTCGAGGACGAGGACCTCGGGCGCGGTGGCCCGGGCGCGGCGCACCGCCTGCTCCCCGTCGCCCGCGGTGGCGACCACGTCGAAGCCGGACTCGGCCAGGTCCCGGGCGACCGCGTCGCGCCACATCGGGTGGTCGTCGACCACCATGACCTTGATCGGTTCCCGTCGTTCACTCACGGTCCGCTGCCTTCCCCCGGGCGGCGCCGCCGCCGGTTTCCTTCGGTGCCCTCAGTTCGACCTCCGTGCCCTGGCCGGGCACCGAGATCAGTTCTGCCGTGCCGCCGAGATCGCGCAGCCGGCCCCGGATCGACAGGGCCACCCCGAGCCGCCCCTCGCCCTCGGCCTCGGCGAGCCGCCCGTCCGGGATGCCCGGCCCCTCGTCGCGGACGGTGACGATCACCTCGCCGGGCTCGTCCTCGACCAGGATCCAGGCCCGCGCCCGCTCACCGACGTGCACGCGTACGTTGTCCAGGGCGGCTCCCACGGCCGCCGCCAGCTCCCGCGCCGCGGCCGGGGCCAGCGGGACGGGCGCGCCCGGCTCGGCGAGGTGCACGAGGGAACCGGCGTACGGGGCGAGCAGGGCCCGCAGGTCGACGGGGCCGTCCGGGTCCGCCGGTTCCGGTTCCTCGACCGCGCGGACGACCGCGCCCTCGGCGGTGTCCTCGGAGACGCGGGAGACCGGCACGAGGCCGCCGGAGACCAGGGTGCGCAGCGCCACCTCCTGCTCACCGGCCATCCGGCCCAGCTCGGCCGCCTCGCCGCCGATCACGGCGCCGCGCCGCTGCACCATGGCCAGCACCTGGAGGACGCTGTCGTGGATGTCCCGGGCGAGCCGTTCGCGTTCCCTGGTGGCCGCCTCGATCTCCAGGGCGCGGGCGAGGGTGCGCTCGGAGGCGCGGGCGACCTCGACGACGTAGCCGATGGCGATGGAGGCGACCCAGACGAGGATCACGTTGTGCACGGTGTCGCGGGCCGGGGTACCGCGTTCGACCAGGTTGGCGACGGCGACCAGGGTGGAGGCGGCGGCCGCCCAGCGCCAGCCGCCCTTGATGGCGAAGGCCAGGACGGAGCCGGCGGTCCATATCGACGGCAGGGTGGGGCCGCCGTCCATGACCCGCTCGTGGGCGTCGGCGAAGGGCGTGAGCAGGATGCCGGTGACCGCGATGGTGAGGTCGGCGGCGAGGAAGCGCTTGGTGCAGCTCGCGGCGCCCGCGACCTTCGGCAGGGTGGCCAGGGTCCAGACGAACAGGAGGGCGTAGTAGGCCACGGCGAGCCAGGGGCGGGTGAAGCCGGAGTAGGCGGTGGCGAAGAAGCCGATCGCGTACAGCATGGTCAGCACGCGGTAGCCGGCGAGCGCGCGCCACAGCGGCTGCTCGACCGACATCCGCATGACTCTCTCGCGCCTGGCCATGTCCCCCCTCCCCGGGCTGGCGGTCTCCCGGGCTAGGACCCGGCCGGGTTTTTCTCGGCCTTGTCGGCCTTCTCCGCCTTCTCCGCCTGGGCGAGTGCGGCCTTCGCCGCCTTGCCCGCCTCCTTCTCGGCCTTGGCCGCGTCCGCGATCTGCCGCTTCATCGCGGTCGCGTACATGTCGACGTACTCCTGGCCGGAGAGCTTCATGATCTCGTACATGACCTCGTCGGTCACCGCGCGGAGCACGAAACGGTCGTGCTCCATGCCCTGGTAGCGGGAGAAGTCCAGGGGCCGGCCGATGCGGATGCCGGGCCGCATCAGCTTCGGCATCACCTGGCCGGGCGGCTGGATCTTCTCGGTGTCGATCATGGCGACCGGGATCACGGGCGCGCCGGTGGCCAGCGCGACGCGCGCGAGCCCGCCCGGCTTGCCCCGGTAGAGACGGCCGTCGGGCGAGCGCGTGCCCTCGGGGTAGATGCCGAACAGCTCACCGCGCTCCAGGACCTCTATGCCGCTCCGGATGGCGGCCTCGCCGGCGCCGCGCACGCCCGAGCGGTCCACCGGGAGCTGGCCGACCCCCTTGAAGAACGCGGCGGTGAGCCGTCCCTTGACGCCGGGGGTGTTGAAGTACTCGGCCTTGGCGATGAAGGTCACTTTGCGGTCGAGGACGGCGGGCAGGAAGAACGAGTCGGAGAACGACAGGTGGTTGCTCGCCAGGATGGCGGGGCCGTCGGCCGGAATGTGCTCCAAGCCCTCCACCCAGGGCCGGAAGGCGAGCTTCAGCGAACCCCCGACGGTGACCTTCATCGCGCCGTACAACAACCGATTGCCTCCTGTGTCTGTGGGGCAGACCCTATCCCGGGGCACCGTCAATGGCCCCGACGGCCCTGGTCGGTGTCAGTACGGTCGCGTACGGTGAAGTACCCGCAAGCATCTGACGACAGGAGACCGAGACGTGTCGGTCCTGCCCGGAGCCGAGCCGTTCCGCCACGAGGGCGGGGAGACCGGCGTCCTCCTCTGTCACGGCTTCACCGGTTCCCCGCAGTCGCTGCGCCCCTGGGCGCGGTATCTCGCCGCCCGCGACCTGACCGTCGCGCTGCCCCTGCTGCCCGGGCACGGCACCCGCTGGCAGGACATGCAGGTCACCGGCTGGCAGGACTGGTACGCGGAGGTGGACCGCGAGCTGCGCGCCCTGCGCGAGCGCTGCGCGCGGGTCTTCGTGGCCGGTCTGTCGATGGGCGGCGCGCTGGCGCTGCGGCTCGCCGCCAAGCACGGGGACGCGGTCTGCGGCGTCATGGTCGTCAACCCGGCGAACCGGATGCACGGCGTGGCCCAGCACGCCCTGCCGGTCCTGCGCCATCTGCTGCCGGCGACGAAGGGCATCGCCAGCGACATCGCCAAGCCGCTCGGCTCGGAGCTGGGGTACGACAGGGTGCCGCTGCACGCGGCGCACTCGCTGCGCTCGTACTTCCGGCTCGCCGACGGCGACCTGCCGCAGGTGACGCAGCCGCTGCTGTTGCTGCGCAGCCCGCAGGACCACGTGGTGCCGCCGGCCGACTCGGCGCGGATCCTCGGCCGGGTGTCCTCCACGGACGTGACGGAGGTCCTGCTGGAACAGAGCTACCACGTGGCGACGTTGGACCACGATGCGGACCGGATCTTCGCGGAGAGCGTCGCGTTCATCGGCCGGCTCGCGCCCGGTTCCGTCAGGGAGCCGGAGCCCGGTCTCGGCAAGGAAGGGACGGCCGCAGGTGGCTGAGCACGACTCCGACCGCGAGGACCGCGAGGAGCGGGAGCGGGAGCACCCCGAGGGGCGGGAGCGCGCGGCGGACCGCGGGCCCGAGGAGCAGGGCGGCGTGCCCCTCGACGAGGACGCCGCCTGGGCCGCGATCGTCGCCGGGTACGGGGACGAGCCGCCGGACCCGCCGGGGGCGAAGCCGTTCAAGTCGGTCGAGGACCTGGCGCTCCTGGAGCCCGAGACGAACGACGAGAAGCCCGCGTCGGACCAGCCGTCCTCGGCCCGGCCGCTGGGCAGCTCCGTCGCGTTCGCGCCCGGCGTCGGTCCCCGCGACCACACGCCGGCCGAGCCGTCCGACGACGATCTCGACGAGGACGACGAGGGCCACTTCGTGCCGCCCGAGCCGCCGCCGCTGCCCGAGGCGGACCCCACCGCGAAGTTCGCCTGGCTGGGCGTGCTCGGCGGACCGGTGCTGCTTCTGCTGGCGGTGCTGTTCGGCTGGGACATGACCTGGTGGCTGACGACCCTCAGCATCGGCGGTTTCCTCGGCGGCTTCGCCACGCTGGTCATGCGGATGCGGACGGACGACGAGGACGACGACGATCCGGGGCGGGGCGCGGTGGTCTAGCCGACGCTCGGGCAGTGCCCGGGGTCAGGGCGTCGCGGGTACGCGGAGGGCGGTCAGGACCGGGAGATGGTCCGTGGCCGCCCTCAGGTCCGCCTCGGCCACCCCGGCGAGCCCCAGCGGCACCCCGCAGCCCAGCACCTCGACGCCCTCGGTGACGAAGACGGCGTCGATGCGGCGGTCGGGCGCCGTGGGTGTGAACGTGTACTCGCCGCCCCAGGGCGCGGCGGTCCAGCAGTCCCGCAACCCGTCGCCGAGGCGCCGGAAGGTGCGGCCGCCAGGGCGCTCGTTGAGGTCGCCGCCCGCGACCGCGTGCGGGACGTCCAGGGCGGCCAGCCGGTCGAGGAGCAGGCCCGCCTGCTCGTGGCGCTCCTCCGCCTCCAGGGACAGGTGGCAGCTCAGGACGGAGAGGCGGGCGCCGCCGAACCGGACCACGGCGGTGGCGAGGCCGCGCCGGTGCCGGCCGGGGGTGAGCGGGAGCAGTACGTCCTCGGTGCGCTCGACGGTGGCCCGCAGGGAGCACAGCAGCGCGGGGCCGGCCGCGGGGGCGCCGCCGGAGAGCAGCACCAGGCCGGAGGCGTCGGCGAGCCGGGTGAGCTTCTTGCGCCACCGGAAGAAGCGGGGGGCCTCCTGGAGGAGGACGAGGTCGGGGGCGCAGGCGGAGATGACGCGGGCGAGGGCGTCGGTGTCGTCGCGCATCGAGCGGATGTTGTAGCTGAGGACGCGGATGACGGCGGAACCGTCCGGTTCGGTGCGGGAGTTGGGGAGCGGGGGGAGGGATGTCGCCATGCGGTCAATTTACGGGACCGCGGATGGTGCGCCGGACAGCTCGGGGCGCGGGGTTCGTGGGCGACTGCCGGTTCGTCGTGGCTTGTCGCGCAGTTCCCCGCGCCCCTTGGGCGTACAGCAATCCTCGATCTACATGATCGGGTCGGGCTCCCGGGCCAGGTCGGCCGCGCCCACCAGGCCGGCCTTGTTGCCGAGTTGCGCGGCGACCACGTCGGCGACCGGGCGCCAGTTGCCGCCGACCAGCCAGCGCTTGTAGGACTTGCGGATCGGGTCGAGGACCAGGTCGCCCTCGTCGGAGAGGCCGCCGCCGACGATGAAGGCGGACGGGTCGAAGAGGGAGGCCAGGTCGGCGAGGCCGGCGCCGGCCCAGCGGGCCAGTTCCCGGTAGGAGTCGACGGCGACCGGGCAGCCCTGGCGGGCGGCCACGGAGATGTGCTTGCCCTCGATGCCCTCGGGGGTGCCGTCGCCGAGCGCGAGCAGCACCTCGGCGCGCTCGGGGGTGGCGTTGGCACGCTGCTTGGCGTACCTCACCAGGGCCCGCCCGGAGGCGTACTGCTCCCAGCAGCCCTGCGATCCGCAGCCGCACAGCAGGCCGTCCGGGACCATGCGGATGTGGCCGAACTCGGCGGCCACACCGAAGTGACCGCGGCGCAGCTTGTTGCCGATGATGATGCCGCCGCCGAGGCCGGTGCCGAGGGTGATGCAGATGACGTTGCGGTGGCCCTTGCCACCACCGAACTTGTACTCGCCCCAGGCGGCCGCGTTGGCGTCGTTCTCCACGACGACCGGGAGGCCGACGCGGGCCTCGACCTTCTCCTTGAGCGGTTCCTGGCGCCAGTCGATGTTGGGCGCGAAGTAGACCGTGGAGCGCTGGCGGTTGACGTATCCGGCGGCGCCGATGCCCACTCCGACGATCTCGTGCCCCACGCGTGCGCCCTCCACCGCGGAGGCGATGGCGTCCACGATGGCCTCGGGTGTGCTGGGGGTCGGCACCTTGTGGGTCGAGAGGATGTTGCCTTCCTCGTCGACCACGCCGGCCGCGATCTTCGTGCCGCCGATGTCGACGCCGATGGTGAGTCCCATGAATCCCTCAGTTCGGTCGAGCCCCGCTATGGGCAACCGTACCCGAGGCGGGGCTCAGTCCAGGTCGATGCGCTGGCCCGGACCGGTGCCCTCGTCGCCGTCGTCGCCGTCGCCGTCCCGGCGTTCGGCCTGGTCGCGGGGGTCGCGCGGGTCCTTGGCCGCGGCACTGCCGGTGGTCCAGCGGCGTTCCTGGTCCTGGACGGCGGAGCGGTAGGCGGCGAGGAGTTCGCCGCCTGCGGCCGCGAGGTGGTCGAAGACGTCCGGGTTGCGCTCGATGACCGGTTCGACGGCGGCCCTGGCCTGCTGGACGACCTGCCGGAACACCTGCTGGGCGGCGGGTCCGGCGACCTGGCCGAGCAGCGGGGACTGGAGGCCGGACAGCTTGTCCGCCACGGTGTCGACGAGCCGGCGCAGCTCCTCGGCGGCCGAGCCGGGAGGTACCCCGTACTCGGCACGGCGGCGGGCCTTCTCCGACTCCAGGTCCTCGGCGCACGCCGTCGCCCAGGCGTCGGCGTCGCCCGGTCGCGCGGCGTCGGCCCCGTCGGCCTCGTCGGGGCGGGGTGCCTCGGACGGGGGGAGCTTTTCGCTCATGACGGACTCCTGACTACGTTTCGTCCTTACGACGTTACCCGAACGGACTCGGGCCCCGTGGCGGGATCAGCGCCCCCGCGGCCACAGCTGCGGGTCCGGCGCGAACCGGACGGCGAGCGTGCCCTCCCGCAGCGCGGCCCCGTCGACGGTGCAGCGGCGCAGCGCGGACGGCAGCGCAACGATCCGGCGGAACGGCCCGGCGGCGACGACCAGTTCGTCCCCGCGGCGGACCAGGTCGAGTTCCTCGCGTACGGCGCCGGGCAGCGGGATGCGCCAGACCAGGACGCCGTCCTCGGCCAGCCGGTCGGTGACGGGCCACTCGACCGGGGCGACGGCCGGGCCGGCGCCCGGCGCGCCGAGCGCGGCGAGGTCGTCGGTGCCGCGCGGATCGCGGCCGAGGTGAGGGAGGGCCCGGACGTCGTACGTGCCCCGCCACTCCTCCAGCGTCTTGCGCTGCTGGGCGAGGGGGCCGGTGAGCCAGCTGTCGGCCGGGACCTCCTCGGGCAGCACGCGGTTGGCGACCAGCAGGTCGGTGCGCAGGCCGCGCAGGGCGAGGCCGAGGACGGTGGCGTGGACCGCGTCGGCGCCCGCCGGGCCCGGCTCGGCGACCAGCCGTACGACGGCGTTCCGGTCGGCGACGACGGCTTCGGCGGCGGCGAGTTCCAGGTCCCAGCGGGCCGCCGCCTCGTACAGCGCCTCGGCGGGCATGGGGACGCCCGCGAGCCTGCCGAGGACGGGGCGCAGGGCGCGGGCCGCCTGCCGCTCGGGGGGCAGCAGCCGGCGCAGGCAGCGGCGCAGCTCCTCGGGGGCGGCGAGCAGGGCGAGGGCGCGCGGGGCGGGCGGGAGGTCGACGACGAGGAGGTCGTGCCGCTCCGCGAGGGCGGCGTCGCGCAGGGCGCGCAGCAGGGCGAGTTCGTCGGCGCCGGGGAGGGGGGTGAGTTCCTCGGGGTCGAGGCGGGCGGCGCCGAGGAGGTCGAGGGCGGAGGAGGCGCGGTCCTGGAGCGCGGCGAGGCCGTCCCGGAACCCCTGGGCGGCGTCCGGCCGCCAGGCGGTGAGGTGGGGTTCGACGGACGTCGGCGCCGGGCCGGTGCGCACCCCGAGCGCGGCGCCGAGGGTGTCGTCGCGGTCGGTGCCGAGCAGCAGGGTGCGGGTGCCCTGCCGGGCGGCGGCGAGCGCGGTGGCGGCCGCGACGGTGGTACGGCCGCTGCCGCCGGGGCCTGTGATCAGGATGGTGCGCATGAGGCTGAACGGTACCCGCGCGGTCCGGCCCCGGGCCGCGTGACGCCGGGGTGGTTCGCGATTGCCCGCGGCTCGGCCGACGCTACTTCGCCGGGGTTTCCACTCGCTTCTTCAAGCCCGCCAGCGCGCGGTCGATGATGACCTTCTCGGCCTTGCGCTTGATCATGCCCAGCATCGGGATCTTGACGTCGACGGTGAGCCGGTAGGTGACCTCCGTGCCCGTGCCCGCCGGGCGGAGCAGGTAGGAGCCGTCGAGTGAACGCAGCATCTGCGACTTCACCAGCGTCCAGGACACCTCGTGCTCGCCGGTCCAGGTGTACGCCAGCGTCTGGTCGTCCTTGATCGCACCGGCGTCCATGACCAGCCGGACCTGTTCGGCGCGTCCCTGGGCGTCGCTGGCGAGGACCTCGGCCTCCTTCACCTCGCCGGTCCAGTCCGGGTAGCGGGCGAAGTCCGCGATCACCGACATGACGTCGGCGGGTGCCGCCTCGATGGTGATGCTCGAGCTGGTGTGTTCCGCCATCGCCGTGGCTCCTCCGGATGCGGGCCGGTACAGGTGTCGTGGTGAGTCGTCTTGTGGTCGCGTGCGCCCGTGGCGCACACGTGTGTGCCGCGTGAAGGCTATCGCGCACGGACGCCGCGACGGTCACCACCTGCCTGTGCGGCCCCGGTCGGAAAAATCACCACTCCAGCACCCACGGCCGCCCGGTCGAGGCGAAGTGGCCGACGTTCACGCACTCGGTGGCGCCGATGCGCATGCGGCGGGCCAGCGGCTGGTGCACGTGCCCGAACAGCGCGTACCGGGGCCGGGTCCGCCGGATCGCGTCCAGCAGCGCCCGGCTGCCCCGTTCGAAGCGCCGCGCCACCGTGTCGTAGACCAGGTCCGGCACCTGCGGCGGGATGTGGGTGCACAGCACGTCCACCTCGCCGACGGCCTCGATCTTCGCGGCGTACTCCTCGTCGCTGATCTCGTACGGCGTGCGCATCGGGCTGCGCAGGCCGCCGCCGACGAAGCCGAAGACCCGGCCGCCGATCTCCACCCGCTCCCCGTCGAGCACGGTCGTGCCGGGGCGGGCGTACTCGGGCCACAGCGGCGGCACGTCGACGTTGCCGTAGGTGGCGTACGTCGGGGTGGGGAAGGCGGCGAACAGCTCGGCGTACTGCTTGCGCACCGCCCCCTCGATCAGCTTCGAGCGGTCCCCGCCGACGCCCGCCCACAGCCCCGCCCCGAACTCCCGCGCCTCGGCGAAGCGGCGGGCGGTGCGCAGCTCGACGATGCGGTCGGCGTTCGCGACGCCGAACAGTTCGGGGAAGATGCCGCGCGAGTGGTCGGCGTAGTCGAGGAAGAGGACCAGGTCGCCGAGGCAGATCAGGGCGTCGGCGCCCTCGCCGGCCCTGGCCAGGTCGCGGGCGTTGCCGTGCACGTCGCTGACCACGTGGACGCGCGTGCTCGTGTTACGGGCCGGTGTGGGTGCCATGGTGATCAAGCGTAAGCAGCGCGCGCCTCTTGTGAACAGTGGCGGTCGGACCTGCGGTTACTGGCTGGTCGGTTGATCCGTCGACTACTGTGCGCAAAGGAAACCCCATCCGTGTGACGCGTCGAACATCTCGCGGGGACCCCCTGTCGGAGAACGCATACCGACGGGTAACGTCCGGGCAGTCCAGTCGTGCTCAGGATTTCAACCACCTCCCGAGCACCAGCCCGAGCCTTGGACCGCACCGTCGCATCACACAGTGTCGTGGCGCCGGCGCCCTATGAGGAGCAGCAGTCTTGCGCGAGTTCAGCCTTCCGGCCTTGTACGAGGTCCCCGCGGACGGAAACCTGACCGACATCGTCCGCAGAAACGCCGCGCAGCATCCCGACGTCGCCGTCATCTCCCGCAAGGCGGGCGGCGCCTGGCAGGACGTGACCGCCCGCGACTTCCTCGCCGAGGTGCACTCCGCCGCCAAGGGCCTGATCGCGTCCGGCGTGCAGCCGGGCGACCGGGTCGGCCTCATGTCCCGCACCCGCTACGAGTGGACGCTGCTGGACTTCGCCATCTGGAGCGCGGGCGCGATCACCGTGCCGGTGTACGAGACCAGCTCGCCGGAGCAGGTGCAGTGGATCCTGAGCGACTCGGGGGCCACCGCCTGCGTCGTGGAGTCGGCCGGGCACTCGGCCGTCGTCGAGTCGGTGCGCGAGGCGCTGCCCGCCCTCAAGAACGTCTGGCAGATCGACGCCGGCGCCGTGGAGGAACTGGGCCGCCTCGGCCAGGACGTCACCGACCGCGCCGTCGAGGAGCGCGGCTCGATCGCGAAGGCCGACGACCCCGCGACCATCGTCTACACCTCCGGCACCACCGGCCGCCCCAAGGGCTGCGTCCTCACCCACCGCAGCTTCTTCGCCGAGTGCGGGAACGTGGTCGAGCGCCTGCGCCCCCTGTTCCGCACCGGTGAGTGCTCCGTCCTCCTCTTCCTGCCCCTCGCGCACGTCTTCGGGCGGCTGGTGCAGGTCGCGCCGATGATCGCGCCGATCAAGCTGGGCTGCGTCCCCGACATCAAGAACCTCACCGACGAGCTGGCCGCCTTCCGGCCGACGCTGATCCTCGGTGTGCCGCGCGTCTTCGAGAAGGTCTACAACTCGGCGCGCGCCAAGGCGCAGGCCGACGGCAAGGGCAAGATCTTCGACAAGGCGGCGGACACCGCCATCGCGTACAGCCGGGCGCTGGACACGCCGTCGGGTCCGTCCGTCGGCCTGAAGATCAAGCACAAGGTCTTCGACCGGCTCGTCTACGGCAAGCTGCGCACGGTACTCGGCGGACGCGGCGAGTACGCCATCTCCGGCGGCGCGCCGCTCGGCGAGCGGCTCGGCCACTTCTTCCGCGGCATCGGCTTCACGGTCCTGGAGGGCTACGGCCTGACCGAGTCCTGCGCCGCCACCGCCTTCAACCCCTGGGACCGGCAGAAGATCGGCACGGTCGGTCAGCCGCTGCCGGGCTCCGTGGTGCGCATCGCGGACGACGGCGAGGTGCTGCTGCACGGCGAGCACCTGTTCAAGGAGTACTGGAACAATCCGGGCGCGACCGCCGAGGCGCTGGCCGACGGCTGGTTCCACACCGGTGACATCGGCACCCTCGACGAGGACGGGTACCTGCGGATCACCGGCCGCAAGAAGGAGATCATCGTCACCGCCGGCGGCAAGAACGTCGCCCCGGCCGTGATCGAGGACCGCATCCGCGCGCACGCGCTGGTCGCGGAGTGCATGGTGGTCGGCGACGGGCGGCCCTTCGTGGGCGCGCTGGTCACCCTCGACGAGGAGTTCCTCGGACGGTGGTGCGCGGAGCACGGCAAGCCGGCCGGCTCCACGGCGGCGTCGCTGCGGGACGACGCGGAACTGCTCGCCGAGATCCAGTCGGCGATCGACGACGGGAACTCGGCGGTCTCCAAGGCGGAGTCGGTGCGGAGGTTCCGGGTGCTGGGGGCTCAGTTCACCGAGGACTCCGGGCACTTGACGCCGTCGTTGAAGCTGAAGCGGAATGTTGTCGCCAAGGATTACGCGGGGGAGATCGAGGCGATCTACGCCAAGTGAGGGCGCCTGGTGGGGTGCCGCTTCGGCGCCGTGGGCGGGCGCGGGTTCGCTGTGGCTGGTCGCGCAGTTCCCCGCGCCCCTGAAGGGCGCGCAGTCATCCCGCGCTACAGCAGCGCCTTCAGGTGTTCCGCCAGCAGGTCCCAGCGCCACTTCTCCTCGACCCAGGCACGGCCCCGCTCCCCCATGCGCCGGCGGAGTTCGGGGTCGGCCAGCAGGGTGGTGACGCGGTCGGCCGTGTCGTCGTGCGAGCCGCCGCGGACCACCCAGCCCGTCTCCCCGTCGAGTACCGCGTCCGGGGCGCCGCCGGAGTCGCCGGCGACGACGGGGAGGCCGGTCGCGGAGGCTTCCAGGTAGACGATGCCGAGGCCCTCGACGTCGAGGCCGCCACGGCGGGTACGGCAGGGCATGGCGAAGACGTCGCCGGCACCGTAGTGCGCGGGCAGCTCGGACCACGGCACGGCGCCCGTGAAGTGCACGGAGGCGGCGACGCCGGTGTCCTCGGCGAGGCGGCGCAGGTCCTTCTCGTAGGGGCCGCCGCCGACGATCAGCAGGACGGCGTCCGGCTCGGCGGCGAGGATGCGGGGCATGGCCCGGATCAGGGTGTCCTGGCCCTTGCGCGGGACCAGGCGTGAGACGCAGACCACGACGGGGCGCTCGGTCAGCCCGAGGCGGGCGCGGACCTCGTCGCCGCCGCTGCCCGGGTGGAAGGTCTTCTCGTCGACGCCCGGCGGCAGCTGCGTCATCCGTGCGGCGGCCGCCGGGGTGAGCGCGTCCGCTATGCGTGAGCGCGTGTACTCGCCGAGGTAGGTGATGGTGTCGGTCGACTCCCCGATACGGCGCAGCAGCTGCCGGGCGGCGGGCAGCTGGGCCCAGCCCGCCTCGTGGCCGTGGGTGGTGGCGACGAGGCGCTCGGCGCCCGCCCGGCGCAGCGCCGGTGCCATCAGGCCGAGGGGTGCCGCCGCGCCGAACCACACCGACGTGCAGCCGTGCTCGCGGAGCAGTCCGGCCGCGCGCCGGGTCGCGCCCGGCGTCGGCAGCAGCATCGTCGTACGGTCCCGTACGACGGTGAAGGGCTGCTCGGCGTCGAAGGCGGCGGTGGCCTCGACGCCCTCGCGGCTCCGCTTCCAGGTGGAGGCGTAGACGACCAGCCGCTCGGGGTCCAGGCGCAGCGCCATGTTGTGCAGGAAGGCCTGGATGCCGCCCGGACGGGGCGGGAAGTCGTTCGTCACGATCAAGGTCTTGCGCACGCCGCCGACCCTACCGAACCCTCCGCGCGGGCCGGGGCCCGGCCGCGTCCTGTGGCAGACGCACAGGTGCCCGGGTCATCATGGCCGCACCGGCAGGGCGGACGCGGACGGGCAGGGAGCACGTGGAGACGAGGGACGAGGGGCGGTCACCGCGGTGGCTGCTGACGGCCTGGGGCGCCACACGGCTGTTGCTGCTGCTGTTCGTGCTCAAGGTGCTGGTCTTCCCCGGTCCGGACGTCACCAGCGACGTGTCCGTCATCTACCGGGGCTGGTGCGAGATCCTGCGCACCGGAACGTTTCCGCTGGACGACGTCACCTGGCAGTACCCGCCGGCGGCGGCCTTCGCGGTCCTCTCCCCCGGGCTGCTGCCCTTCCTGACGTACGCCACGGCCTTCTTCGTCCTGGCCTGTGCCGTGGACCTGACGGTGCTGGCGCTGCTGCGGCACGCGGGCCGGGGCGCGGGGCGCTCGCCGCGCGGGGCGTGGGTGTGGGTGGTGGGCGTGCCGCTGCTGGGCCCGCCGGTGTCCGCCCGCTACGACGTGATGGTCACCGCCGTCGCGGTGGCCGCACTGCTGGCCGCGGGGCGGCATCCGAGGGTGGCGGGGGCCCTGGCGGCGCTCGGGGCGCTGCTGAAGGTCTGGCCGGCGCTGGTGCTGCTCGGGATGCGGGGCCGTGGGCCGTGGGTCGCGGCCGCGGTGAGCGGGGCGGGGCTGGCCGCGCTGTTCGTGGTGACGATGCCGGGGGCGTTCGCGTTCCTGACGTTCCAGAGTGAGCGGGGCACCGAGGTGGAGTCGCTGGGGGCGCTGGTGTTCCACGTCGCCCGGCACTTCGGCTGGCGGGGCGAGGTGCTGCTGAACTACGGCTCGGTGGAGTTCCTCGGCCCGTACGTGGGCGCGGTGAGCACGGTGGCCCTGGTGCTGAGCGCGCTCGGCTTCGGCTGGCTGCTGCTGTGGCGGCTGCGCGCGGCCCGGTTCGCGGCGCACACGGCGGCGGACGCGGCCTTCGTGGCGGTGCTGGTCTTCACGGTCACGAGCCGGGTGATCAGCCCGCAGTACATGGTGTGGCTGGTCGGCCTCGCGGCGGTCTGCCGGTGCTACCGGGCGACCCGGATGCGGGTGCCGGCCGCGCTGGTGCTGGCGGCGACCCCGGTGACGGCGCTGGAGTTCCCGGTCCTGTTCGCCGACGTCGTGGCGAGCACGCCTGTCGGCATCGCGCTCCTGGCCGTGCGCAACGGCCTGCTGGTGGCCGCCGCCCTGATCGGGGCCCGTGCCCTGTGGCACGACACCCGGCGACGCACTCCCGCCGCCCGGAGCGAAGGGCTCACCACGACTCGCCCCACGGACACACCCGCCATCGCACCGTGACACCGCGCGGCACCCCCGCTCCCGTGTCCCGCCGCCCCCGGGGCCAGGACGCCTAGGCCCGCAATCGACCCGCAGACCCTTCCGCCATCGCACCGGGCCCGCGCGGCGTCCTCGACCACACCCACCACCCACCGAGCCGGGAGTCTCAGCCCAGCACGCTCCGCACGTACTCCCGCCAGCGTGCCGTGAAGTCCTCGGGTGTCGTCCCGAGGGTCTCGTCCATGGCCGCCTCCACCGCGCCCGCGCGCTCGTCGTGGGTGCCCACGGCGCGGTAGAACGCGTCCAGGCGGTCCTCGCCCCACTGATCGGCGATCATGCGGCAGGCCAGCCAGCCGCCCTCGTAGGCGCGGGCCAGTTCGTCGGCGTCGGCGGTGAAGCCGAAGTCCTCGTCCGTCGGCAGTGCGCCGGGCACCCGGCCCTCGGACACCTCGCCGCGCAGTTCGGGAGCGGCCTCGTCGGGGTCGCGGTCGGTGCCCCGGTAGCCGACCCAGTCGGCGTAGCCCTCGGAGAGCCACAGCGGGGTGGCGGCGGTGGTGTCGGCGCGGGTGGCGACGTGGGTGGTCTCGTGGGTGAGCACGACCTGCCTGCCGAGGCTGCCGAGCAGCCCGTACGCGTCGGGGTTGACGATGATCCGGTCCGCCGGGGCGTGCTCCCGGCCGCCCGTCTCCCCCGTGGTGACCGCGGCGATGCCCCGGTAGGAGGAGGCGGGCGAGCCCAGCAGGCCCGCCATGCCCTCCACGGACCGGGGGACGAGCACGACGACCCGGCGGGCCCAGTCGCCGTCCCAGGCGTCGGAGACGGCGGGCACCGCCCGGTCGGCGAGGCCGGCGAAGGCGCGCAGTGCGCCGGCGGACTGCCCGACGCCGAGCACCAGGCTGTGCGTGCCGCGCACCACCTGAACCGTGCCCTGGTCCCAGGGCTGCTGGCCGGACTCCTCGGCGGGCCGCTCGGAGTCGACGGCCCACTCCCCGTCCGCGCCGTCCCGGCTCAGCGCGACGGTGCGGTTCGCGGTGACGGCGCCCCGGTCGTAGCCGTCGACGCGGTAGCGCAGCTCGACCTCGGCGGTGGCGGTGTCGACGCCGCGGTCCACGTCGGTCACCCGGTACGACCAGTCGGCCAGCGGAATCGCGCTCAGGTTGCCGTAGCCGGTCCCGGTGCCCGTACGGGCGTAGGCGGCCCGGTCGTGGCCGAGGACGGCCGCCGCGCGCCGGTCCAGCACCTTCTGCACCTCGGCCCGCACCGGGTCGGCGGTGACCCTGCCGCCGCAGGCCACGAGGGCGACCAGCAGCAGGCACAGCGCCACCACCGAGGAACCCGACACCCGCGATCGACCAGCCACCTTCCCGATCGTACGGGCGCGTGGCGGTACGGGTGGCAGGGCTGCGTTGCGGATTGCGGTGCCGCGGCGGGTCAGACCCGGGTGATCGAGGAGACCGGCATCATGCCGACCGGGTCGTAGCGCACCGGCGCGCCGGGGTAGGGCGCGTGGATCACCTGGCCGTTTCCGGCGTACATGCCGATGTGGCTGGCGTCGTCGCGGTAGGCGACGAGGTCGCCGGGCCGGGCCTCGGACAGGGAGACCCGCTGACCGCTGCCGGACTGCGCCTGCGAGGTGCGCGGCAGGCCGACCCCGGCCTGGGCGTACGCCCACTGGGTCAGGCCGGAGCAGTCGAAGCCGGAGGGGCCGTTGGCGCCCCACACGTACGGCTTGCCGAGGGCGGCGCGGGCGGCGGCGAACGCGGCGCCCGCGCGGCCGGAGGCGGGGCCCTGGGCGCCGGTGAGGGCGGTCAGGTCCGGGCGGCCGGAGCGGGAGCCGCGCTCGTAGCCCGCGCGTTCGCCGTCCGGGAGGGAGTTGACCAGCGCGCGCGCCTTGGCGAGCTTGCGTTCCACGGTCTTCTTGTGGGCGGCGACGGCCTTGCGGCCCTTCTCCAGGAGGGCGAGCTTCTCGGCGGCCTCGGTGCGGTCCTGGGCGAGGTCGCGCATGGCCTGCTGGAGTTCCCGCAGCTCGCCCGCGTGGCGGCTGGAGATCCGGTCGAGGACGGAGGCCCGCTCCAGGTATTGGTCCGGGTTCGCGGAGAGCAGCAGGGCCAGCGAGGGATCGATGCCGCCGGAGCGGTACTGGGCGCCGGCCAGCGAACCGAGCGCGTCGCGCATGGAGTTGATCCGCTCCTGCTGCCGGGCGATCGAGTCCTGCGCGGTGCCGACCTCCTTCTGCAGGGCGTCGGTGCGCGCGTCGGCCTTGTTGTAGGCCTCGGTCGCCTGCTCCGCCTCGGTGTGCAGGCGGTCCACCTCCGCCCGCCGGTCGTCCTGCGGGGCGGCCGGGGCCGCGGGCGCGGCGGTGGCCGGTACGGCGCCCAGGACTGCGGCGGCGACGGAGAGCAGGCCGACGGCGGCGGCTGAGCCGCGGTCGAACCCGGACGGTGCAAGGCGGCGATGGGACCCCACGGGAAGCCGCACTCCTTCCGCTGGCGGACGGGGAAACGCGGCAGACAGTAACCCCGTGACGGGGTACCGGCCAACGACCTCCGGGCGCCGCGCACGGCGGCGCCCCGCCGCTGACGCAGGTCACCGGCGGGGCGGGGGGTCCACAGGCCGTGCCGTGATTCGCCCGAACGGGCGGCATGGCGAGGGCGGTTCAGGGGTGGCGCGTGCTCCGGGTCAGACCCGCACGCCGAACATGAACGGGCCGCCGATGGTGCTCATCGACTCGTAGCGCACGACCGTGCCGGTACGCGGCGCGTGCAGGACCTGGCCGTTGCCGGCGTAAAGGCCGACGTGGTGCAGGTCGTTGAAGAAGAAGACGAGGTCGCCGACCTGGAGCTGGCTCATCGAGGAGATCCGGGTACCCGCGCCGGTCTGTGCCTCGGAGGTGCGCGGGATGCCGACGCCGGCCTGGGCGTAGGCCCAGGAGGTCAGGCCCGAGCAGTCGAAGGAGGACGGGCCGGTGGCGCCGTAGACGTACGGCGTGCCTATCTTGCTCTGGGCGGCGGCGAAGGCGGCGGCGGCCCGGCCGGAGGCGGGGGTCCCGCTGCCGGAGAGGACCTCGCGCTCGCTGCTGCGGGTGGCGCGCTGCTCCTCGGCGGCGAGCGCGGCCTTCTCCTTCGCGGTGAGCGTGTTGAGCAGCTTCTGCGCGGAGGAGAGCTTGCCCTGGACTTCCTTCTTCTTGTTGCCCAGTTCGGTGCGGGTGGCGGAGAGGTCCTTGAGCTTCTCGGTCGCCTCGGAGCGCTGCTGGGCGAGGTCGCGCTGCTTGCCCTGGATCTTCTTCAGCGCCTCGACCTGCTGACCGCTGAGCTGGTCGAGGGTGGAGGCCTTGTCCAGGTAGTTGTCCGGGTCGGCGGAGAGGAAGAGCTGGAGGGAGGGGTCGATGCCGCCGGAGCGGTACTGGGCGCTGGCCATCGAACCGAGGCCGTCGCGCAGCTCGTTGAGCTCCTCCTGGCCGCGGGCGACGTTGTCCTGGATGGTGGAGATCTCCTTCTGGAGCTTCTCCTGCTTCTCCTTGGCGCCGTTGTACTTCTCGGTGGCCTTCTCGGCCTCCTCGTAGAGCTTGTCGACCTTGGCCTTGACCTCGTCCTTGCTCGGCTTCTCGCTCGGCGCGGCGTTGGCGGCCTGCGAGCTGAGAGCGACAGCGGCGGCGGCAGCGGTGGTGAGCACGGTCACGCGCGTGCGGCTCGGCTGCTTGGGACGACGGTGGGACGCCACGGAGACGAGCTCCTTCTTGAGAGGGATCACCCGTTCGAGGGTTCGAGGGCTGACCCTAGTGACCCACTCGTGATCAGTTCAAATCCTCCGCCGAAAAATCCTGGCTACGCACCGCGTTCTTCGTCACAACTCACCTGCAGTGACGCCCGCCTGACACTACGTTGCGTGACAGTTCCGTCAATTCAGGCATAGGGCGCCTACGTTGCGGTTGGTGCGGATGTGAATGAGCGGCTAGGAAAGCCGCTTGAGGAGCACCACGGACGCCACCGGGCGTGCGCCGGCGCGCGCGACGCCGTCGGCCACCTCGCGGTCGGTCGAGACGACGATGACGGGCCGTCCCGGCGGCTCGGCGCGCACGAGTTGGCGGATCAGCTCGTCGGCGGTGACGCCGGGCTTGGAGAAGAGCACCCGCACGCCGCGCGGCGGCGCGAGCAGCACCGGCGCCGCCAGTTCGGCCCCGTCGAAGACGCAGGTCATCTCGGCGCCGGTCTGGGCGGCGAGCTGGGAGAGCTGGCCGAGCAGCCTGAGCCGCTGCTTCTCCAGCGGCATCTGCGGATAGCCGGTCTTGGTGACGTTGTAGCCGTCGACGACCAGGTGGGCCTGGGGCAGGGCGAGCAACTGGTCGAGGATGGCGGGGTCGTTCTCGGACAGGGCGCGCGCGGCGATGTCCTTCGGCGTCATCCGTCCGGGTTCGACCGCGTCCACCGTCTCGGCGGGCCGCACGGACACCGGAGGCAGCGCCAGCTCCCTGCGCAGCCCCTGGGTGGCGTCCAGCAGGGTGTCAAGGAGCAGCCGGACGCGCATGTCCTCGACGCTGCGCCCCTCGCGGGCGGCCTTGCGGGTGGCCTCCAGGGCCGCCTCCGCCTCCGCGAGGCGGGTCTTGAGCCGCCGGGACTCGCTCTCGGCGGCGGACACCTGGGTGTGGCCCTCGGTGCGGACGGTGTCCATCTCGGCCTGGACCTTGCGCAGCGCGGCCTCGCCGCGCTTGACGTCGCTGAGGGCCGAGCGCAGCTTGCGGTGGAGCGCCTCGGTCTCCTTCTTGGCCGACTCCAGCTCGGCGCGCAGCCGCTCGGTCTCCGTCCGGGTGTGCTCCCGGGCCCGGGCCAGCTCCTCGTGCAGCCGCTCCAGCTCGGCGCGGCTCTCCTCGTCGGCGCGCTCGGCGTCCGCGCGCTGCGCCTCCTCGCCGGCGGCGGTCACCAGCTTCACCCAGCCGTGCGGGCGCAGCACGTAGGCCGCGGCGGCCACGTCGAGCGGGTCGGCGGCGGGCGGCGGGGAGCCGGCGTCCAGGGCGCCGGCCAGCTCCGGCTGGGCGTCGCGGAACTTCTCGCCGATGCGCTGGCGGAACAGCGGGTCGCTCTCCACGGCGGCGGCCATGGCGTTGCCGGCGAACTTGGCCCTGCGGTTGGGGGCGAACCTGGCGTACTGCCTCAGCTGCGCGGGCAGCTCGGCGAGGGTGAGTCCGCCGAAGCCGTCGGACACGATCTGCACGACTCTGCGGCGCACGCCGTCGGGCAGCGGGCGGTCGAGCACCTCGGCGGCGCCGTCGCCCGGCTCCCCGTCGTGTGTCTCCACCATCCGTCATCCCCATGTCTCAGGGCGGTCCCGGCCGGGGACCGCCTCGTGCGGGAACCGCTCCGATCAGGAGGCGGCACCCGGCCTGTCCACGAGTTCCACCTGGTCCACGGCGTTGCACCAGCGGCACCGCACCGACTCGACGGTCTCGCTGAGCACCTCGCGCTCCTCGACCTTCGGCTCGCCGGCCAGGTCGAGGTGGACGTACTCGACGACCTTCGAGGCCCGGGTCACGTCGAATCGGGTCAGGTTGCCGCACAGGGTGCAGCGCCACCGTGTCGTGTCCGTCGGCAGGGGAACCGTCATCGTGGCTGTTCGCTCTCTTCCAGTGTCGGTGACGCGCCGGGCTCTCCCGGTGCGTGTGGCTCGTAACCCTACGGCCTGGCGGGTACCCGACGCCCGCGTGTCCACGGCGGCGAGGCGGTATGGGCGGTTGCGGTCCGTTACGTCATGCTCTGTGTCCATGATCGGTAACTGGAGCAGGACGGCCCTCGGGACGGCTCGAACGCTCGGCACGGCCCTGACGCCACGGGGCCGCACGGCGCCGGTGACGTACACGCTGATCACGCTCTGCTGCGTACTGTTCCTGGTCAGCCCGGCGGCGGGCCTCAATCCGGCGTACGGCACCGGGGAGGAGCTGCTGGCCGCGCAGCGCGCGTACTTCCGGCGCTGGGGCGTGATCCCCGCAGAACTGTTCGAGGGCTCCCCCGGTTCCGCGCTCACCCCCGCCACGGCGCTGTTCGTCCACGGCAGCTGGGTGCATCTGCTGGGCAACATGCTCTTCCTGTACGTCTTCGGCGCGATGACCGAGGAGCGCATGGGCCGCCTCCAGTTCGCCCTGTTCTACCTCGGCTGCGGCTACCTGGCGCTGCTCGGCTACGCGGGCGCGAACGCCCACTCCCCGCAGTCCCTGGTCGGCGCCTCCGGGGCGATCTCCGCGATCCTCGGCGCGTTCCTGTTCCTCTTCCCCCGCGCCCGGGTGACCAGCCTCCTGCCCTTCCTCTTCTTCCTGCCCCTGCGCTTCCCGGCCTGGCTGGTCCTCCCCTTCTGGGCGGCCCTCCAGTGGATGGCGGCGGGCCGCGCGGGCGACGGCCCGGGGGTGGCGTACCTCGCCCACCTGGTGGGCTTCGGCCTGGGCTTCACTTTCGCGTGGGTGCGGTTCGGGCGTACGGCTAGGGCCTGTCCGGCGGACCAGGCCGCGGGAGAGTGACGGCACCTGTTCCGTGCCGGTGAGCGGGGTCTGGTGCGTGCAGCTGCAAGGCGGAGGAGGGAGTCGACGCGATGGGGGTCCCCCCGCGCGAGCGAAGCCGAGCGTGGGGGAGTCGGCGAGTGACGACAACGCCGCAGATGTGCGCACCAGACCCCGCGTCCGCGGCATGGTCCGCCGGACAGGCCCTAGAGTGAAGAGCGTTCCAGTGGCGGCCCCCGAGGGAGAGAACCAGCCGTGATCAGCGCGATCGTGCTCATCAAGACCAGCGTGGACCGGATTCCCGAGATCGCGGAGCAGATCGCCGCGCTGGAGAGCGTCAGCGAGGTCTTCTCCGTCACCGGCACCTACGACCTGATCGCCATGGTGCGGGTGAGCCGGCACGAGGACCTGGCCGACGTCATCCCGGGCCGGATCAGCAAGATCCCGGGTGTGGAGGGCACCGACACCCACGTCGCGTTCCGGACGTACTCGCAGCACGACCTGGAGGCGGCGTTCGCGATCGGGCTCGACAGCTGAGCCGACGCTCAGCGGGGCCGTCGCGGATGAAGGGTTCTTCATGCGGGACTCATCGGAATCACCGGGTACCGGGCGCAGCATCGGACGCATGGTCTTCTCCCGCCGGATGGCGGCCCTCGCCGCCGTCGTCCTGATTCCGCTCGGTATCGCCGCGACCAGTTTCGCCCTCACCGACAGTCCCCAGGAGCCCAGGGTCCCGGCCAAGGTGGAGCTGGAGAGCGGCTCCCCCAGCCCGGCACCGGCCTCCTCCTCGCCCGACCCCACGCCCAGCGACCAGGTGGTGACCCGGCCGCCGGTGACGGACGGCCCTTCGGATGACGACGATGACGACGACCGAGGCCGGGACGGCGGGGACGACGGGGCCGGGGACGACGGGGCCGACGGCTGACCGTGAACGCCGACGGATCTCGGCCCGGGTCCGCATCCTGCTCTGGCTGCTGCTCGTGATGGCGGTCGCGCTGGCCTCGGTGGCGGCGACCACCCGCTCGATCCTGCTGCGCGACACCGACCAGCGGATCAACGGCCTGCTCGCGCAGGAGGCCGGCGAGTTCGCCAACTTCGAGGAGCAGGGGTTCGACCCGGAGACCGGCCGCCCCTTCACCGACCCCGGCCGGCTGCTGCGGGTCTTCCTGGAGCGGCAGTACGCCGACCTGGACGAGGAACTGGTCGGCCTGGTGGGCGAGGTGGGCAGCAGGCCCACCCAGATCATCCAGCAGCGGGAGATCCCGGTCGACCGCCCCCTGCACGAGGACGCCGACGCCCGGCGCCGCATCCACGCCTCGCCCGACTCCACCGGCACCCTGGAGCGCCCCGAGGGCGAGATCCGCTGGGCCAAGGTCACCGTGGCCCGCTACGGCGGCGAACCGGCGGCCGCGTTCGTGGTCGCCTTCCACCCGGGGCGCGAACAGGCCCGCGCGGACGAGGTGTTCCGCGTCCTGCTCGCCATCTCCGGGGTCGCCCTGCTGATGACGACCGGCATCGCCTGGGTGGTCGCCGGCCGCATCCTCAAACCGGTGCGGCTCGTGCGCACCACGGCCGCGCAGCTCACCGAGCAGGACCTGACCCGGCGCATCCCGGTGCACGGCCACGACGACGTCGCCGCCCTGGCCGAGACCTTCAACGCCATGCTGGACCGGCTGGAGCGCGCCTTCGCCACCCAGCGCCGGTTCGTCGACGACGCGGGCCACGAACTGCGCACCCCCATCACCATCGTGCGCGGTCACCTGGAACTGATGGGCGACGAGCCCGCCGAGCGCGAGGAGACCGTCCGGCTCGTCACCGACGAACTGGACCGGATGAGCCGCATCGTCGAGGACCTGCTGCTGCTCGCCAAGGCCGAACGCCCGGACTTCGTCACCCCCGGACCGGTGCAGCTGGCCGAACTCACCGCCGACGTCTACGTCAAGGCCCGCACCCTCGGGGACCGCGACTGGGTGCTGGCGGAGGTCGCCGACCGGGAGGCCCGGCTCGATCCCCAGCGGATCACCCAGGCCATGGTGCAGCTCGCGCAGAACGCGGTGCAGCACACCACCACCGGCCAGACCATCCGCATCGGCTCCCGCGCCGACGGCACCCGCGTCGAGCTGTACGTCGCCGACTCCGGCCCCGGGGTCCAGGCGCAGGACGCCGAGGTGATCTTCGAGCGGTTCCGGCGCGGCACGGCACGGCGCGGGGTGCGCGGCACGGGCGCCGGGCTCGGCCTGTCGATCGTCCGGGCGATCGCCGAGGGCCACGGCGGCCGGGTCGGCCTGCGCGCCACCGAGGGCGGCGGCGCCACCTTCGTACTGACACTGGACTGACTCCGGAAGAGGCACGCCCATGAACCGCATCCTCATCGTCGAGGACGAGGAGCGCATCGCCTCCTTCGTCGAGAAGGGCCTGCGCGCCAACGGCTTCACCACCACCGCCGTCGGCGACGGCGAAACCGCCTACGCATACGCCCTCACCGGCGGCTTCGACCTGGTCGTCCTGGACATCGGGCTGCCCGGCCGGGACGGCTTCACGGTCCTGCGCGAGCTGCGCGAGGCCCGGGTGACGACCCCGGTCATCGTGCTGACCGCCCGGGACTCGGTCCGGGACACGGTGGCCGGCCTGGAGGGCGGCGCCGACGACTGGATGACCAAACCGTTCCGCTTCGAGGAACTGCTCGCCCGGGTGCGGCTGCGGCTGCGCACGGCGGCCCGCGCGCCGGAGGTGACGGTGCTGAAGTCGGGGGCGCTCAGCCTCGACCTGCGCACCCGCAGGGCCCGCTCCCAGGGGCGCACGGTCGACCTGACGGCCCGTGAGTTCGTGCTCCTGGAGCTGTTCCTGCGCCATCCGGGGCAGGTACTCTCCCGCGAGCAGATCCTGTCGCACGTGTGGGGCTACGACTTCGACCCGGGCTCCAACATCGTGGACGTCTACGTGCGGGCGCTGCGCAAGAAGCTCGGTGCACAGCAGGTGGAGACCGTGCGCGGGATGGGGTACCGGCTGCCGGCCTGGTGAAGTTTCCTTCATGTGACGCTCATCGACGGCTCACCGCACCCGTGAACCCTCGATGACGTGACGCTGAACCTCCGCCTCGCGGCGGCCCTGTGCGTGGCGCTGTCCCTGTGCGCGCTGCTGGCGGTCCCCGCCAACTTCCCCGCCCTGGGCGGCGACGCGCGGCTCACCCTGGCCGTGTTCGCGCTGGCGACCTGTGCCTGGATCGGCACGCCGATCGACGACACGTACATCGCGCTGGGCGCCGGGCTCGCGCTGACCGCGACCGGAGTGATCAGCAGCGACACCCTCTTCGGCACCCTCGGGGACGCCACGGTGTGGCTGCTGATCTGCGCCTTCGTGCTGGCGGCGGCGGTGGCCCGGACCGGGCTCGCCGGGCGGGCGGCGGCGTTCCTGGTCGGCGGGGCGCGCACCGTACGGCAGTTGACGCACCTGACGACGGCCGCGCTGGTCGTGACCGCCTTCGCGGTGCCGGCCACGTCGGGCCGGGCGGCGCTCGCGCTGCCGGTGTTCCTGGCGCTCGCCAAGGCCCTCGCGGACCGGAAGCGGCTGGTGGTGATGCTGGCGCTGCTGTTCCCGACGGTGATCCTGCTGTCGGCGGTCGCCACCCTGATCGGCGCGGGCGCGCACCTGATCACGGTGTCGGTGCTGTGGGAGGCGACCGGGGACCGGATCGGGTTCACGCAATGGCTGCTCCTGGGGCTGCCGCTGGCGGTGGCGTCCTCCCACCTGGCCGCCGAGACCGTCCTTCTGACCACCACGCGCCGCGCGGACCGGCGGGGCCCGGTCCACATCACCGCCGAGGAGATACAGCGGCACAGCGAGAGCCCGGTCACCGGCCCCTGGACGCAGGCGGAGAAGCGCTGCGCCCTGCTGCTGGCCACGGTGGTGGCGCTGTGGTGCAGCGAGCCCCTGCACCATGTGTCGCCCGCCGTGGTGGCGCTGATCGGGGCGGTCGTCGCCTCCTCCCCCGCGCTGGGCACCGTGCGGCTCAAGGACGCGCTGAAGACGGTGCCCTGGTCGCTGCTGCTGTTCATGGCGGCGACCATGGCGATGGGCGTGGCGCTCGCGGACTCCGGGGCGGCGAAGTGGCTGGTGTCGGGGCTGCCCGCACACGTGGCGCCGGCCGTCTTCCTCGGGGTCGTGGTCGCGGTGAGCACGGCGGCCCACCTGGTCCTCCAGTCCCGTTCGGCGCGCTCGTCGGTGCTGGTCCCGCTGGTGATCGCCGCGGCCGTGGGAGCGGGCGTCAACCCGGTCGCGGCGGCGCTCGCGTCCACCGCCGCCGCCGGTTTCTGTCACACGCTGCCGGCCTCCGCCAAGCCGGTCACGCTCTTCTCCGACATCCCCGGCACCCCCACCTACACCCCGCGCGACCTGCTGCGGCTGTCCGCCGTCCTGGCCCCGCTGACCGCCCTGCTCGTGCTGTTCTTCGCCGCCGCCGTCTGGCCGCTGCTCGGCGTGCCCGTCACCCGATGAAGGAGTCCGCCATGTCCGCCATGTCCGCCCCGCCCTCCGTGCCCTCCGTGCCCTCCGTGCCCTCCGCGTCGTCCTCCAAGCTGCACCGTGTCGTCGTCGCCCCCAGCGGCTTCAAGGAGTCCCTGTCCGCGCAGGCCGCCGCCGACGCCATCGCGGCCGGTGTCCGCCGGGTGCTTCCGGCCGCCGAGATCGACCGGATCCCGCTGGTCGACGGCGGTGAGGGCACGGCCGTGGCGCTGGCCGCCGCGACCGGCGGGCGGCTGGTCGCGCTGGCCGCCACCGGCCCGGTCGGAGAACCCGTCGGCACCCACTTCGCGCTGCTCGGCGGCCGGGACACGGCGGTGGTGGAGATGGCCGCGGTCGCGGGTCTGTCCCTGGTCCCCCGCGCCCTGCGCGACCCCGGCGCGACGACCACGTACGGCGTCGGCGAGCTGATCGGTGCCGCGCTCGACACCGGGGTGCGGCGGATCCTGGTCGGCTGCGGCGACTCCGGTACGTCGGACGGGGGCGCGGGGGCGCTCCAGGCGCTCGGGGCGCGGCTGCTGGACGCGGACGGCTTCGAACTGCCGCCCGGCGGAGGCGAGCTGGTCCGCCTGGCCCACGTCGACCCGTCCGGCCTGGACACCCGCCTGAAGGACACCGAGCTGCTCGTCGCCTGCAATCCGTACAACGTGCTGTGCGGCGAACGGGGCGTGGCCCGGGTGTTCGGCCCGCAGAAGGGGGCGACGCCCGCGCAGGTGGAGCAGTTGTCGGCCGGTCTGGAGAACTGGGCGCGCGTCCTCACCCGCGACCTCGGGGTCATCGGCACGGACCTGCGGGGCGGCCCCGGCACCGGTGCCTCCGGCGGGCTCGGCGCCGGGCTGGCCGCGGTCGGCGCCCGGCTGCTGCCCCGTTTCGACGTGCTGCTCGACCACCTCGACCTGGACGCCCGCCTCGCCCGTGCCGACCTGGTGCTCACCGCCGAGGGCGCCCTGGACCACCAGACGCCGCGCGGCAAGGTACCGGCGGAGGTGGCCCGGCGCGCCAAGCTCCACGGCCGTCCGGTCCTCGCCCTGGCCGGCACGCTCGGCGAGGGTGCGCACGACGTGCCGGGGGTGGACGCCTGCCACGGGATCATGCCGGCCCCGATGGCGCTGGCGGACGCGCTGTCGCGGGCCGCCGAGCTGCTGACGGACGCCACGGAGCGGGCGCTGCGGATGGTCCTCCTGGGGTCGCGGCTGCCGGGCCGGCCGGCTCAGGCGGCGGAGCTGCCCGGGGCGGCGGAGGTGTCGGGCACGCAGCGGCCGTCCTCGGTGCGGTAGCTCCACCGGGCGCCGTCGCTGACCAGTTCCCTGACGGCCTGCACGAAGCGCTCGACGTGCTCGTCCGGGGTGCCGGCGCCGAAGCTCACGCGGATGGCGTTGAGGGACTTCTCCCCCGGCGCCGCCTCCGGGGCGCCGCACTCGCCCTGCGCCCCGGGCTCGCCGCCGAGCAGGGTGCGCACCAGCGGGTGGGCGCAGAACAGGCCGTCGCGCACCCCGATGCCGTACTCGGCGGAGAGCGCGGCCGCGAAGTGGGAGCTGTTCCAGCCGTCGACGACGAACGAGAGCACGCCCACGCGGGGCGCGTCGTCGCCGAAGAGGGAGAGGATCCGCACCTCGGGCACCTCGGCGAGGCCCTCCCGCACCTTGGCGATCAGGTACTCCTCGCGGGCGACCAGCGAGTCGAACCCGGCCTCGGTGAGCGCCTTGCAGGCGGAGGCGATCGAGTAGGCGCCGATGACGTTGGGCGAACCGGCCTCGTGCCGGGCCGCGCTCTCGTGCCAGCGCACGTCCACACCGCCGTCGGCGCGCCGGGTGACGCTGCGGCTGGCACCGCCGCCGGCGAGGTACGGCTCGGCCTCGCGCAGCCAGTCGGCCCGGCCGGCCAGCACGCCGGAGCCGAACGGGGCGTACAGCTTGTGCCCGGAGAAGGCGACCCAGTCGACGTCGAGGTCGCGGACGCTCACCGGGTGGTGCGGGGCGAGCTGGGCGGCGTCCAGCACGATCCGGGCGCCGTGCGCGTGCGCGGCGGCGGCCAGTTCACGCACCGGCCACAGCTCGCCGGTGACGTTGGAGGCTCCGGTGACGCAGACGAGGGCGGGCCCGTACGGCTCGCGGGCGGCGAGGGCGCGCTCCAGGGTCTCGACGGCCTCGGCGTGGGTGCGGGGGGCGTCGAGGTAGGTCACGTCCACGTCGCGCCAGGGCAGCAGCGAGGCGTGGTGCTCGGTCTCGAAGACGAAGACCCGGCAGCCGGCGGGCAGCGCGCCGGCGAGCAGGTTGAGGGAGTCCGTGGTGGACCGGGTGAACACGACCTGGTCGTCCTCGCGGCAGCCGAGGAACCCGGCGACGGTGTCGCGGGCGTTCTCGAACAGGTCGGTGGACAGCTGCGACAGGTACCCGGCCCCGCGGTGCACGCTGCCGTAGTACGGGGCGTAGGCCGCCACGTCGTCCCAGACCCGCTGGAGCGCGGGGGCGCTGGCGGCGTAGTCGAGCGCGGCGTAGGTGACCTCGCCGCCGGTGACGAGCGGGACGGTGACGTCGCGGCCCAGAACGGGCAGCGGGGTGGCGACAGCGGTGGGTACGGACATGGCGGACTCCCGTGAGGACCAGCGCGAAGGAGGGCGCTGTGAAGAGAAGAAGAGGGTGTGCGGAGGCGGGGCTCTGCGGCCCTATCGCATTCGCTGGTTCACGGGAGACTCCCTCGGACGACCCAGGACCCCTGGTTTCGCGAGGGGTCCGCGCTTGCCGTGAACCTTGCTGTCCACGACCTGGTCTTCACCCGGGGCACCCCGCCACGGACGGAGGGTTGCCGGACAGTCGGCCGGGGCCTCATGACTGTCACTCATGACCTGTCGAAAAACTTATGGGAAGTGATCGGCGTCCCGCAACCCGAGTCCGGATCGCGGGACGCACGTCACACGGTGGGGCCTACGCGTTGCTGGCGGCCACCCAGCGGTCCAGGGTGCGCTTGGCGGCGCCCGAGTCGATCGCCTCGGCCGCCCGGTCCATGCCGGCCCGGATGCGCTCCGGCAGGGGTCCCTCGCCGCCCTCCAGGGCGACCAGGGCGGCCGCCGAGTTCAGCAGCACGGCGTCCCGCACGGGGCCCGTCTCGCCGTTCAGCAGGCGCCGGGCGACGTCCGCGTTGTAGGAGGCGTCGGCGCCGCGCAGGGCCTCGACCGGCACCAGGTCGAGGCCGACGTCCCGCGGGTCGAAGGTCTCCTCGGTCACCCGGCCGTCGCGCACGGTCCAGACCCGGGAGGTGGCGGTCGTGGTCAGCTCGTCGAGGCCGTCGTCGCCCCGGAAGACCAGGGACGAGTGGCCGCGTTCGGCGAAGACACCGGCGATGATCGGGGCCATCCGGGCGTGGGCGACGCCGATCGCCTGGGCCTTGACCTTCGCGGGGTTGGTCAGCGGGCCCAGGAAGTTGAACACCGTGCGGATGCCGAGCTGGCCGCGCGCCGAGGCCACGTGGCGCAGCGCGGGGTGGAACTTCACGGCGAAGCAGAAGGTGATGCCGGCCTCGTCGGCGACCTCCGCCACCCGCTGCGGCGTCAGCTCCAGATTGACGCCGAGCTTCTCCAGGACGTCGGAGGCGCCGGACGCGGAGGAGGCGGCGCGGTTGCCGTGCTTGACGACCTTCGCGCCGGTGCCGGCCACGACGATCGCCGACATGGTGGAGATGTTGACCGTCTTGGCGCCGTCGCCGCCGGTGCCGACGATGTCGACGGTCTCGCCCGGCACCTCGATGACGTTGGCGTGCGCGTACATGGTGCGGACCAGACCGGAGATCTCCTCGACGGTCTCGCCCTTGAACCTGAGGCCCACCGCGAGGCCGGCGATCTGCGCGTCGGTCGCCTCGCCGCGCATGATCACGTCCAGCGCCCAGGCGGTGTCGTCCTGGGACAGGTCGTGGCCGTCCAGCAGCCGGTTCAGCAGGGCGGGCCAGGAGCGGCCGCCCGCGGTGTCGCCTCCAGCGGGGGTCACAGCGCTCATGGTCGCTCCTGATGGTCGTAGGTCGTGAGAAGGAGTGTGGTCCCACCCTATCCAGCCCCGGGCACGGCGAAGGGCCCCGTCCGCGGAACGGACGGGGCCCTTCGACCGTGGTGTGGCGACGCAGGAGGGTCAGTGGTGGCCGTGGCCGCTCGTGATCTCCTTGTACTCCTCGACGGTCGGCTTCGGAATCTGCGACTCCTCGCCGTAGTACGACTCGCTCAGCTTGGCGCGGAGCTTCTCGCCGCGGGAGACCTTGCGCTCGACGCCGTTCTCGTCGACCGTCGGGCCGATCTCGGCCGGCTTGTACTGCTCGTGCGCGGTGAGGGTGTGCAGCTGCTCCTGGCTGAGCGGCTCGTGCACCTCGATGAACTCACCGTGCGGCAGGCGCTTGATGATGCCCGACTCGCGGCCGTGCAGCACCTTCTCCTTGTCCCGGCGCTGGAGGCCGAGGCAGATCCGCTTGGTGGCGATGAACGCGAGGACCGGCCCGACGAAGAACGCGATGCGGACGAACCAGGTGATCGCGTTGATCGACAGGTGGAAGTGGGTGGCCCACAGGTCGTTGCCGCCACCGATCAGCAGCACGAAGTACACCGTCATCCAGGCGACGCCGAAGGCGGTGCGCGTCGGGGCGTTGCGCGGGCGGTCCAGGATGTGGTGCTCGCGCTTGTCCCCGGTGACCCAGGACTCGATGAACGGGTACACCGCGATCGCGACCAGTACCAGCGGGAAGATCAGCAGCGGGATGAACACGCCCAGGGCGAGTGTGTGACCCCAGAAGTTGATCTCCCAGCCCGGCATCACGCGGATCAGGCCCTCGGAGAAGCCCATGTACCAGTCGGGCTGTGCGCCGGTGGAGACCTGGTCCGGCCGGTAGGGGCCGATGGCCCAGATCGGGTTGATCGTGGCGATGGCCGAGACGGCGGCGATCACACCGAAGACCAGGAAGAAGAAGCCTCCGGCCTTCGCCATGTACACCGGCAGCAGCGGCATGCCGACGACGTTCTTGTTGGTCTTGCCGGGACCCGCGAACTGCGTGTGCTTGTGGTAGAAGACCAGGATCAGGTGGCCGACCACCAGGCCGAGCATGATGCCCGGCAGCAGCAGGATGTGGATCGAGTAGAACCGGGCCACGAAGTCGTGTCCGGGGAACTCCCCGCCGAACAGGAAGAACGAGATGTACGTGCCGACGATCGGCACGGACAGGATCGCGCCCTCCATGAAGCGGATACCGGTGCCGGAGAGCAGGTCGTCCGGGAGCGAGTAACCGGTGAAGCCGGTGAACATGCCGAGGACGAGCAGCAGGAAGCCGAACAGCCAGTTGATCTCACGCGGCTTGCGGAACGCGCCGGTGAAGAAGACGCGCATCATGTGCACGAACATGCCGGCCAGGAAGATCAGCGCCGCCCAGTGGTGGATCTGCCGGATGAGCAGACCGCCGCGGACGTCGAAGCTGATGTCCAGCGTGGAGGCGTACGCCTCACTCATCAGCTGGCCCTGGAGGGGCACGTACGAGCCGTGGTACGTGACCTCGTTCATCGACGGGTGGAAGAACAGCGTCAGGTACACACCCGTGAGGATGATGATGATGAAGCTGTAGAGGCAGATCTCACCCAGCATGAACGACCAGTGGTCGGGGAAGATCTTGCGCATGTTGGCCTTGGCCAGGGAGTAGATCCCCAGCCGGCCGTCGGCCCAGTCGGCGACGCGCTCGCCGGCCGGTGCCTTCCCGCGAGAGCGCGGGGCTTCGTTGGGTGTAGTACTCATCCGCGCTCCCAGAAGGAAGGACCGACGGGCTCGTCGAAGTCGCCGAGCGCTTCGAGGTACCCCTCGTCGTTCACGCCGATGCGCAGCTGCGGCAGGGCGTGACCCGCGGGACCGAAGATCACCCGGGCACCGTCGGCAAGGTCGAAGGTGGACTGGTGGCAGGGGCAGAGCGCGTGGTGCGTCTGCTGCTCGTACAGGGAGATCGGGCAACCGACGTGGGTGCAGATCTTCGAGTACGCCACGATGCCCTCGTGCGACCACTCGAGCTCGCGCTTGTCCTTGATGGCGTCCGGCTCCAGCCGGATGATCATCAGGGCCGCCTTGGCGATCTCGTTCATGAACCCCTCGTCGTGCTCCTCCAGGCCCTCGGGCTTGGCGAAGGTGAGGGAGCCCACCGCGACGTCGGCGGGACGCAGCGGCTCGTTGGTGTTCATGTTGACGAGCAGCTTGCCCTTGGACCACATGGTGTGGCGGAGGCTGGTGCCGGGCAGCGGGCCGAGGTCGCGCAGCAGGACGACGCCGGAGAGCGGCACCAGGGTGAGCGCGCCCAGCATCGTGTTGCGGATCAGCTTGCGGCGCCCGATCACGGACTCCTTGGCGCCCTGCTTGAAGTCCGCGTGGACCTTGGCACGGGTCTCGGTGTCGGCCTCGATCGCGTGCCGCTCGTCGGCGACCTCCTCGTCGGACATCAGGGTGCGGGCCCAGTGGACCGCGCCCGCGCCGATGGCGAACAGCGCGACGCCGAGCGTCATGCCGAGCGCGAAGTTCAGCGCGCTGATGTGACCGAGCGGCCAGATGTAGACCGACTTGTCGACCGGGATCGCCACGAACGAGGCGATGAAGCCGATGGTGGCCAGCATCGACACCGTGAACAGCAGGGCGACCGTGCGCTCGGACCGCTTGGCGGCCCGCTCGTCGATGTCCTGGATCCGGTGCTCGTGGGGCGGCAGCCCCGGGTCGGCGAACGGGTTCTCCTCGTCCGCGACCTTCACCGCGCCGTGCGCGTGGCCCTGCTCAGCGGGCAGGTTCTCTTCTGGAATGTCTTGGCTACTCATGACTTCTTGGCCTTTGCGGTCCGAGCGGCGACCCAGACGGCGACCGCGATCAGCGCGCCCAGTCCGAAGACCCACGCGAACAGACCCTCACTGACCGGACCCAGTCCGCCGAGGCTGAGACCACCGGGCTCGACGGTGTCGTCACCGTTGACCGCGTCCAGGTAGGCGATGATGTCCTTCTTGTTCTGCTCCGACAGCGTGGTGTCGGGGAAGGAGGGCATGTTCTGCGGGCCGGTCTGCATGGCCTCGTAGATGTGCTTGGGGTCGACACCCTCGAGGGTCGGCGCGTACTTGCCGTGCGTCAGGGCGCCGCCCTTGCCGGTGAAGTTGTGGCACTGCGCGCAGTTGGTGCGGAACAGCTCGCCGCCCTTGGCGATGTCCGCGCCCTCCGGGCCGTACTTCTCCTCCGAGGGGACGGCGGGACCGGCACCCAGCGAGGCGATGTAGGCCGCGAGCTGGTCGATCTCCGCCTGGGAGTAGATGACCTTCTTCTTCGGGACCTGCGCGCCGGGCTGCTGGGCCGGCATGCGGCCGGTGCCGACCTGGAAGTCGACGGCGGCGGCGCCCACGCCCACCAGGCTCGGGCCGTCGGTGGTGCCCTGCCCTCCGGTGCCGTGGCAACTGGCACAGCCGACGGCGTAGAGCTTCTTGCCCTCGTCGATGGCGAGGGACTGGGCGGTTTCATCGGCCTGCGCCTTGCTCGCGGGTGCGAACGCGGCGTACAGCCCCCCTGTGCATGCCAGCGCGAGGAGTAGGACGACGAGCGCCGCCAGCGGATGGCGTCGTCGTGCGGAGAGCTTTTTCACGGATTACCCCGGTGTCAGGATCTTCTGCGTCGATGCTTCTGGTATTGCGCGGGTGCGTGCCGCGACTACTTGATCATGTAGATCGTGGCGAAGAGGCCGATCCAGACGACATCGACGAAGTGCCAGTAATAGGACACGACGATGGCCGCGGTCGCCTGCTCGTGGGTGAACCTCCGGGCCGCGTAGGTGCGGCCGAGGACCAGCAGGAAGGCGATGAGGCCGCCCGTCACGTGCAGTCCGTGGAAGCCGGTGGTCAGGTAGAACGCCGAGCCGTACGGGTCGGACGAGAGCGAGAGGCCCTCGTGCTTGACCAGCTCGGTGTACTCGAACACCTGACCGCCGATGAAGATCGCACCCATCACGAAGGTGACGATGAACCACATCCGGAGCTTCTTCACGTCACCGCGCTCGGCCGCGAACACGCCGAGCTGGCAGGTGAGGGAGGAGAGCACCAGGATCGTGGTGTTCGTCGCGGAGAACGGGAAGTTCAGCGCGTCGGCCTTCTCGGACCAGAAGTCCGGGCCGGTCACCGATCGCAGGGTGAAGTACATCGCGAAGAGGGCCGCGAAGAACATCAGCTCGGAACTCAACCAGATGATGGTTCCGACGCTGGTGAGGTTCGGCCGGTTGACCGACGGGTGCGCGTGCCCGGTTTCTACTGTCGTTGCTGTCGCCACGACCGACATTATGTCGGTCGCTTATCCCGCCCTCACCCCGGGGGGTGCCGTTCGGAGTGTCCGCCCCGTCTGTACTGCCCGTATGGCCCATCGAACGGCCCGTCGAAGCCGTGTCCCAACCGGTGTTGACGAGGTGTTCAAGGGAGTAGCATCCGGCTCAACGGGCTACGACAGCCACGACAGCCTTACCGGTCTTCACCGCGTATCGGAGGAAGCATGCAGGCGACCGCCACGGTGCTGGTCTACAGCGACGACTCCAACACCCGCGAACAGGTGCGGCTCGCGACCGGCCGCCGGCCGGCTCCGGACGTCCCGGTGGTCGAGTTCGTGGAGTGCGCCACCCCGGCCGCCGTGATCAAGGAGCTGGACAAGGGCGGGATCGACGTCTGCGTGCTGGACGGGGAGGCCGTTCCCATGGGCGGCATGGGGGTCTGCCGCCAGATCAAGGACGAGGTCTTCATGTGCCCGCCGGTGCTGCTGCTGATCGCGCGGCCGCAGGACGCGTGGCTGGCCACGTGGAGCCGGGCGGAGGCCGCGGTGACGCTGCCGGTGGAGCCGGTGGAGTTCGCGGGTGCGCTGGCCGCGCTGCTGCGGGAGAAGAGGCTGCAGGGCGTGTAGGGCGCCTGAGGGGCGCGGGTGCGGGGTACGCCCGCGGGTGCGGCGCCGTTGTGGCTTGTCGCGCAGTTCCCCGCGCCCCTTTGGGGCGCTACACGACCGTAGGCCGCAGCCGTGCCGTCTCCTGGTTGTTCGAGGCGCTGCCCCCGCCGCCCGTCAGGGCGCTGCCGGTGCGCCACTTGTTCCAGTCCAGGTTCCAGTCGCCGAAGCCGTTGCCGAACGGCTCCATCATCTCGCCGCCGGAGTTGACCACCTCGACGAGGTCGCCCTCCTGGACGGCCTTGAAGAACCACTCCGCGTTGGCGGTGCTCATGCCGACGCAGCCGTGACTGACGTTGGCCGAGCCCTGGGAGCCCACCGACCAGGGGGCGGCGTGCACGTACTCGCCGCTCCAGGTGACGCGGGTGGCGAAGTGGACGGGCAGGTCGTACGACTCCGAGGAGCCCTCTGCGATGCCCACGGTGGTGCTGCGCATGCGTACGAAGGGTTCCTTGCCGAGGACGACCTTGACGCCGTTGCGGGTGTCGAAGCCGGGCTTGCCGGTGGTGACCGGGATCTGCTTGATCTCCTTGCCGTCCTGGAAGACGGTCAGCGTGTGTGCGGCGGCGTCGGTGACGGCCACCACCCGGTCGTCCGTGGTGATCCTCAGGGGCTTGGCGGCGCCGCCCCACATCCGGTCGCCGACCTTGATGCCGTCGAGGGTGCTGCGGACCTCGACGGTCGCGTGCGCGGGCCAGAACTCCTTCGGGCGGTAGTGGAGCTTCTTGTCGTCCACCCAGTGCCAGGCGCCCTCCACCGCGGGCGTGGAGTCCACCTTCAGCGCACGCTCCACTATGGCTCGCTGCGCCTTGTCCCGGACCGGCTGGCTCAGCTCCGCGGTGACGGGCTGGCCCACCCCGTACGCGCCCGCCTTGGGCCCGAAGGTGATGCCCAGGGTCTTCTTGGCGCCGGGCTTGCCCGTCTCGAAGGTGAGCACCTTGCGGCCGGGCGCGCCGTCGTCGTCCTCGGTGCTGACCCGCACCGTGTAGCTGGCGTTGGCGGCCAGGGGTGAGGTGCTGTGCCAGCGGGCGCCGTCGGCGGACAGCTCGCCGGCGACGTAGCGGCCGGACGCGTCCATGGCCGTGACGTCCGTGATGCGCCCGTCGGCGCCCTCGGCGACGACCTCCAGGGGTTTGTCCGGGTCGGCCTTCTTCCCGGCGTCCTTGGGGCCGTTGAAGGAGATCTGGCCGGCCGCGTCGTAGGGCGAGGCCGACAGCGGGTTGTCGTCGTCCGTACAGGCGGTGACGCCCGCGCCGAGGGCCATCACCAGCAGGGTGCAGCCGACGACCGTACGCCCCCGCGCCTGGAAGTGAACCGTGTCGCTCATGGCCTCACGCTAGGGAGCCACGTCAAGGACGGCACGGCGGGTAATCCGGACGAGTGAAAGGCGTACGGCATACGAAGGGCCCGGACGCTCCTGACGGAGTGTCCGGGCCCTTCTGTGCTCAGCGCGTGCTACTGGGTGCGGTTCTCACCGCGGTAGTACTCGAAGACCCAGCCGAACAGGCCGACCAGGATCACCGGTGCCGAGAAGTACATGATCCACCAGCCGACGGCCACGCCCAGGAAGGCGAGCGCACCGCCGAGACCGAGCGCGAGCGGCTGCCAGCTGTGCGGGCTGAAGAACCCGACCTCGCCGGCGTCGTCCGCGACGTCCGCCTCCTTGTTGTCCTGCGCACCGACGTCGACCCGCTTGGCCGTGAAGGCCAGGTAGAAGCCGATCATGATGGACAGGCCGAAGGCCAGGAAGAGCGCCGTGGTGCCGGCCGGCTCCTTGGACCAGTAGCCGTAGACCACCGCCACGACGAGGATGAAGACGCTCAACCAGATGAACATCTTGCCCTGGATCTTCACTTCCCGGCCTCCTTGCCGCCGGCGAGGGTCTTCTCCCCGTGACCGACGTTCTCCAGCTGGTCGATCGCCGAGATCTCGGGGTGGTGCAGGTCGAACGCCGGGGATTCGCTGCGGATGCGCGGCAGGGTGAGGAAGTTGTGCCGCGGCGGCGGGCAGGAGGTCGCCCACTCCAGCGAACGCCCGTAGCCCCACGGGTCGTCCACCTCGACCGGCTTGCCGTACTTGGCCGTCTTCCAGATGTTGTAGAAGAACGGCAGGATCGACGCGCCGAGCAGGAACGAGCTGATCGTCGAGATCGTGTTCAGGGCGGTGAACCCGTCGGCCGCCAGGTAGTCGGCGTACCGGCGCGGCATGCCCTCGGCGCCCAGCCAGTGCTGGACCAGGAACGTGCCGTGGAAGCCGACGAAGAGCGTCCAGAACGTGATCTTGCCCAGGCGCTCGTCCAGCAGCTTGCCGGTGAACTTCGGCCACCAGAAGTGGAAGCCCGCGAACATCGCGAACACCACCGTGCCGAACACCACGTAGTGGAAGTGCGCCACCACGAAGTACGAGTCCGAGACGTGGAAGTCCAGCGGCGGCGAGGCCAGGATGACACCGGTCAGACCACCGAAGAGGAAGGTGATCAGGAAGCCGGTGGACCACAGCATCGGTGTCTCGAAGGACAGCGACCCCTTCCACATGGTGCCGATCCAGTTGAAGAACTTCACACCGGTCGGGACCGCGATCAGGAAGGTCATGAAGGAGAAGAACGGCAACAGCACGCCGCCCGTGACGTACATGTGGTGCGCCCACACCGTCACCGACAGACCCGCGATCGCGATGGTCGCCGCGACCAGACCCGTGTAACCGAAGATCGGCTTGCGGGAGAAGACCGGGATGATCTCACTGACGATGCCGAAGAACGGCAGCGCGATGATGTACACCTCGGGATGGCCGAAGAACCAGAACAGGTGCTGCCACAGCAGCGCCCCGCCGTTGGCCGAGTCGAAGATGTGCGCACCGAACTTGCGGTCCGCCTCCAGCGCGAACAGGGCCGCGGCCAGCACCGGGAAGGCCAGCAGGACCAGCACCGCGGTCAGCAGCACGTTCCAGGTGAAGATCGGCATCCGGAACATCGTCATGCCGGGCGCGCGCATGCAGATGATCGTGGTGATGAAGTTGACCGCGCCGAGGATGGTGCCGAAGCCGGAGAAGGCCAGACCCATGATCCACAGGTCGCCGCCGATGCCGGGCGAGTGCACCGCGTCGGACAGCGGGGAGTAGGCGAACCAGCCGAAGTCGGCCGCACCCTGCGGGGTCAGGAACCCGCCCACCGCGATGGTCGAGCCGAACAGGTACAGCCAGTAGGCGAACATGTTCAGCCGCGGGAACGCCACGTCCGGCGCGCCGATCTGCAGCGGCATGATCCAGTTCGTGAAGCCCGCGAACAGCGGCGTCGCGAACATCAGCAGCATGATCGTGCCGTGCATCGTGAACGCCTGGTTGAACTGCTCGTTCGACATGATCTGCAGACCCGGCCGGGCCAGCTCGGCGCGCATGAAGAGCGCCATCACGCCGCCGATGCAGAAGAAGGCGAACGACGTCACCAGATACAGCGTGCCGATCGTCTTGTGGTCAGTGGTCGTCAGCCACTTGATCACGACGTTGCCGGGCTGCTTGCGCCGTACCGGCAGCTCGTTCTCGTACGAGTCCTCCGCTGCCGAGGCACCCTGGGGTTCGTTGAGGATGCTCACAGGTTGTTCGTCTCCCGGTTCTTCTCGTGGCTCGTCTGCGCGATGCCTGCGGGAACGTAACCGGTCTGCCCCTTCTTCACGAGGTCCTGGAGGTGCTGCTCGTAGCGCTCCGGGGAGACGACCTTCACGTTGAACAGCATCCGGGAGTGGTCCACGCCGCACAGCTCGGCGCACTTGCCGAGGAAGGTGCCCTCCTTGTTGGGGGTCACCTCGAAGGCGTTGGTGTGGCCCGGAATGACGTCCTGCTTCATGAGGAACGGCACCACCCAGAAGGAGTGGATGACGTCACGCGAGGTCAGGACGAAGCGAACCGTCTTGCCCTTGGGGAGCCAGAGGGTCGGACCGGGGTTGTCGGTCTGCGGGTTCCGCGTGCTCGGGGTACCGCAGTCGTAGGTGCCGCCGGCGTTCGCCGGGAAGTCCTCCTTGAACCGGTCCGGGATGGCGGACAGTTCCTCGGAGGTCTTGGCGTCACCGGAGGAACCGTTGACGCTCTCGACGTAGTTGAAGCACCAGCTCCACTGGAAGCCGACCACGTTGACCGTGACGTCGGGCTTCTTCTTGAGGCTCAGGAGCTCGGACTCGTCACGCGCGGTGAAGTAGAACAGCACCGAGACGATGACGAGCGGAACCATGGTGTACAGCGCCTCGATGGGCAGGTTGTACCTGGTCTGTGGAGGGACCTCGACCTTGGTGCGGCTGCGCCGGTGGAAGAACACACTCCACAGGATCAGGCCCCACACCAGCACGCCGGTGGCCAGCGCGGCAGCCCAGGATCCCTGCCAGAGGGAGAGGATCCGCGGAGCCTCTTCCGTGGTTGGGGTGGGCAAGCCGAGGCGGGGGAAGTCCTCGTATGTGCAACCTGTGGCGGTCGCCAGGACCAGGCCCGCGGTCAGTGCCTGCAGCAGCTTCCGCCGCATCGGGCGCCGCGGCGAGCGGTCGGAGCCGTTGGGACTCACGTAGCGCCTTCCCGAGAGTCTCGCCCGCGCTGTTCGGCTGCGGCCTTCTCGCTGGTCGGTCGCCGCCCTGCGTCGGGCAGGGGTTTGATGTTTATGCGGACCAAACCCTAGCCGACGCCCTCCGGGGGGTCGCGGGGAGGGTGGCATACGCGCCGGGGGTCACTCTTTAAGGGTGGGAT
>NZ_QHJH01000308.1 GCF_003947455.1 Streptomyces sp. WAC 04229 | reverse complement strand
AACACAGTGGACGCGAGCAACTGAGGACAAGCCCTCGGCCTATTAGTACCGGTCACCTCCACACCTTGCGGTGCTTCCAGATCCGGCCTATCAACCCAGTCGTCTACTGGGAGCCTTAACCCCTCAAGGGGGTGGGAGTCCTCATCTCGAAGCAGGCTTCCCGCTTAGATGCTTTCAGCGGTTATCCCTCCCGAACGTAGCCAACCAGCCATGCCCTTGGCAGGACAACTGGCACACCAGAGGTTCGTCCGTCCCGGTCCTCTCGTACTAGGGACAGCCCTTCTCAAGACTCCTACGCGCACAGCGGATAGGGACCGAACTGTCTCACGACGTTCTAAACCCAGCTCGCGTACCGCTTTAATGGGCGAACAGCCCAACCCTTGGGACCGACTCCAGCCCCAGGATGCGACGAGCCGACATCGAGGTGCCAAACCATCCCGTCGATATGGACTCTTGGGGAAGATCAGCCTGTTATCCCCGGGGTACCTTTTATCCGTTGAGCGACGGCGCTTCCACAAGCCACCGCCGGATCACTAGTCCCGACTTTCGTCCCTGCTCGACCCGTCGGTCTCACAGTCAAGCTCCCTTGTGCACTTACACTCAACACCTGATTGCCAACCAGGCTGAGGGAACCTTTGGGCGCCTCCGTTACTCTTTAGGAGGCAACCGCCCCAGTTAAACTACCCATCAGACACTGTCCCTGATCCGGATCACGGACCCAGGTTAGACATCCAGCACGACCAGACTGGTATTTCAACGACGACTCCACCCACACTGGCGTGCGAGCTTCAAAGTCTCCCAGCTATCCTACACAAGCCGAACCGAACACCAATATCAAACTGTAGTAAAGGTCCCGGGGTCTTTCCGTCCTGCTGCGCGAAACGAGCATCTTTACTCGTAGTGCAATTTCACCGGGCCTATGGTTGAGACAGTCGAGAAGTCGTTACGCCATTCGTGCAGGTCGGAACTTACCCGACAAGGAATTTCGCTACCTTAGGATGGTTATAGTTACCACCGCCGTTTACTGGCGCTTAAGTTCTCAGCTTCGCCCAGACGAATCTGAGCTAACCGGTCCCCTTAACGTTCCAGCACCGGGCAGGCGTCAGTCCGTATACATCGCCTTACGGCTTCGCACGGACCTGTGTTTTTAGTAAACAGTCGCTTCTCGCTGGTCTCTGCGGCCACCCCCAGCTCAGAGTGCAAAACTCGTCACCAGGTGTGGCCCCCCTTCTCCCGAAGTTACGGGGGCATTTTGCCGAGTTCCTTAACCATAGTTCACCCGAACGCCTCGGTATTCTCTACCTGACCACCTGAGTCGGTTTAGGGTACGGGCCGCCATGAAACTCGCTAGAGGCTTTTCTCGACAGCATAGGATCATCCACTTCACCACAATCGGCTCGGCATCAGGTCTCAGCCGTATGCAAGGCGGATTTACCTACCTTGCGGCCTACACCCTTACCCCGGGACAACCACCGCCCGGGATGGACTACCTTCCTGCGTCACCCCATCACTCACCTACTAACCGCTTGGTTCGGCGGCTCCACCACTCCCCTCAACTCCGAAGAGATCAGGGCGGCTTCACGGCCTTAGCATCACGATGCTCGATGTTTGACGCTTCACAGCGGGTACCGGAATATCAACCGGTTATCCATCGACTACGCCTGTCGGCCTCGCCTTAGGTCCCGACTTACCCTGGGCAGATCAGCTTGACCCAGGAACCCTTAGTCAATCGGCGCAAACGTTTCTCACGTTTGTATCGCTACTCATGCCTGCATTCTCACTCGTGAACCGTCCACAACTCGCTTCCGCGGCTGCTTCACCCGGCACACGACGCTCCCCTACCCATCCATACAGGCGTTGGCCCTATTGTATGAATGACACGACTTCGGCGGTACGCTTGAGCCCCGCTACATTGTCGGCGCGGAATCACTAGACCAGTGAGCTATTACGCACTCTTTCAAGGGTGGCTGCTTCTAAGCCAACCTCCTGGTTGTCTGTGCGACTCCACATCCTTTCCCACTTAGCGTACGCTTAGGGGCCTTAGTCGATGCTCTGGGCTGTTTCCCTCTCGACCATGGAGCTTATCCCCCACAGTCTCACTGCCGCGCTCTCACTTACCGGCATTCGGAGTTTGGCTAAGGTCAGTAACCCGGTAGGGCCCATCGCCTATCCAGTGCTCTACCTCCGGCAAGAAACACACGACGCTGCACCTAAATGCATTTCGGGGAGAACCAGCTATCACGGAGTTTGATTGGCCTTTCACCCCTAACCACAGGTCATCCCCCAGGTTTTCAACCCTGGTGGGTTCGGTCCTCCACGAAGTCTTACCTCCGCTTCAACCTGCCCATGGCTAGATCACTCCGCTTCGGGTCTTGAGCGTGCTACTGAATCGCCCTGTTCGGACTCGCTTTCGCTACGGCTTCCCCACCCGGGTTAACCTCGCAACACACCGCAAACTCGCAGGCTCATTCTTCAAAAGGCACGCAGTCACGAGATGCAGCAAGCTGCATCCGACGCTCCCACGGCTTGTAGGCACACGGTTTCAGGTACTATTTCACTCCGCTCCCGCGGTACTTTTCACCATTCCCTCACGGTACTATCCGCTATCGGTCACCAGGGAATATTTAGGCTTAGCGGGTGGTCCCGCCAGATTCACACGGGATTTCTCGGGCCCCGTGCTACTTGGGTGTCTCTCAAACGAGCCGCTGACGTTTCGACTACGGGGGTCTTACCCTCTACGCCGGACCTTTCGCATGTCCTTCGCCTACATCAACGGTTTCTGACTCGTCCCACGGCCGGCAGACCGTGGAAGAGAGATCCCACAACCCCGCACACGCAACCCCTGCCGGGTCTCACACGTATACGGTTTGGCCTCATCCGGTTTCGCTCGCCACTACTCCCGGAATCACGGTTGTTTTCTCTTCCTGCGGGTACTGAGATGTTTCACTTCCCCGCGTTCCCTCCACACTGCCTATGTGTTCAGCAGCGGGTGACAGCCCATGACGACTGCCGGGTTTCCCCATTCGGAAACCCCCGGATCAAAGCCTGGTTGACGACTCCCCGGGGACTATCGTGGCCTCCCACGTCCTTCATCGGTTCCTGGTGCCAAGGCATCCACCGTGCGCCCTTAAAAACTTGGCCACAGATGCTCGCGTCCACTGTGCAGTTCTCAAACAACGACCAACCACCCATCACCCT
>NZ_QHJH01000306.1 GCF_003947455.1 Streptomyces sp. WAC 04229 | reverse complement strand
CGCCCCCGCGGCCCCGACCACCACCAGTGACACCGGCGTCTACCCCGAAAGCAGGGCCACGTGCTGACCGTCGACTTCTCCCGGTTCCCGCTCGCCCCCGGCGACCGCGTACTGGACCTCGGCTGCGGCGCCGGCCGGCACGCGTTCGAGTGCTACCGGCGCGGGGCCCGGGTCGTCGCGCTGGACCGGAACGCCGAGGAAATCCGCGAGGTCGCCAAGTGGTTCGCGGCGATGGAGGAGGCCGGCGAGGCACCGGCCGGCGCCACCGCCACCGCGATGGAGGGCGACGCGCTGGCCCTGCCCTTCCCCGACGAGTCCTTCGACGTGGTCATCATCTCCGAGGTGATGGAGCACATCCACGACGACAAGGGCGTCCTCGCCGAGATGGTCCGGGTGCTCAGGCCCGGCGGCCGCATCGCGGTCACCGTCCCGCGCTACGGCCCCGAGAAGGTCTGCTGGACCCTCTCCGACGCGTACCACGAGGTCGAGGGCGGCCACATCCGCATCTACAAGGCCGACCAGCTGCTCGCCCGCATCCGCGAGGCCGGCCTGCGCCCCTACGGCAGCCACCACGCGCACGCGCTGCACTCGCCGTACTGGTGGCTGAAGTGCGCGTTCGGCGTCGACAACGACAAGGCGCTGCCGGTGCGGACGTACCACAAGCTGCTGGTCTGGGACATCATGAAGAAGCCGCTGGCGACACGGGTCGCCGAGCAGGCGCTGAACCCGCTGATCGGCAAGAGCTTCGTGGCGTACGCGACCAAGCCGCACCTGCCGCCGGTGGACGCCGCGTGACATCGCCCCGCGGTCCTCGCACGCCCCGCACCGAGCACCTCGTCCTGCCCGGCGTCCTCACCGACGCCGAGGCCGCCGGGACCGTCCGCGGCATCCTCGCCGTGCAGCGCGAGGACGGGGCGATCCCGTGGTTCCGCGGGCACCATCTCGACCCCTGGGACCACGTCGAGGCGGCGATGGCCCTGGACGCGGCCGACGAGCACGAGGCCGCCGAGCGGGCGTACGCGTGGCTGGCCCGCCACCAGAACGCGGACGGCTCCTGGTACGCCGCCTACGCCGACGGGGACTTCGCCGACGTCACCGACCGGGGCCGCGAGACCAACTTCGTCGCCTACATCGCCGTCGGCGTCTGGCACCACTACCTCGCCACCGGCGACGACACGTTCCTGGAGCGGATGTGGCCCGTCGTCCACGCGGCGGTCGAGTTCGTGCTGCGGCTCCAGCAGCCCGGCGGGCAGATCGGCTGGCGGCGCGACGAGGACGGCACGGCCACCAAGGACGCGCTGCTGACCGGCAGCTCCTCCGTCCACCACGCGCTGCGCTGCGCGCTCGCGATCGCCGAGCAGCGTGAGGAGCCGCAGCCCGACTGGGAGTTGGCGGCGGGCGCGCTGCGGCACGCCATCCGGCGTCACCCGGAGCGGTTCCTGGACAAGGGCCGGTACTCGATGGACTGGTACTACCCGGTGCTGGGCGGCGCGCTGACCGGCACGGAGGCCAGGTCCCGCATCAAGGAGAGCTGGGACCGCTTCGTCGTCCCCGGCCTCGGCGTGCGCTGCGTCGTCCCCAACCCCTGGGTCACGGGCGGCGAGTCGGCCGAACTCGCCCTCGCCCTGTGGGCGGTGGGCGAGTCCGACCACGCCCTGGAGATCCTCCAGTCCATCCAGCACCTGCGCGACCCCGACAGCGGCCTCTACTGGACGGGCTACGTCTTCGAGGACCAGGCCATCTGGCCCCGCGAACTCACCACCTGGACGGCCGGCTCCCTGCTCCTGGCCGTCGCCGCCCTCGGCGGCCACGAGGCCACCTGCCAGGTCTTCTCCGGCGACCACCTGCCGAGGGGGCTGGACCCGGACTGCTGCGTCTGAGCACGCCGCGGCGCCGTACCCGGCCGGTCCTCGCCGAAGACGAACGCTCAGCGGCGGCCGACGCGGTTGGCGATGGCGTGGCCGATGAAGAGGTAGACCACGGCGGCCAGGCCGTAGCCGGCGACCACGCGGGCCCAGTCCTCGTCGAAGGTGAAGAGGTCACGCGACCAGCCGGCCAGCCAGTTGGCCGCGTCATGGACGAACTGGACCAGGTCGTTGGCCCGGTTGGCGTCCAACAGGTACATCAGAATCCACAGGCCGAGGATGAAGGCCATGATGTCGGCGACGACGGCTATGGCCCTGCCCGCGGAACTGGAACCGTGAGATCTAGACATGCCTTGCGTATGGCCCCGGAAGCCCGGCGGAAACCTACGCCGACGGCCCTCCGTCCGGAACCGGGTCCGGGCGGAGGGCCGTCGGGGTGCGGGTGATGCGGGCGGGTCAGCCGCGCTGGATGCCCGACGTGTCCTGGAGGACGCCGCGGCGGCCGTCCTGCGTCTGCGCGACCAGGTTGGCACCGCGCTGCTCGACGGCCAGGTACCAGGTGCCCGGCGCCAGCTCGGCGATCGGCGTGGGCGAGCCGTCCTCCGCGAACAGCGGACGCGGCACCGGCACGGCGAACCAGAACGGGGAGAAGTCCCCGGCCGGCTGCGCCTGCGCCTGGGCCTGCTGCGGGGCCTGCGGCTGCGGCTGGGCCTGACCCGGCTGCGGCTGACCGCCGAAGGGCTGACCCGGCTGACCCGGCTGGCCCGGCTGGCCGCCGTACGGCTGCTGCTGCGCGCCGGGGTAGCCGTAACCGCCCTGCGGCTGGCCGCCGTAGGGCTGCGGGGCGGCCGGACGCGCGGCCGGGATCAGGGCGCCCTTGAGGGCGGGGACCAGCGGAGTGGCCACCGCGGCGGCGGCCATGACCAGCGTGGCGATGAGAGCCAGGATCAGGCCCAGGCCGGCGCCGAGCTCGTCCACGAAGCCGCCCTCGCCGTCGAAGGCACCCGCCGGGTCGAAGATGTTGCCGAGCGCGCTCCAGGCCGCGAAGACCGTGAAGGCGATGCCGAACTGGCCGAGGTCGAGACCGGCCACCTTCTTGGGCTGCGGCATCGCGCGGGCCACCACGATGAGCGCGGCGCCGATGACGCCTGCCAGGACGACACCGAGCACGACCGGCCCACTGCCCCACAGGCTGGGGATGTCGGCGCTGTCCGAGGCACCGTCGAGCGAGTAGATGTCGAGGAACGACGCGATCAACAGCAGAACCGCTGCTCCGATCACCACGCCGTCGCCTCGAGTGAGGGAGCGGATATTCACTTCAGGTCCTTCGTAGGTCGTCTCGTCGTCAATAGAGGCGTCGCTGTCACGATGGCGCCGAAAGGTTCCGGTGTGAAGCGCGGGGGTGGCCCCTCATCGTAGGGACGACACTATCGTCCGCGCATCGGGGCTGTCCGCAGGGAGGGGAACGCTGATCACTACCCGCGCAGGAAACTCACGATTCCATCAGACATCCCCTGCGCCGCCTTCTGCCGCCATGTGCCGCTGGTCAGCAGCGCCACGTCCTGGTCGTCGCGCATGTTGCCGCACTCGATGAACACCTTGGGAACCGTTGACAGATTGAGACCGCCCAGGTCCGTGCGCGTGACCAGGCCGGTGCCGTCGCCCACGTAGTTGGACGGCGCGCCGCCCGTGGCGCGCACGAAGTTGCCCGCGACGCGCTCGCCGAGTTCGGCGGAGGGCGCGACGATGGCGCGGGTGTCCGCGTCGCCGTCGTGCACCGCGCCCGGCAGGATCACGTGGAAGCCGCGGTTGCCGGCCCCCGACCCGTCGGCGTGGATCGAGATCGCGGCGTCCGCGTCCGCCTCGTTGCCGATCCGGGCCCGCTCGTCCACGCAGGGGCCGTACGAACGGTCGCCGTCCTGCGTCAGTTTCACCGTGGCGCCCTGCTCCTCCAGCAGCGTGCGCAGCCGGTGGGCGACGTCGAGGGTGAACTTCGCCTCGGGATAGCCCGCGTTGGTGGCGGTGCCCGTCGTGTCGCACTCCTTCCAGTGCGTGCCGACGTTCACCTTCCGGTTGATCTCCGACGTGTGCTGGAAGTTGCCCGGATTGTGCCCGGGGTCGATGACGACGACCTTCCCCTTGAGCGGCCCGGAGGCCCCGACGGGCGCGGACTTGGAGGGGGAGGAGGACGCGGTCGGCCTCCCGGTGGCGGAGGGCGAGGAGTCCGCGGGCTTCTTGGCGTCGTCGCCCGCGGAGGCCGTGCCTTGGGAGGGTGCCGCCGAGGACGTGCGCGCACCGGCCGCGTCCCCGCCGTCGTCGGAGCCGCCGACCGCCGCGTACACCCCCCACCCGAGCAACGCCCCGGGCACCAGCGCGGCGACCGCCACGGTCAGCGGGCGGCGCAGCGGGGAGCGACGGGGCCGGGGAGGTTCGAGATCGGGGCCTGTGTACGACACGTCAGCGACTCTAACCGTGCCCTCAGATCCCCGCGCCCGTTCGCCGCAGGACGCGCAGCGAGTCGGTCGCGGAGACCTCCGTGAAGGCGCCGGACGCGAGGGCCCTGAGGTAGACGCGGTACGGGGCCTGGCCGGTGAACTCGTCGGCCGGGTGCGGGAAGACGTCGTGGATGACGAGGAGGCCGCCGTCGGCCACGTGGGGTGCCCAGCCCTCGTAGTCCGCGTTGGCGTGCTCGTCGGTGTGGCCGCCGTCGACGAAGACGAGGCCGAGGGGGGAGTTCCAGAGGGCCGCGACCTGGGGCGAGCGGCCGACGAGGGCGACCACGTGCTCCTCCAGACCGGCCCGGTGCAGGGTGCGGCGGAAGGTGGGGAGGGTGTCCATGACGCCCAGCTCGGGATCGACCGTCTCCGGGTCGTGGTAGTCCCAGCCGGGCTGCTGCTCCTCGCTGCCCCGGTGGTGGTCGACGGTCAGCGCGGTGACCCCGGCCCGGCGGGCCGCGTCTGCGAGCAGGACGGTGGAGCGTCCGCAGTACGTGCCGACCTCCAGCAGCGGCAGCCCGAGCCGGCCCGCCTCCACGGCGGCGGCGTGCAGCGCGCGGCCCTCGTGCACGGGCATGAACCCCTTGGCGGCCTCGAAGGCGGCCAGGGCGTCGGGGGCGGGCGGCGCGGACATGCGGGTCCTCTCGGTGACACGGGGCGCCGGGCGGCGGCGCGGTTCGGCGCCCATGCTGCCGTACTCCGTGCCGG
>NZ_QHJH01000305.1 GCF_003947455.1 Streptomyces sp. WAC 04229 | reverse complement strand
GGAGGAGGGAGGGATGTGAGCAGCGCAAGGGGTTGACAAGCGAATTGGTCTGGACCAAGTTGGGCGCGCTCCACCCTCCCCATCTCCCCCATGTCCGGAGGCACTTGTGGAACGCTCCAGACCGCTCGCCCGTCGCCCCCTCGTCACCCTGCTCACCGCCGCGGCACTCGCCGCGTCCGGACTGACCGCGCTCACGTCGGCCGCCCGTGCGGCCGACGCGGACCTCGCGCGCAACGGCGGCTTCGAGTCCGCCCTGGACGGCTGGACCTGCACGGCGGGCGCGGTCGTCGGCGCGCCCGTGCGCAGCGGCACGGGGGCCCTCAAAGCCACCCCGGCCGGCGCCGACAACGCCCGCTGCGCGCAGACGGTGACCGTGAAACCCGACTCGCAGTACACCCTCTCCGGATACGTCCGCGGCACCTACGTCTACCTCGGCGCGAGCGGCACCGGCACCACCGACGTCTCCACCTGGGCCCAGTCCGCCCCCGACTGGCAGCGCCTGACGACCACCTTCCGCACCGGCCCGTCCACCACCCGCGTCACGGTCTACACCCACGGCTGGTACGGCACCGGCGCCTACCACGCCGACGACATCTCGCTCACCGGCCCGGGCGGCGAGGCGGGCCAGCCCCCGGCGGTCCCCGGCGGCCTGACGGCCGGTTCCGTCACGTCGACCGGCGTCGCGCTGAGCTGGTCGCCCGTCCCCGGCGCGACGGGCTACGCCGTCTACCGCGACGGCACCCGCGTCAGCACGGTCACCGGCACCTCCACCACCGTCACCGGCCTGACCCCTCGACGGCGTACGCCTTCCAGGTCGCCGCCGTCAACGACGCCGGTGAGTCGGCCCGTTCGGCGACGGTCACCGCCACCACCGCCGAGCGCCCGGACGGCGGCGGGTCCGGCGACCTCCCGGCCCACGCCCTGGTCGGCTACCTCCACGCCAGCTTCGCCAACGGGTCCGGCTACACGCGGATGGCCGACGTGCCCGACAGCTGGGACGTCATCGACCTGGCCTTCGGCGAACCCACCTCGGTCACCTCCGGCGACATCCGCTTCGACCGCTGCCCCGTCGCCGAGTGCCCGAACGTGGAGAGCGACGCCGAGTTCAAGGCGGCGATCAAGGCCAAGCAGGCGGCGGGCAAGAAGGTCCTGATCTCCATCGGCGGCCAGAACGGCCAGGTGCAGCTCACCACCGCCGCCGCCCGCGACAAGTTCGTCTCCTCCGTCTCCGCGATCATCGACACATACGGCCTCGACGGCCTCGACATCGACTTCGAGGGCCACTCGCTGTCGCTGAACGCCGACGACACGGACTTCAAGAACCCGAAGACGCCCGTCATCGTCAACCTGATCTCGGCCCTGAAGACCCTCAAGGCCAAGTACGGCGACGACTTCGTGCTGACCATGGCCCCCGAGACCTTCTTCGTCCAGCTCGGCTACCAGTACTACGGCACCGGCAAGTGGGGCGGGCAGGACCCGCGGGCCGGCGCCTACCTCCCGGTCATCCACGCCCTGCGCGACGACCTCACCCTGCTGCACGTCCAGGACTACAACTCGGGCCCGATCATGGGCCTCGACAACCAGTACCACTCCATGGGCGGCGCCGACTTCCACATCGCGATGACCGACATGCTCCTCACCGGCTTCCCGGTCGCCGGCGACGCGGCCAACGTCTTCCCGCCGCTGCGCCCCGACCAGGTCGCGATCGGCATGCCCGCCTCCGTCAACGCGGGCAACGGACACGTCTCCCCGGCCGAGGTGAACAAGGCGCTGAACTGCCTCACCGAGAAGACCGACTGCGGCTCCTACACGACCCACGGCACCTGGCCGGAGCTGCGCGGCCTGATGACGTGGTCGATCAACTGGGACCGGTTCGGGAACTGGGAGTTCATGAAGAACTTCGACGCCTACTTCGGCTGACCGCCCCCGGAGTGCGGCCGGGCCTCCGTCCGCCGCACCCCGGCCGTCCGCCCCACCCCGGCCGTCCGCCCCACCCCGGCCAGCAGCACCGCCCCCAGGCACCAGCTGGCCACCACGTCCAGCGGCCAGTGGTATCCCCGGCGCACCAGCCCGTAGGAGGCGCCCAGGACGAGGAGCGCGCAGAGCACGACCAGCACACGGCGTACGGCCGGCGAACGCAGCGCGCCGGACAGCAGCAGCGTCGCCGCGCCGTACGCGACGAGCGCCGTGGCGGTGTGGCCGGAGGGGTAGTAGCCGACGGCCGGCGGCACCGCCGGGGTGCCCGGGCGGTCGGTCCACGCCTTCAGCGGGGCCACCAGCGCCGGCACCAGTGCCATGGCCAGGGCACCCGCCAGCGGCGGCAGCCACCAGCGGTCCGCACCCCGCGCCCGCCCGTGCCACGCGACGTACGCCAGCGCGACGGCGAGAACGGGCACGGCGACCTGCACGTTGCCGAGATCGGCGAGCAGCTCGGAGAGGCGGTCCGGACGGACGAGCGCCCGGCTCAGCCGCTCGTCCACGCCGACCAGCGGGCCGTCGGCGACGACCTGCCAGGTGATCAGCGCGAAGAGGAGGACGGGGAGCCCGAGCAGCAGCATGGCGCACAGCTTGGCAAACACACCGAAGGGCCGGCACAAGGGGGGGGAGTGTGCCGGCCCTTCGGTGAACCGCCGTCCCGGGTGCCAGGGCGGCCGTCCTGACCGGAACGCCGCGCGCCCCGGGGGGTTTGGGGCGGGCGACCGTCCGATCGGTGAGGAGACCCGGAACCCGCGGGTTCCGGCTGTGTGCGCGAGGCACGACCAGGTCGAAGCTGGGGAAGCCGCGGCCTGAGATCCGCCCACAGTCCCCTGTGGGCGGGGTGTATCTCTCATCTGCGTAGAACCTACGGCAGGGGGTGCGCTCAGGACAGGGGCATCGGCGTCCTGCCATCCACCCCGCACACCTTCTTCACACGCTCTGCCGCTCCCCACGTCAGGCGTGCGAAACGCAGCTCAGATGCGCGTTCGGGTGCTCGCGCACCTGCCCGTCCTACAGGCCCGCGAAGCCCTGCTCGATGATGTCGAGGCCCTCGTTCAGCAGGTCCTCGCCGATCACCAGCGGCGGCAGGAAACGCAGCACGTTGCCGTAGGTGCCACAGGTCAGGACCAGCAGGCCCTCGGCGTGGCAGGCCTTGGCGAGCGCGGCGGTCGCCTCCGGGTTCGGCTCCTTGGTGGCGCGGTCCTTGACCAGCTCCACGGCGATCATCGCGCCGCGGCCCCGGACGTCGCCGATGATGTCGAACTTCTCCGCCATGGCGGTGAGGCGGGACTTCATGACCGCCTCGATGTGCTTCGCCCTGGCGTTGAGGTCCAGCTCCTTCATCGTCTCGATGGCGCCGAGCGCGCCGGCGCAGGCCACCGGGTTGCCGCCGTAGGTGCCGCCGAGGCCGCCGGAGTGCGCGGCGTCCATGATCTCGGCGCGGCCGGTGACCGCGGCCAGCGGCAGACCGCCCGCGATGCCCTTCGCGGTCGTGATCAGGTCCGGGACGATGCCCTCGTCCTCGCAGGCGAACCACTGGCCGGTGCGGCAGAAGCCGGACTGGATCTCGTCGGCGACGAAGACGATGCCGTTGTCCTCGGCGAACTGGCTGACGGCGGGCAGGAAGCCCTTGGCCGGCTCGATGAAGCCGCCCTCGCCGAGCACCGGCTCGATGATGATCGCGGCCACGTTCTCCGCGCCCACCTGCTTGCTGATCTGGTCGATCGCCTGGGCGGCGGCCTCCGGGCCGGCGTTCTCCGGACCGGTCGGCCAGCGGTAGCCGTAGGCGACCGGGACGCGGTAGACCTCGGGCGCGAAGGGACCGAAGCCGTGCTTGTACGGCATGTTCTTCGCGGTCAGCGCCATCGTCAGGTTGGTCCGGCCGTGGTAGCCGTGGTCGAAGACGACGACCGCCTGCCGCTTGGTGTACGCGCGGGCGATCTTGACGGCGTTCTCGACGGCCTCGGCGCCGCTGTTGAAGAGCGCGGACTTCTTGGCGTGGTCGCCCGGCGTCAGCTCGGCCAGCGCCTCGGCGACGGCGACGTAGCCCTCGTACGGCGTCACCATGAAACAGGTGTGGGTGAAGTCCGCGAGCTGCGCGGACGCCTTGCGTACGACCGCCTCGGCGGAGGCGCCGACCGAGGTCACGGCGATGCCGGAACCGAAGTCGATCAGGCGGTTGCCGTCGACGTCCTCGATGATGCCGCCGCCGGCGCGCGCGGTGAAGACGGGCAGGACGGAGCCCACACCCTGCGCGACCACGGCCGTGCGCCGGGCCTGCAGCTCCTGCGACTTCGGGCCGGGGATGGCGGTGACGACGCGGCGCTCCTGCGGAAGTGCGGTCATGAGGGCTCCTGGGGCTTGCGGGATCTTGCGGACTCTTGCCTTCTTTTCTCGCAGGCTAGGACCGGTGGGGTGGGGTGGGCATGCTCCATGTGGGCGTTGTCCGTGGTGTCGGTTGTCCGTCCTGGACAGGTGTCGGACGCCTGGCGGGTACGGCGACATCGGGACACGTCGGGGCGGGCCCGGCCGCGTAAGCGGTGAACTCCCCCTGGGAGGGCGTTAGATTGGCTCGCTGATGGTGGACGGAGCGGCTGGTCAGGGGGCAAGGGCGATGGACAGCGACGGGAACCGGGACGCGCGGGGTACGCATGCGAATCCTGTGCCGCGTCCGGCGGGGCCTCCCGAGGTGCCCGGGGTGCCGCCGCGGCCCTCCCGGGCACCGGGGACGCCGGGCGTGCCGCCCTTGCCCGACGGATCCGCGTTCCTGTCCTGGCTGCGCACCCCGCGGCCGGAGGCGCTGCCCGGCGTGTGGCGGTTCGGACACCGGCCGCGACCGGCGGAGGAGCCCGAGCGGGTGCCGGGACGGCAGCTGGTGAGCGGGGCGGTGATCGCCTTCCTGGTGGGCTGGCTGATCTGGTCCCTGCTGTGGAACGGCTACCTGGGCGGCTGGTGGCTGCTGCCCCTGTACGCGATGATCCCGGACTCCTGGGCCGAGCCGCACAGCTTCGGCTCGGTCGTGGCCGTCTACGCCTACTACGCCCTGATCGCCGGCATCATCATGGTCGGCGTCGGCCGGCTCGGTCGCTGGGACGAGATCTGGCGGCGCTACGGCCCGCCCGCCTGGCGCCCCGCCAC
>NZ_QHJH01000304.1 GCF_003947455.1 Streptomyces sp. WAC 04229 | reverse complement strand
GGCGAGGACGGGGCGGGCACGGGCGTGCGCACCAGTCGGGGGTGGGCGGCGAGCATCAGTGAGGTCTCGAACCATCCGGCGTGCCCCGGGGTGACGTCCGGCCGGCCCGCCCCGTCCTCGCCCGCGGTCAGGGTCCAGTACGAACAGGCGGCGACGGTCACCCGGGCGCGCAGCGCGAACCGCTTCACGGCGAGCCGCATGATCTCGTCGTTGCCGCCGTGGCCGTTCACGACCATCACCCGGTGGTGTCCGCTGGTCACGAGCGAGTCGAGGACGTCGTCGAGGACCGCGCCCAGGGTGGCCGCGGAGAGCGAGACGGCGGCGGCGAACAGGTGGTGCGGGCTGTGGCCGAAGGGCAGCGCCGGCAGGCGTACGACCTCGGGTGCGGCCGCCTCCCGCGAGAGGAGGGCCAGCGCCCGGTCCACGACCTCCTCGACCAGGAGGGTGTCGGTGCCCATGGGCAGGTGCCCGGCGTGCTGCTCCTGCGAGCCGATGGGCAGCAGGGCGATGCCCCGCTCACCGGCCCGGCGGACCTCGCGCCAGGTGAGTTCGGTCAGTCTCGATTGGCTCACGGTGCTACCTCTCCGAAACGGGGCCGTGGCAGAGTCGGCGCATGGTCCACAAAAGTTCTCCGTTGCGACTGGTCCCCGCGGCCCTGCCGCGACCGGCCGCGCCGCCCGCGCCGCGGCGGCTGGGCGCCGTCGAGCTGGTGCCCGGCCGGGTCAGAGCGGCCGTGCTGTCCGTGGCGGGCCGGGTGCTGGACCGCGCCGAGTCGTCGTACGACGCGGCCGCCGCGACGCCCGCGGACATCGACGCGGCGCTGGCGGAGGCGGCCGGTGTCTTCGCCGCGCACGGCCTCCAGGGGATCGGCGTGGCCGCGGCGGGGCTGGTGGACCCCCGCACGGGGCTGATCCTGGAGGTGAACGACGTGCCCGCCCTGCACGGCTATCCGGTGACGGAGCGGCTCGGCGCGCTCACCGGCGCCGGGGTGCGGGTGGAGCACCGGGCGCGCCTCCAGGTGCTCGGCGACCGCTGGTTCGGCGCGGGCCGCGGGCGGCGCACCTTCGCCTCGGTGTCGACGGGCGAAGTGCTCGGGGTCGGTGTCCTGTACGACGGCGAGGTGATGGCCCCGCCCGGCGGGCGCAGCGGCGCGCACATGACCGTGTCGGCCAGCGGTGAGCGCTGCACGTGCGGCAGCCGGGGCTGCTGGAAGACGGTGGCCACCACCGGCTGGCTGCGCGCCCGGGCGCGGGAGGCGGGCCTCGGCCCGGCGGTGTCGCTGGAGGCGCTGGTGAACGGCGGGGACGCGCTCGCCGGACGGGTGGTGGAGGAGTACGCGCACAACCTCGCGCTGGGTCTGGTGAACGTGCAGCAGTTGTTCGCGCCCGGTCTCTTCATCCTGCACGGTGAGGCGCGTGACGGCGGTGAGCGCTTCCGGACCGTGGTGGAGGAGCGGCTGCGCGAGGCCGTCGCCTTCACCGAGGCCGAGCAGCCCCGGGTGCTGGTGGGCACCGCCGCCGTCGACGACGTCGCGCTGCTCGGCGGTGCGGGTCTGGTGCTGTCGCACCTGTAGGGCAGTGCCGGTCATCGGCTCGCCCCGTCCGTCGGCGAGGCGGCCCGCTGTGCCGCGCGGCGCCCCTTGCGCGGGTCGAGGACGGGTACGGCGTCCAGCAGTTGCCGCGTGTAGGGGTGGCGCGGTGAGCGCAGTACCTCCGCCGTGTCGCCGACCTCGACCAGGCGCCCCCGGCGCATCACGGCGACCCGGTCGGCGACCTGTCCGACGACGGCGAGGTTGTGGGAGACGAACACGTAGGTCAGCCCGAGCCGTCGCTGGAGGTCGGCCAGCAGGTCGAGGACCGTCGCCTGCACGGAGACGTCCAGGGCGCTGGTCGGTTCGTCCAGGACGAGGAGGCGGGGGCGCAGGGCCAGGGCCCGCGCTATCGAGACGCGCTGGCGCTGTCCGCCGGAGAACTCGTGCGGGTAGCGGTCCTGGATACCGGCGTCCAGGCCCACCGCCTCCAGGAGTTCACCGACGCGTTCGCGGGTACGGGGCCGTGCGCGCCGTCCGCGCGCCTCGGGGTCGTGGGTGACGAGGGGTTCCGCGACGATGTCCGTGATGCGCATGCGCGGGTTCATGCTGGAGTAGGGGTCCTGGAGGACGACCTGCATCTGCCGTCGCACGGCGCGCAGTTCGGGCGCGGAGAGGGCGGCGAGGTCCTGTCCGTCGAAGCGGACGCTGCCGGCGGTGGGTTCGAGGAGCCGCAGCAGCAGCCGGGTCAGGGTGGTCTTGCCGCAGCCGGACTCGCCGACGAGGGCGAGGGTCTCGCCCTCGCGGACTTCGAGCGACACGTCGTCGACGGCGGCGGTCGTTCCGTGCGTGCCGAACTCCTTGCGCAGTCCGACGAGTTCCAGGAGGACCTCGGCGGACGCGGGTGCGGGTGCGGTGGCTCCGGTGGCTTGCGTGGTCATGCCGCCTCCAGTCGCGGGGTGGCCGCCAGCAGCTTGCGGGTGTAGTCGTCGGCCGGGCGGTCGAAGACGTCGAGGACGTCGCCGGTCTCGACGACGCGGCCCTGGTTCATGACCGCGACGCGGTCGGCGGTCTCCGCGACGACGGCGAGGTCGTGGGTGATCAGCACGACGGCCATGTCGTGCTTGTGCTGGAGGGTGACGAGCAGGTCGAGGATCTGGCGCTGCACGGTGACGTCCAGGGCCGTGGTCGGCTCGTCGGCGATGAGCACGCGGGGCCGCGCGACCAGCGCCGTCGCGATCATCACGCGCTGGCGCAGTCCTCCGGAGAGTTCGTGCGGGTACTGGCGGTAGCGCAGGGCCGGGTCGGGGATGCCGACCTCGTCGAGGGCGGCCAGCGCGGCCTCCTTCGCCTCGGCGCGGGACATGCCGGTGTGGTGCCCGAGTACCTCGGCGACCTGGGCGCCGACCCGCTGGAGGGGGTCGAGGCAGGTCATCGGGTCCTGGAAGACCATGGCGATGTCGCGGCCGCGGACCCGTCCGAGGTCCTTCTCGGTGAGTTTCAGCAGGTCGCGTCCGTCGAAGCGGATCTCGCCGCTCGCGTAGACGCACGGCGGGCTCGGGTTGAGGCGCAGCACGGAGAGGGCGGTGGCGCTCTTGCCGCTGCCCGACTCCCCCACGACGGCGAGGGTTTCACCGGCGTGGACGTGCAGGGAGACGTCCTGGACGGCGTGGACGACGGAGTTCTCCAGGCGGAAGTCGACGCTGAGGCCGGCTATCTCCAGCAGCGGCGGTGGCGTGGTCGGTCGGTCGAGGCTCATCGGCGGTAGGCCTTCGGGTCCGCGACGTCCCTGAGGGCGTCGCCGGTGATGTTGATGGCGAGGGAGGTGAGCATCAGGGCGACACCGGGGAAGACGGCGACCCACCAGGACGTACCCAGGTAGAGCTGGCCGTCGGAGAGCATGCCGCCCCAGGTGACCGTCTCCTTGGGCACACCCAGGCCGAGATAGCTCAGGGAGGCCTCGGCGACGATGGCGGCGGCGACGTGCAGGGTGCCGATGGTGGCCAGCGGGGCCATCACGTTGGGCAGCAGGTGGCGGCGCATGATGGTGACGTCGGTGACGCCGATCGCGCGGGCCTCGGTGACGAAGTCGCGGGTGCGCAGGGACATCACCTCGGAGCGCACGACGCGGGCGTAGGAGACCCAGCCGGTGAAGCCGAGCACCAGGATCACGTACCACAGGCCCGAGCCGAGGAAGCCGACGATGGCGAGGGCCAGCAGCAGCGACGGGAAGGCCAGCTGGACGTCGGCGAGCCGCATGAGGGTGCGGTCGGCCCAGCCGCCGAAGTACCCGGAGGACAGTCCCACGACGGTGCCGATGACTCCGGCGAGGAGCGCCGCGCCGGCGCCGACGAGCAGGGAGACCCGGGCACCGAAGATGACGCGGGAGAGCATGTCGCGCCCGAGCTGGTCGGTGCCCAGGAGGTGGGCGCCGCTGCCGCCCTCCTGCCAGGCGGGGGGCCGCAGGCGGAGGAGCAGGTTCTGCGCGTTGGGGTCGTAGGGGGCGATCAGGGGTGCGAACAGGGCGGCGAGCAGCAGCAGCGCGAGCACGGCCAGGGCCGCGACGGCGAGCTTGTTGCGCAGCAGGGCCCGCAGGACGGCGGGGCCCGAGCCGCCGGACGGTGCCTCGGCCGGGGTCCGGTCGGTGGCGGCCGGTGACATGACGGTCATCGTGACGTCCTCACCCTCGGGTCGAGGAAGCTGTAGGAGAGGTCGACGAGCAGGTTCACCACGACGAAGGTTGCGGCGAAGAACAGGACGGTGGCCTGGACGAGCGGGAAGTCGCGGTTGGAGATCGCCTCGACGGTCAGCTGGCCGACTCCGGGCCAGGAGAAGACCCGTTCGGTGAGGATCGCCCCGCCGAGCAGGTTGCCGACCTCCAGGCCGACGACGGTCACCACCGGCAGCGAGGCGTTGCGCAGTCCGTGCCTGAGCACCACCTTCAGGGGGCCGAAGCCCTTGGCGCGGGCGCTGCGGATGTGGTCGGAGGAGAGGACGTCGATCAGCGAGGAGCGCAGCAGGCGCGCGACGACGGCGACGGAGTAGACGGCGAGGGTGACGGCCGGCAGGACGAGGTTGGCGAAGGTGCCGTAGCCGGAGGCGGGCAGGGCGTGCAGCCAGACGGCGAAGACCAGGATGAGCAGGATGCCGACCCAGAACGGCGGGGTGGACTGGCCCAGCAGGACGCCGGTCATCACGGTGTGGTCGGAGCCGCGCCCGCGGCGCATGGCGGCGAAGATGCCCGCCGGGACGGCGACGACGAGGGTCACCGCGAGGGCGGCGGCGGCCAGTTCGATGGTGGCGGGCAGCCGGTCGGCGAGGATCTCGCTCACCGGCTGGCCGTAGACCAGGGAGTCGCCGAAGTCGAGGCGGAGCAGTCCCCAGAGGTAGTCGAGGTACTGCGCGAACAGCGGCTGGTCCAGTCCGAGGGAGGCGCGCAGCACGTTCTCCTGCTCGGCGGTGGCGTCGGGCGGCAGCAGGATCTTCACGGGGTCGCCGGAGAGCCGTACCAGGAAGAAGGAGACCGTCGCGGTGCACAGCAGGACGAACAGCGCGGTGGCCAGGCGCCTGAGCACCGTGCGCAGCAGCCCGCTCCGGTCCGGGCGGCGGGGTGTGGTCTCCGCG
>NZ_QHJH01000303.1 GCF_003947455.1 Streptomyces sp. WAC 04229 | reverse complement strand
CCCGGTCCTCACCCCGGAGGACATAGGTGTCGGGCAGATCCCAGACCAACCGGGACTCCCGAGCCACCTCGGCCTCCTCGTCCCCCTCACCGTCGCCGGAGGCGGACCCCCGGTCGGACCCCTCGTCCGCCACCTCCAGCGCCAGCACCCGCCACGCCCCCGCCCGGAAGGCCTCGCCGACCGTCCGGCCCTCCAGCTGCGGATGCCCCGCCACCTCCACCGCGGCGAACAGCAGCACCCGCCGCTCCACGGGTATCGCGCCCAGAATCTGACGGCCCATCATCGCCCCGGCGAAGGACGGCGCCGCCAGATGCGTCACGCTCCTGCTCCGGGTGAGCGCACCGGGATGGGCGGCACGCAGAGTGCGGTACACGGCGGTCGCGAAGTCGTCGTCGTACAGCCGCAGCACCACCCGCAGTCCCGACCGTACGGACCGCCCGTAGAGCACCGCCTCCAGGTTGGTGGTGTCCACGCTGGTCAGCGCGAGCAGCGAGTGCGCGCGCTGGATCTTCGCGGCCTCCAGCACCCCCTCCTGCGTCACGTCCCCGAGCACCACCGGCACCCGCAGCCGCCGGGCGGTCGCCAGCCCCCGCGCCTCGGGATCGGCCTCGACGCACACCACCGGGATGTCCATCTCCCGCAGCCGTGTCAGCACCCGCGTGCCGATCTTGCCGAGACCCAGCAGGACGACGTGCCCGCCGATCCCGCGCGGCGGCTTCCGCAACGCCGTAGCGGTACGGAAGGTCCCCAGGGCCTCGAGTACGGCCGCCAGCAGCACCGGAAGCAACAGCAGTCCCACGAACCCGGAGAGAAGTTGAAGGATCTGACGGCCGATGTCCGCGTTGTGGGCGGGTTCGTTGATGGAGAAGAGGTCGAGCAGCGTCACGTACGTCGCGTGCACCGGATGGTCGTCCGTGACCACCATCAGCGCCACGGCGAGCGCGACCACGCACGCCGCCAGACCGGCCAGCGACCACCGCAGCCGTCGCGAGAACAGCTCGGCGAACGGCGGCACGCTCGCGCGTCCGGCGGGCAGCGACGGTCCGGAGTACGACACCTGCTCCAGCGCCACGGTCCCGCGCCCGGTCGCCGCCTGGACCGCCGCCGCGTCGGGCAGCAGCTGCGGACCCTCGCCGCTGTCCTCCGAACCGTCCGCCCCGGCCGGGTCGTTGCTGGTCGCGGAGAGCAGTGCGAGGGTGCACAGACCGGGGTCGGCGACCTGGCCGGGCAGCGGCGGGTTCCGTTCCACCGCGCGCAGCAGCAGGCCGTCGGTCTCCACGATCTTGCTGGTGCCGACGAGCGCGGTGGCCGCCAGCGCGGGCGCGGCCGTGTCGGCGTCGGACAGCACGGTCGTGGAGGACTCGGCGGCGTCCGGCCCGGTGGCACCCCCGCCACCGGTCGCCAGTGCGGCGCTCTGGTCGAGGAGATCCTCGATGTGCTGGCCCAGGCGCCGGTTGTACAGGCGCAGCACCAGCCGCAGCCGGGGGTTGAGCCGACGGGCGGTCAGGGCCGCGCGGATGTTGGTCTCGTCGTCGTCGTACACCAGCGCCAGCGCGCCGGCCCGCTCCACGCCGGCGTCGGCGAGCACGTCCTCGGTCGGCTCGGTGGCTTCCAGTTCGCGCCCTGTGCCTTCACGGCCCGCGCCTTCGCGACCCGCGCCGCCCTGGTCGCCGTTGCCGCTCCGGTTGACGGCCGCGTTGACCATGTCCAGCAGCGCCGCCGAGGCCGCCCGGGCCCGTCCGACCACCGGCTGCCGCAGCCTGCGCCCGGAGGGCGGGACGACGAGGGTGACCTGTTCGCGGTAGACGCCGCGCAGTTCGGCGGCGAGGCGATGTGCCAGCCCGTCGTCACCGCACACCACCATGTGCGCGTACGCGTCGCCCTGCGGAACCTGATTCGGAACGCTCCCCGTATGAGTTCCCATTTGAAGAAGGACAGTACAGGCGCCGGGCGCGGTTCCAGGAGGGCCCGAAGAGGCCGAGGACGGCATCAAGAACGCATAAAGATTGCCGGAACACGGCAATGACGCGCCCCGGCTCCCGATGTGAGGATTCTTCTCACCGGAGCTCAGCGACGGGTGGGAGGGGGACGGCACACATGGCCTGGTTTCTCGGAATCGGCATCACGGGGGTTGTGCTGCTCGCCCTGTCGCTGGTCTTCGACGGACTGCTGGAAGGCGCGCTCGACGGTGCGCTGGACGGCGTCCTGGAGGGGTGGCTGTCGCTGCCGGTCGTCGCCGGATTCACGGCGATGACCGGCTTCGGTGGCGCCATCGCCCTCGGCACCGGCTGGGCCGGACCGGCGGGGGCCGCCGCAGGCGGCGCGGTCGTGGGAGTGGGCGCCGCCTGGCTGACGTACCGCTTCAGCCGTGCGCTGATGCGCGACCAGACCGCCGTCACACCCAGCACGAACGACCTGCTCGGCACGTCCGGCAAGGTCGTGACCGCCATCCCGGCGGAGGGCTACGGCGAGGTGCTGCTGCGGCTCGCGGGGCAGCCGTTGAAGTGCGCGGCGCGCAGCGCGGTGCCGGTGGCGCGGGGCGCCGAGGTGTGGGTCGAGGCGGTGCCGACGGGGACGTCGGTCGTGGTCCGCCCGGTGGACCGCTGACCACCCCCATCTCCACTCCTTCTCTTCCGATTTCTGTCTTCTCTGTCTCTATCTCTGTGTGATTCGGGGGCGTTGTCATGAGTCCTGTCGTCATCGCGGTGCTGGGAGTCGTCGTACTCCTGGTGCTGCTCGCACTCGTGGTGGTCAGCCGCTACAAGGTGGCCGGTCCGAGCGAGGCGTTCATCGTCACCGGCCGCCGCGGCAAGAAGTCCACCGACCCGGAGACGGGCCGGGTGTTCACCGACAACAGCGGCCAGAAGGTCGTGGTCGGCGGTGGCGTGTTCGTCGTGCCGTTCGTGCAGCAGCGGTTCACGCTCGACCTCTCCTCCCGGCACATCCCGGTCGCCGTGCGCGGCGCGGTGACGCTGCGCGGCGTCAAGGCCCACCTGGAGGGCGTCGCGATCGTCAAGGTCGGCGGCACGGAGGACGCGATCCGCGCCGCCGCGCAGCGCTTCCTGATGCAGCAGGACGGCATCGTCGGCTTCACGCAGGAGGTGCTGTCCGGCGCACTGCGCGCGATCGTCGGCCGGATGTCGGTCGAGGACGTCATCCGGGACCGGGCCGCGTTCGCCGGCCAGGTGGCCGAGGAGGCGGAGGCGAGCCTGTCCGGGCAGGGCCTGGTCCTGGACGCCTTCCAGATCCAGGACATCACCACCGAGGGCTCCTACCTGGAGGACCTGGGCCGTCCCGAGGCGGCCCGCGCCAGGCAGGAGGCCGACATCGCCGAGGCCGTGGCCCGGCGGGCGGCCGAGCAGGCGCGGCTGAAGGCCGAGGAGGAGATCGCGGTCGCGCAGCGCACGCTCTACTTGAAGCAGGCCGAGATCAAGGCCGAGACCGACCAGGCGTCCGCCCGCGCCAACGCCGCCGGACCGCTGGCCGAGGCGGCCCGGCAGCAGGACATCCTCGCCGAGCAGGAGAAGGTCGCCGAGCGGCAGGCCGCGCTGAAGGACCGCCAGCTCGACACCGAGGTGCGCAAGCCGGCCGACGCCCAGCGCTACGCCGCCGAGCAGGAGGCGGAGGCGCGCCGGGTGGCGCGGGTGAAGCAGGCCGAGGCCGAGCGTTCCGCCGGGATCGCCGCCGCCCAGGCGGAGGCCGAGCGGGCCCGGCTCACCGGTGAGGGCGAGAAGCAGCGGCGTGGCGCGCTGGCCGAGGCGGAGGCCATCGAGGGCCTCAAGCAGGGCGAGGCCGAGCGTTCCCGGCGCGCGGCGATCGCCGAGGCCGTGCGGCTGGAGGGCGACGCGGAGGCCGCCGCGATCGGCGCGAAGGGCGCGGCCGAGGCCGAGGCGATGGAGAAGAAGGCCGACGCCTTCGACCGGTACGGCGACGCCGCCGTGCTCCAGATGCTGGTCGAGGTGCTGCCGCAGGTGGTGGCGAAGGCGTCCGAGCCGCTGTCGGCCGTGGACAAGATGACGGTGATCTCGACGGACGGCGCGAGCCGCCTGTCCCGCACGGTCGCCGACAACGTCGCGCAGGGCATGGAACTGCTGGGCTCCACCACCGGCGTCGACCTGGCGTCCCTGCTGAAGGGCATCACCGCGAAGGGCTCCACCGACGCGGCCGGCCCGGACGCACCGGAGGCGGCCCCGGGCCGCGCCGACTCCCGCAACGGCAAGGTGGAGATCACGGGCTGACCGCGCGGGCGGGGGCCGGCCGCCGGCCGTCCCCCGAAGGCGCAGGTCAGGGCTGCTGGTACGGCTGCTGCGGCGCGGCGCCGTACGGCTGCCCGCCCTGCCCGCCGCCGGGACCGCCCATGCCACCCTGCGACTGGAGCTGCTCCGCCTGCTCCTTGGTCACCTGCTGCTCGGCGCCGCAGAAGGTGCACTGCGTCGCGTACTTCGTGGAGAAGGGGAACAGCGGCACGAAGAACAGCGTGAACTTCGTGACGCGCTTCCTGAGCGTGTGCGCGGAGGGATTCCCGCACTGTCCGCACACGAGCGTCAGTATCGCGAGCTGGTAGAGGTATCCCTTGGTGCCGAAGATGATCACGATGCGGTCCTTCCCGGGTCGGCCCCCGCGAGCACGCGGGACACGCAGATCTTCTCCCAGACTACGGAGGTCACCCGCCGTCCGCGGCTTCGCGGCACAGCAGGCCCGCCGGGCCGGTACGGAAGTACGTAGCTCGTTGATCGATGTACACGACAAGATCTGCACGTTTCCCTACACATCCGACGTCGCCGGATCTGGGTACCAATCCCGATGGTGCCCGGTATCCGCCGCGGGCGAGGCTGGGGTCAACTCCCCGGCCCCGGGCCCGAACCGACGCCGAAGGGGGGCAACGTGCCCGTGCCCGACGACCACCAGCTCAGCGAGATCGCGTCCCGTCTGCACCGCGAGGACCCCCACTTCGCGCGGGCCCTCGCCGACGGCCGCCCGCGCCGCCCCCGCGAGTACCGGTACGGGCGGGCCTGGCTCCTGCTCGCCGCCGCGCTGTGCGCACTGGCCACCGGTCTGGTACTGGCCCACGGACTGCTCATCGCCGCGGGCCTGGTCTTCGCCGGCGTGGCCGGTGAACTGCTCGACCCGCACCGGTACGAGCGCGACGGCGTCTCCGACGCCTGACGCGCCCGACTCGGCTTCCCCCTGCTTCTCTCCGGCCCCCGGCCCCCTCGGCACGTCGGCCG
>NZ_QHJH01000302.1 GCF_003947455.1 Streptomyces sp. WAC 04229 | reverse complement strand
ACCTCCCACAGCTCCACCACCCCCATCCCGTCCTCCTCCCCATGCCCCTCGGCGAGCCATCGCTCCATCAACCCCGTGTACGGCGTCAGCAGCTCCGCGCTCACCCCCTGCTCCTCCGCCGTGCGCAGCAGGGTCGCGTTGCCCGCCACCTGCATCGCGAGGTTGGAGACGACGCCCTTGCCGTAGTCGCCGCTCTCCAGTTGGGCGGCGGCCTGGTGGACGGACGGGGCCATCGCGGTGAGCCAGGACGCCAGCAGCGGTGCGAAGTCGCTCGGCGCGACGTCCTCCCGCCGGATCAGGGCGAAGGCATGGGAGACGCCCGCGAACATGCCGGTCATCGCGCTCAGCAGCGCCACGTCGTGCAGGGCCGCGAAGCCCGGGTCCTCGCCGACGTAGCGGGTGCCGGCGGGGACGGCGAGGGTGTCGCGGTGCTCGGTGAAGAGGGCGGGGGAGCCGCTGTAGAAGACGTAGCCGCCCGCATCCGCGTCGCCGATCATCGGCGGTACGGCCATGATGCCGCCGTCCAGGAAGCGGGCCCCGCGCTCCGTCGCCCACGCGGCGCGGGTGCGGCCGTCGGCGGGGGTGCCGGTGGTCAGGTTGACCAGGTCACGGCCGGTCAGGTCGACGCCGTCCAGGGCCGCGCCCACCGAGGCGTCGTCCAGGAGGCAGACGATCACCAGGCGGTTCGCCGAGACCGCCTCGGCGGCGGTGCGGGCGACGGTGGCGCCCTCGGCGGCCAGGGCCTCGGCGCGGGCGGGGGTGCGGTTCCAGACGGTCACGGGGTGGCCGGCGGCCAGCCAGGCGCGGACGAGGGCGGTGCCCATCGCGCCAGTGCCGAGGACGGTGAGCGGAGTGAGTGGAATACGAGGAGCGGGTGCCTTGTCAGTCATGGGGACAAGCCTCTTCCGGGGGAGCAGGACCGCTCAAGTACGTACTTTCGAGTGGGTGGTTACCCCGGGGGAAGCACGCGGGCGGTGGACGAACGGGGTGAAGGCGATGGGTACGGCACGGCGGCCGGGGGCGTACGTGTGCGGGGTCGACGCGGCGATGGACGTGATCGGCGGGAAGTGGAAGGTGCTGATCCTCTGGGCGCTCGGCGAGCACGTCCGCCGCTTCGGGGCCCTGCGCCGGGAGCTGCCGGGCGTGACGGAGAAGGTGCTCGCCGCACAGCTGCGGGAGCTGGAGGCCGACGGCATCGTGCACCGCGAGGAGTACCCCGAGGTGCCGCCGCGCGTCGAGTACTCGCTCACCGCGCGGGGCGTCGCCCTCAACGAGGCGCTGGCGCCGCTCGGCCTGTGGGGCAAGGCGCACGTCCTGGGCGAGCGCTCACCGGCTGCCGGTCAGGTGCGCGAAGACGACCACGTTCCCCTGGTAGCCGGTACTGCGTGAGTAGTCGCCGCCGCAGGTGATGACCCGCAGCTCGGGCCGGGGCGCCGCGCCGTACACCTTGGCGTCGGGGAAGTCGTCGGCGGCGTAGACCTCCACCGCGTCCACCGTGAAGACCGCGACGCCGCCGTCCCGCCGGTCGACCTCGATCGTGGCGCCCTTCTCCAGCGCGCCGAGCCGGTAGAAGACGGCGGGGCCCTCGGCGTTGTCGACGTGCCCGGCGACGATGGCGGTGCCCCTCTCACCCGGGGTGGTGCCGGCCTCGTACCAGCCGGCGAGGTTCTTCTTCTCGGCGGGCGGCACGTCCAGGCTGCCGGAGGAGGTCAGCCCGAGCCCCGTCATGGGCGCGTCGACCTTGATCGCGGGGATCCGGACGCGGTCCGGTGGCGAGGGCGGCAGCGCCGGTGCGGCGGGCGGCGCCTCGGCGCTCCGCCCGGTGCCGGAGGCGGCCTGCGCGGCCGACGGCTGCGGCGGGGCCTCGCTCTCCGCGCCGCCGACGAGCAGCCACGCCCCGGAGCAGAGAGCGACCGCGGTGACCGCGGCTATCGCGGTGTTGCCGACCCTGCGCATCTACATCCCCTCTCCAGTCGGGCCTGGTGGTCTCCCCTGCCCCCTCCGGGCCGCGAGGGGCGTCGGACCCGGAGGGGGTGGGGAAGTGCGGTACCGGCGGACGGGCAGCGGAGGGTGCCCGTCAGATCCCGTCGCCTCTCGCCCGGCGATGCAGGAGCCAGGTACCGCCCGCGGCGGCGACGGCGAGAGCCGCCACACCGGCCGCGGTCTGCACGGGATCGGGGCCAAGAGCGCCGCCGACCCCCGTCTTCACGCTTCCTCTGGGGTAGACAGGCGCCTCGGCCGCGGTCAGCGTCACCACCAGGTCGCCCGTCACCCGCTGCTCGTCGTCCCCGCAGGTCGCGACGATCTCGTACGTTCCCGGCTGCGCGCTCGGCGGCACCTCGAAGTGGCCGGCCGTCTCCCCGTCGCCCGTCCCCGGCGCCAGCGGGAACGTGCCGGCGCCGACCGCGCTGGCGTCACCGGCCGCCGAACCGCTCTCCCCGCACCACGCCGTGGTCACCATGGCCCGCTCGCCCGGCACGACCGAGGACGGGTACACCTCCAGACCACCGGTCGGTGCGGCGTCCCCGGCGTACACGGTCGCCGGGGAGGCGAGGCCGACGGCCGCGACGGCGAGCGCGGTACCGGTCAGCAGGCGGGCGGTACGTCGCATCGGTGCTCCTTTGAGCTCTTCGGTGGCCCCTGCCCTACCGAGGAAAGTGGCAGCGGACCCCGCCCGCTCCCCGAGCGCGCGGCGCGGATTGGGATGAACGGGTGTCGCCGGTGCGCCGGAGGGGAGTTGATGTGACTGCGTTTCAGCAGGTCACGCGGGTGTGCCGGGCGGGCGGGGGAAAAGATCCCGAAGGGTGCGGGACGCGGGTGTGAACGGGTGACCGGCGCCGCCGAACGGGCCCGCCGCCGCCACGGCTTGACCTCAAGTTTGGTCGAGGTATCAGGCTGTTCCGCATGGACACCACGACCGCCCCACTGCGGGTGACCCTCCTTGTCGGCAGCAACCGCCACGGCCGCTTCGGCCCCGTCGTCGCCGACTGGCTCCTGGACCACCTCCGGGCCCACGACGACCTGATCCCGGAGGTGGTCGACGTGGCCGAGACCGAACTCCCCACGACATTGGCCCCGACCCCGGAGGCGGCCGCCGCGCTGGCCGAGGTCACGCCCAGGCTCGCCGGCGCCGACGCGTTCGTCGTGCTCACGCCCGAGTACAACCACTCGTTCCCGGCGGGCCTGAAGAACGTCATCGACTGGCACTTCACCGAGTGGCGGGCCAAGCCCGTCGGCCTCGTCTCGTACGGCGGCCTGGCCGGCGGCCTGCGCGCCGCGGAGCACCTGCGCCAGGTCTTCGCCGAACTGCACGCCGTCACCGTCCGCGACACCGTCTCCTTCCACAACGCGGGCGCGTCCTTCGACGACGAGGGCACGCTCAGGGACCCGTCGGGTCCGGACGCCGCGGCGAAGACGATGCTCGACCAGCTGGTGTGGTGGGGGCGCGCCCTGCGCGAGGCGAAGGAGAAGCGGCCCTACGACATCTGAGAACGCGCGGGGCCGCCCCGGCTTCCGTCGCGGAAACCGGGGCGGCCCACGTCGCGTGCGCGGCGGGCTCAGCCCACGCTCACCGCGCTCCACGCCGCGCCGACCGCCGCGTACTCGGCGCTGTCGGTGCCGTACAGGTCACCGGCCGCGCTCAGGGTGGCCGTGCGGGCGCCCGCGTAGTCCGTGGACGAGGTCATGTACACCGTCAGCGCCCGGTACCAGACGTCCCCGAGCTTGTCCCGGCCGATCCCGGAGACCGAGGAGCCGTCGCAGGTGGGGGAGGAGTAACGGACCCCGCCCACGGTCCGCGCGCCGCTGCCCTCGGCCAGCAGGTAGGCGAAGTGGTTGGCGATCCCGGAGGAGTAGTGGACGTCCAGGTCGCCCACCGCCGTGTTCCAGCAGTCGGCCGAACTGCCGTCCCTGCTCGGCTTGTCCATGTAGCGCAGCGCGTCCCGGCCGAACCCGTCCCGGACGACCTTCTCGCCGATCAGGTAGTCCCCGGGGTCGGTGGCGTTGCCCGCGTGCCACTCCACCAGCGTGCCGAAGATGTCCGAGGTCGCCTCGTTGAGGCCGCCGGACTCGCCCGAGTACGTCAGCGCGGCCGTCGACGAGGTCACCCCGTGCGTCATCTCGTGCCCGGCGACGTCCAGCGAGACCAGCGGCCCGAAGGTGCTCCCGTCACCGTCGCCGTACGTCATGCAGAAGCAACTGTCGTCCCAGAAGGCGTTGTTGTACTTGGTGCCGTAGTGCACCCGGTTGTACGACCCCTTGCCGTCGCCCGCGATGCCGCTGCGCCCGTGCACGTCCTTGTAGTAGTCCCACGTGACGTCGGTGCCGTACTGCGCGTCCACGGCGGCCGAGGCGCGGTCGGCGGCGCTCCCCGTGCCCCAGTGGTTGTCGGCGTCGGTGAGCGGCGTCGAGGGGGCCCGGACCAGGCAGATGCCGAGGAAGCACAGGTCGGTCTGGTTCTTTGCGTCACCGGTGTAGGTGGAGCCGCGCGTCGGGTCCTTGAGCTGGTACGACGACCCCGAGGACGTCGTGTCCAGCGGCACCTTGCCGCCGTACAGCGACTCCCCGTCGCCCGCGGCCGTCTCGACGGTGTCCCAGGCGTCGATGCGGGCACCGGTCCCGGCGTCGGTCAGCACGGTGCGCGCGACCGGGTTGCCGGCGGGGTCCATCGCCGCCGCGTTCGTCCGCCAGGCCAGCTTCGGGGTCCCGTGCAGGGCGTCGACCACCAACTGCGGTTTGGCGGTGAGCTTCTTCAGCAGCTCGCCCGGGTTGGCGGCGCGCAGCGCGTTCGCGGCCAGGTCGGCGGCCTTGGGGGCCGACAGCTTCGGGGTGACGGTCGGCAGGGAGACCTGGGCCTCTGTCGCGCGGTCCGCGCCGCGGAAGTCGCCGTCGGGGGCGAGGTGGAGGACGAAGTCGCCGCCCAGGACCGGGAGTTCGCGGTAGGTGCGGTCGTAGCGGACATGCTGGGTGCCGTCGTCGTCGACGATGACGTCGCGGACCTCGGTGTCCTGCGCCGCGGTCAGCCCGAGGGCGTCGGCCCGGTCGGCGAGGACGGCGTCCGCGTGGCCGAGGGCGTCGGCGGAGGTGGGTCCGTCGGCGGCGTGGGAGGTGGGGGCGAGGACGGTGCCGAGCAGCGCGGCGGCGGTGGCGGCGATGCCGGCCGTGGCGGGACGGGAACCTCGGACGTGCCGTATTCGGCTCATCGGACTCCTTGGGGAGGAGCGCTTCGGGG
>NZ_QHJH01000301.1 GCF_003947455.1 Streptomyces sp. WAC 04229 | reverse complement strand
CGGCGGCGGAAGGTGGTCACCGGCCCGCGGCTCAGGCACAGGGCGTCGGCCAGCACGCCCAGTTCCCGGCAGCGCGTCACCAGCTCGGCGGCGAAGATGCCCTCCGCGAGGAACAGCGGCGTCCGCCAGTCGCCCCATAGCCTCGTCGCGGTCGCACGCGTAGGCGCCCAGCGCCGTCTGCCGGGCGATGACCGACCGTTCCTGCCGCATCAGCCGCCAGCCCCTGCGCAGCAGGAACGGCACGGACTTGCGCCCCTCGCGCAGATCCCGCACGAAGCGGCGGCGGAAGGTGGTCACCGGCCCGCGGCTCAGGCACAGGGCGTCGGCCAGCACGCCCAGTTCCCGGCAGCGCGTCACCAGCTCGGCGGCGAAGATGCCCTCCGCGAGGAACAGCGGCGTCCGCCCGATGTCGACCGCTTCCGCGCCGGTGCGGGCGCTCAGCGAGAGGTCGTAGACCGGCACCCGGGTGCGGCCCGTGCGGCACAGCTCCGCGATGGCGGCGACGGCCGCGTCCGCGTCCCACGACCCGGGATGGTCCCAGTCGATGTCGGAGCTCTCGGGCACCGTCGGCAGCGTCGGGTCGGTCCCCTCCTTGTAGAAGTCGTCGAGGCGCAGCACCGGGAGACCGGTGCGGGCCGCGAGGAGGGACTTGCCGGAGCCGGAGGGGCCGCAGAGCAGCACGACTCGGGTCGGTATGGGCGGATGGGAGCTCACGGGACACCAGTCTGAGGCATCCCCCGACCGCCGTACGACCCCGCGGGTGGACTTTGCAGTGCGCGTCACATCTCGGTGGCGTTGTGCGGTGACCTGATCGCGGTGTGCGCTGTTATCAGGGCAGTCCGTAGCAATCCACACCAAGAGGTGGCAGCAGGCATGGCCCGACACGCGTCCCCCCGCACCCCGCACGCACAGCGCGCCCTGGTCGCCCTCGCGACCGCCGGGGCCGCCTTGGCGGCAGGAGCGGCGACGGCTTCCGCGGACAGCGGTGAGACGATCGCCGGCCTGGCCCACACCCGCCCCACGTCGCTCGGCAACATCGACCCGCAGGCCGGGGCCGAGGCCCTGACCGGAACCGTGGGTTACGTCACCGGGCCGGTCTCCGACCTCAAGCCCAACCCGCTGGCCGGCACCGGCGTCGACCCGCTGGACAACGGCGTCGGCACGCAGGTCGCCGACTTCCAGCCGCTGACCTCGACCGCGCTGACCGGCCCCGTCGCCCAGGCCGAGTCGCTGGGCGCCGTGCCGGTGCTGGGACGGGCGGCGCGACTGCTGGGCTGACACGCCCGCACGCGAAGAGCCGCGCCTTCCCCGGACGGAGGGAGGGCGCGGCTCGCTCTCGGTGCGCGCGGTGCCGCGGCTGTTTCAGTACGACGACCCGGACGCGCCCAGCGCGCCCGTCGGGTGCCAGACCGTCTTCGTCTCCAGGAACGCCGTCATGCGGTCGGTGCCCGGTGTCGCGGACCAGTCCGCGTTGTCCACAGCCTGTGGACGCAGGACGCGCTTGAGGTTGTCCGCCGCCGCGGTCTCCAGCTCCTTCGCCAGCGCCTCGTCGGCGCCCGCGAGGTCGATCGCGTTGACGTCCTGGTGCGCGGCGAGCGGGGCGGCGATCTCCGCCGTACGGCCGGAGAGGACGTTGACCACGCCGCCGGGGAGGTCGGAGGTGGCCAGCACCTCGCCGAGGGAGAGGGCGGGGAGCGGGGACTTCTCGCTCGCGATCACGACCGCGGTGTTGCCCGTCGCGATGACCGGGGCGACGACCGAGACCAGACCCAGGAAGGACGACTCCTGCGGGGCCAGGACGGCGACGACGCCCGTCGGCTCCGGCGAGGACAGGTTGAAGAACGGGCCCGCGACCGGGTTGCCCCCGCCCACCACCTGGGCGATCTTGTCGGTCCAGCCCGCGTACCAGACCCAGCGGTCGATCGCCGCGTCCACCTGCGCCGCCGCCTTCGGCTTCGACAGGCCCTCGGCGCCGGCGACCTCCGCGACGTACTGCTCGCGGCGGCCCTCCAGCATCTCGGCGACGCGGTAGAGGATCTGCCCGCGGTTGTACGCCGTCGCGCCGGACCAGCCGCCGAACGCCTTGCGCGCGGCGACCACCGCGTCACGGGCGTCCTTGCGGGAGGAGAGCGGGGCGTTCGCCAGCCACTTGCCCTTTGCGTCGGTCACCTCGTACACCCGGCCGCTCTCGGAACGCGGGAACTTCCCGCCGACGTACAGCTTGTAGGTCTTCAGCACATTGAGTCGCTCAGACATCGAGGTACGCCTCCAGGCCGTGGCGGCCGCCCTCGCGGCCGAAGCCCGACTCCTTGTAGCCGCCGAAGGGCGACGTCGGGTCGAACTTGTTGAACGTGTTGGACCAGATCACACCCGCGCGGAGCTTGTTCGCGACCGCCAGGATGCGCGAGCCCTTCTCCGTCCAGATGCCGGCCGACAGGCCGTACGGGGTGTTGTTCGCCTTGGCGACCGCCTCGTCGGGCGTGCGGAAGGTGAGGACGGACAGGACGGGACCGAAGATCTCGTCCCGGGCCACCGTGTGCGCCTGGGTGACGTTGGTGAACAGCGTCGGCGCGAACCAGTAGCCGGAGGACGGCAGTTCGCAGGCCGGGGACCAGCGCTCGGCGCCCTCCGCCTCGCCCTGGTCGGCGAGGGCGGTGATCCGCGCCAGCTGCTCGGCCGAGTTGATCGCGCCGATGTCGGTGTTCTTGTCCAGCGGGTCGCCGAGGCGCAGGGTGGCCAGGCGGCGCTTGAGGGAGTCGAGCAGCTCGTCGTGGATCGACTCCTGGACCAGCAGGCGGGAACCCGCGCAGCAGACCTGGCCCTGGTTGAAGAAGATGCCGCTGACGATGCCCTCGACGGCCTGGTCGATCGGGGCGTCGTCGAAGACGATGTTGGCGCCCTTGCCGCCCAGTTCGAGGGTGAGCTTCTTGCGGGTGCCCGCGACCGTGCGCGCGATCTCCTTGCCGACGGCCGTGGAGCCGGTGAAGGCGACCTTGTTCACGTCGGGGTGGGCGATCAGCGCGGCGCCGGCGCGGCCGTCGCCGGTGACGATGTTGACCACGCCACGGGGCAGGCCCGCCTGACGGCAGATGTCCGCGAAGAACAGCGCGGAGAGCGGGGTCGTCTCGGCGGGCTTGAGGACGACCGTGTTGCCGGTCGCCAGCGCCGGGGCGATCTTCCACGCCAGCATCAGGAGCGGGAAGTTCCAGGGGATGACCTGGCCCGCGACGCCCAGCGGGCGCGGGTTCGCGCCGTAGCCGGCGTGGTCGAGCTTGTCGGCCCAGCCCGCGTAGTAGAAGAAGTGCGCGGCGACCAGGGGGAGGTCCGCGTCGCGCGTCTCCCTGATCGGCTTGCCGTTGTCCAGGGTCTCCAGGACGGCCAGCTCGCGGCTGCGCTCCTGGATGATCCGGGCGATGCGGAAGAGGTACTTCGCACGCTCGGCGCCGGGCAGCGCCGACCACTTCTCGAAGGCCTTGCGGGCGGCCTTGACGGCCCGGTCCACGTCCGCCTCGCCGGCCTCGGCGACCTCGGAGAGGACCTCCTCGGTCGAGGGGGAGACCGTCTTGAAGACCTTGCCGTCGGCGGCCTCGGTGAACTCGCCGTCGATGAACAGGCCGTACGACGGGGCGATGTCGACGACCGCGCGCGACTCCGGCGCAGGTGCGTACTCGAAAACAGGTGCCATGGTGATCAGTCCACCGTCACGTAGTCGGGGCCGGAGTAGCGGCCGGTGGCCAGCTTCTGGCGCTGCATCAGCAGGTCGTTGAGCAGCGAGGAGGCGCCGAAGCGGAACCAGTGGTTGTCCAGCCAGTCCTCGCCCGCGGTCTCGTTGACCAGGACCAGGAACTTGATCGCGTCCTTGGCGGTGCGGATGCCGCCGGCCGGCTTCACGCCGACCTGGACGCCCGTCTGCGCGCGGAAGTCGCGGACCGCCTCCAGCATCAGGAGGGTGTTGGAGGGCGTGGCGTTGACCGCGACCTTGCCGGTCGAGGTCTTGATGAAGTCCGCCCCCGCCAGCATGCCGAGCCAGCTGGCGCGCCGGATGTTGTCGTACGTCGACAGCTCGCCGGTCTCGAAGATGACCTTGAGGCGGGCGGAGGTCCCGCAGGCCTCCCGCACGGCGGTGATCTCGTCGTACACCTTCATGTAGTGCCCCGCGAGGAACGCCCCGCGGTCGATGACCATGTCGACCTCGTCCGCGCCCGCGGCCACGGCCTCGCGCACGTCGGCCAGCTTGACGGCCAGCGAGGCGCGGCCCGCCGGGAACGCGGTGGCGACCGAGGCGACCTTCACGTCCGAGCCGGCGACGGCCGCCTTCGCGGCGGGCACCATGTCGGGATAGACGCAGACGGCCGCCGTGGCGGGGGCCGTGCGGTCGGTCGGGTCGGGGCGGACCGCCTTCGCGCCGAGCGCCCGGACCTTGCCGGGGGTGTCCGCGCCTTCCAGCGTCGTCAGGTCGACCATCGAGATGGCGAGGTCGAGGGCGTACGCCTTCGCGGTGGTCTTGATGGAACGGGTGCCGAGCGAGGCGGCGCGCGCCTCCAAGCCGACCGTGTCGACGCCGGGCAGTCCGTGGAGGAAGCGGCGCAGCGTGCCGTCGGACGCGGTGACGTCGGCGAGTCCGTGTGCGGATGCCGCGGGTGCGGCGGATGCGGCGGGTGCAGTGGTGGGCATGGTCACCAGGCGAGCATATCTACGCGCGTAGCGGCTGTACAGTCCCGGGCGCTCATTCGTCCTGGCGGCATCGCCCATGAGCGTCCCGGCGGCCGTCGGCGACAACCGGTCGTGCACAATCGGCAGCATGACGACCCCGGATCCCCAGTCCCCCTCGCCGCAGCCGCCGGTGCCCGCGTCCAAGGACCGCGTCTACCGCTCGCCCGCGGGCATCGCCGGTGGCGTGCTGCTGCTCGCGCTCGCCCTGTGGCTCGGCATCGACGCCGTCGTCGCGGGCGAGGGGCGCACTCCGTGGACGGCTGCCGCGGCGCTGCTCTTCCTGGTACCGCTGATCGCCGCCTACACGGTGCGGCCCGCCGTCTTCGCCGGCGACGACCGGATGCGGGTGCGCAATCCCTTCCGCGTGATCGTGCTGCCCTGGGGGCAGGTCGAGTCGTTCCGGTCCGCCTACTCCAACGAGGTCTTCAGCGAGGCCGGCGACAAGTACCAGCTGTGGGCCCTTCCGGTCTCGCTGCGCGGGCGCAAGAAGGCGGCCCGGCAGGAGTCCCGGCGGGTCGCCGGGGGCGGCCGGGGGC
>NZ_QHJH01000300.1 GCF_003947455.1 Streptomyces sp. WAC 04229 | reverse complement strand
TCGCCGGGCCCCGCCCGCGCCCCTTCGGCCGCCACGGCTCACCGGCCGCCAGGCGCTCCCCGAAGACCCTGTACGTCGACCCGCACGGCCGCGGCGACTTCACCACCGTGCAGGACGCCGTGACCGCGGCCGCGGGGAGCGGCTGGACGCTGGTCCTCGCCCCCGGCACCTACCGCGAGACGGTCCTGCTCGACACCGACCGCACCGAGGCGACCTGGATCGGCGCCTCCGGGGACCCGCGCGACGTGGTCATCGTGTACGACAACGCGGCCGGCACCCCCAGGCCGGACGGCTCCGGCACGTACGGCACCAGCGGATCGGCCACCACCACCCTGCGCGCCGACGGCTTCACCGCCCGCCACCTCACCTTCGCCAACGACTGGCTGCGCGCCGACCACCCCGGCATCACCGGCACCCAGGCCGTCGCGGTCAAGGTCCAGGGCGACCGCTCCGCCTTCCACCACTGCCGCTTCCTCGGTCACCAGGACACCCTCTACGCCGACAGCCGCGACCTCTCCCACTTCGCCCGCCAGTACTACGCGCACTGTCACGTCGAGGGCGACGTCGACTTCGTCTTCGGCCGGGCGACCGCGGTGTACGAGCACTGCCGCTTCCGCACCCTGGCCCGCACCGACCTCGAGGCCGCCCCCTACGGCTTCGTCTTCGCGCCCTCCACGGCGGGCGCCAACCCGCGCGGCTACCTGGTGACCGGCGGCCGCGTCGACAGTGAGGCCCCCGACGGCTACTACAAGCTGGCCCGCCCCTGGGTGCCCAGCTCCGACGGCACCGCCCGCCCGATGCTCACCGTGCGCGAGACCCGCCTCGGCGCCGGCATCGACGCCCGCGCGCCCTACGCGGACATGCGGGACGAACACCCCTGGCAGCGGCAGCGGTTCCGGGAGTATCGCAACACCGGCCCCGGCGCCGCGGTGACCGTCCCGGAGAACCGGCCCCTTCTCACCCGCGCAGAGGCGGCGGCGCACACGCGGGAGGCGTACCTGGGCGACTGGCGGCCGTACCGACGCATGCCCTGACGGGCCCAGCGGGTCCGGCACTTGACCCGCTTGACGCGAATTTTGCCAGGTAAAGGGGCGCGGATCCGGCCACGGGTCTCGCGCCCACCCGGGTGACGCGCGTAGAAACGTGTGTCATGCATAAACCACTGCGCCTCGCGACCGTCACCGCCGCCTGCGCCGTCGCCGGTGCCGTCCTGTACGGCACGGGCGCCGCCACCGCCGGCCAGTCCACCGCCAACTCCACCCACGAGCCCTACAACATCGGGCAGCTGGCCAAGGACATCGACGCCTACTACGGCACCACCCTCGACGCCGACGGCGTCTACCAGGCATCCCCGGACAGCCCGTACGCCGCCGACCTGGCCCGGGCCGACGCCGCCGCGAGGAAGCAGATCGACCGGGCGGCCCGCACGGCATCCCACCGGCACACGAAGCCGGCCGTCGTCTTCGACATCGACGACACGCTTCTCCTCAGCCTCGACTACGAGAAGAAGAACAACTACGGCTACGACAGCGCCACCTGGGCCGCCTACGTCGATCGCGCCGACCGCCCCGCAGTCCCCGGCAGCCCCGGACTCGTCCGGTACGCCGAGAAGAAGGGCGTCGAGGTCTTCTACAACTCAGGGCTGAGCGAGGAGCAGCGCGCCGCCGCCGTGCGGAACCTGAAGAAGGTGGGTGCCGACGTGAACCTCGACGCCGCCCACATGTTCCTCAAGGACAAGGCGCACCCGCCGTCCTACCTGGCCCACTGCGCCACCCCCGGCACCTGGACCTGCACCACCGTGCAGTACAAGGCGGGCACCCGCCGGCACATCGAGCGCGACCTCGGGTACGACGTCGTCGCCAACGTCGGCGACCAGTACTCCGACCTCCGGGGCGGCCACGCGGACCGCACGTACAAGCTGCCCAACCCGACGTACTTCGTCGAGTAGCGCGGGGGCGTCAGCCGCTCTCGCGTGACGTGAAACCGCCCTCCACCGAGTGGCGTCCGGACGCCGCGGTGGCCGTCGCGGAGTAGCGGTCGCCGCGCGCGTCCCGGCCACCGCGCTCGTGGTTGTACTGCCCGGCGAACATCCACTCGCCCGCCGGGACGGTGCGGCCCGGCTTGAGGGTCCACCGGTAGACGAGGAGGCCGTCCCGTTCCCCGGCCGTGAACGTGAAGTCGGCCTCCGGCAGCGAACGCCACGCGCCCGTGGAGGTGACCGAGCCGGTCTGCGCCACCCGCAGTTCGACGGTGAGCGCGGTCAGGGGAGCGCTCGTCCTCAGGGTGATGTTGCTCTGCGCCCAGAACTCGTTGCTGTGCGGGTCCACCGCGCCGGCCGACCACAGCGGCCCGGGCTCGCGCGGCCCGGGCTCCCGCGAACCGGGCGGGGCGGCGACCGAGCGCGGTGCGGGAGCCTCCCCGCCCACCCTCGACGCGGCCAGGGAGCCGCCGGCCACCAGCACACCCGCCACCGCGACGGCCGCCCCGGCCACCCGCGCCCAGCCCGGCAGCGCACGGGACGGCCGACGGTGTCCGGTGGTGCCGTCCCCGGCCGCCATGCCGCGCTCCACCCGGGCCAGGATGCGCGCCCGGTCCGGCTCGTGCGCCCCGGCCGCCCGGCGCAGCCGGGCGCGCAGCTCCGCGTCGGCGTCCCGCGGCCCGGTCATCCGGCCCCGCCCGCGGCCTCACCGCCGCGCGCGAGCGCCGCGCGCACCTGCCGGGGGACCGCCCGGTCGCCGAGCAGCCGCTGCAGTTCGGCCACGCCCTTCGAGGTCTGGCTCTTGACCGTGCCCACCGAGACGCCCAGGGCGAGCGCCGTGTCCCGCTCGGAGAGGTCGAACCCGTGCCGCAGCACCACACAGGCCCGCTTGCGGAACGGCAGCCGGCGCAGCGCCTCCCGCACGTCGACCACCCCGGCGACGTCCGGGTCCTCCGTCCGCTGCTCGCGCTGCGACCAGAACAGGGCGGCCCGTCTGCGCTCGCGCACGGCGGCGCGGATACGGGAGCGGGCCAGATTGGCGACGACACCGCGCGCGTACGCCACCGGGTGGTCGGCCGCCCGTACCCGGTCCCAGCGGTGCCACAGGGCCAGCAGCGCGTCCGCCGCGAGGTCGTCGGCGGCGTCCGGCTCGCCCGTCAGCAGCTGGGCGAGCCGGGCCAGTTCGGCGTAGTGGCGTTCGAAGAAGGCGTGGAACTCCGCGGAGGCGGCGTCGTCGACGGCTCTCCCCACGGGCGGACTCTCCTCGCAGCGGCTTCCCGGCCTTCCCGGCGTCGAACACCGTACGGCAGACCGAACCCGCGGGGGAGGGTCAGCTCTCGAGCGCCGCCTCCATCATCGCCTTGGCCACCGGGGCCGCCAGGCCGTTGCCGCTGACCTCGGAGCGGGCCGCGTCGGACTGCTCGACGATGACCGCCACGGCGACCTCCTTGTCCGAGGAGTCGGACTTGGCGTACGAGGTGAACCAGGCGTACGGCGTCTTGCTGTTGTTCTCGCCGTGCTGGGCGGTGCCCGTCTTGCCGCCCACCGTGGCGCCGGCGATCTGCGCGTTCGACCCGGTGCCCTTGTCGACCACGGTCTGCATCGCCGACTGGAGCTGCTCGGCGGTGTCGGAGCCGACGATCCGCTTCGAGTCCGCGTCGGAGTGGTCCTCCAGGGCGTCGCCGCCGCTGTCGGTGACCTGGGACACCATGTGCGGGGAGACCAGTTCGCCGCCGTTGGCGAGGGCCGCCGAGACCATCGCCATCTGCAGCGGGGTCGCCGTCACGTCGAACTGGCCGATACCCGTGAGGGCGGTCGACGAGCTGTTCATGTCCTTCGGGTACACGCTGGTGTACGCCCGGACCGGCACGTCCTGCGACTCGTCGTTGAACCCGAACTTCTCCGCCATGGCGCGCAGCTCGTCCTGGCCGAGGTCGACGGCCATCTTCGCGAACACGTTGTTGCACGAGTACTGGAGCGCGGTGCGGATCGTGGCGTTCTCGCAGGGCGCGTTCGGGTTCTCGTTGGACAGGTCCGTCGTGGTGCCCGGCAGGCGGTACGGGTCCGGGCTGTCGGTCTTCTCGTCCACCGACCCGTACAGCCCGTTCTCCAGCGCGGCGGCCGCGACGACCAGCTTGAAGGTGGAGCCCGGCGGCAGCGGCTGGCGCAGCGCGCGGTTGGTCAGCGGCTTGTCCGGGTCCTTGGTGAGCTTCTCCCAGGCCTCGCCCGCGGTGTTGGCGTCGGTGAGCGACGCCGGGTCGTACGAGGGGGTCGACACGACCGACAGGATCCTGCCCGTCTTCGGGTCGATCGCGACGGCGGCGCCCTTCGTCTCGCCCAGGGCATCGAACCCGGCCTTCTGCACGGCCGGGTCGATGGTCGTGACCACGTTCCCCGGCTCGGCGCGCTTGTCGGTGATCGTGTCCATGACGGTCTTGAGCCGCGGATCCGTGCCGTTGAGCACGTCCTGGTAGATGCCCTCCAGCTGGGTCGGCGCGTACGCCTGCGAGGCGTAGCCCGTCACGGCCGCGTACAGCTTGCCGTTCTCGTACGTGCGTTTGTGAGCGAGGTCGCTCCCCTCCGTGGGCGCCGAGCCGGTGACCGACCGGCCGCCCACGATGATGTTCCCGAGCGGCTCCGCGTACGTCTCGATCGCGTTGCGCCGGTTGTCCTTGCTGTCCGCGAGCGCCCGGCCCTCGTAGAACTGCACCCAGGTCGCCCTGATCAGCAGAGCGAGCACCAGGAGCAGCGTGAGGACCGATGCGCGCCTGATCGTCTTGTTCATCCCGCTGACAGGACGAACGGGCCGGGGCCGATCGTTCCATGTGCCCCGTTTTCTCATCGTCCGTTCATGTGGCCCCTCTGGTGAAGCCGGCCTCGTAGGCCCGGATCACCGCCTGGGTGCGGTCCCGGCTGCCGGTCTTCGCCAGCACCGACGCCACGTGTGTCTTCACCGTGGCCGGCCCGACCGCCATCCGCGCCGCGATCTCCGCATTGGTCAGGCCGGTCGCCATCAGGCGCAGCACCGCGCCCTCGCGTTCGGTGAGCCGTGCCACCCAGGGCGGCGGGGCGGGGTTCGCGCGGGCGTGCTCGGCGGCCAGCGTCCGCACCGCCGAGGGGAACAGCAGCGTGTCGCTGTGCGCCACCAGCCGCACCGCGCGGACGAGGGTGTCGGCGTCGGCCCGCTTGAGCAGGAACCCGGCGGCCCCGGCGCGCAAGGCGTCGTACACGTAGGAGTCGTTCTCGAAGGTGGTCACCACCACGACGCGGGGCGGCCCGGTGACGGTGGCAAGGATCCGCTCGGTGGCGCGGATGCCGTCGACGCCGGGCATGCGGACGTCCATCAGGACCACGTCCGGCACGGTCTCGCGCACCACGGACACCGCCTCGGCACCGGTGGCCGCCTCACCGACGACCTCCAGGTCGGCCTCGGCGGAGAGGATGGCACGCAGCGCGGTGCGCACCATCCGCTCGTCGTCGGCGAGCACGATCCGGATCGGCGGGCGGGTCACGGGGTCTCCT
>NZ_QHJH01000002.1 GCF_003947455.1 Streptomyces sp. WAC 04229 | reverse complement strand
GAGGCGGACCAGGATGGTGCGGCGAGGGACACGCCACGTACACCGGCCGGCCCACGGAGCAGGAGCCGATGAACGAACCGACCGAAGCCGACGGGGACGACGACACCGGCGGCCCGCCGGACCCGCCGCCCGCCCCGCGACGGGCCCCCGGTCGGGCCCTCGGCGCCGTGCTCGGTGACCTGCGTGCCGTCGACGGCGCGCTGTACGCGGCGGTCGCCGCCACCTCCACGCCCACGCTCGACCGGGCGCTGCGCCGCCTCTCCCACGCCGCGGACCATTCGAAGGTCTCCCTCGGGATCGCCGCCGCCCTCGCCCTGAGCGGTGCGCGGGCGCGCCGGGCCGCGCTCGTCGGGGCCGGGGCGGTCGCCGTGGCCTCGGCCTCGACGAACCTGCTGGGCAAGCGGCTGGTGCGCAGGGCGCGGCCGGACCGGGAGTCGGCGCGGGTGACGGTGGACCGGTACGTGCCCATGCCCGCGTCGGCGTCCTTCCCGTCGGGCCACACGGCCGCGGCGGTCGCCTTCGCCACGGCCGTCGGTGTCGTCCTGCCCGCCGCCGCCGTCCCCCTGGGCGCGCTGGCGAGCGCCGTCGGTTACGCCCGGGTCCACACCGGCGTCCACTATCCCGGCGACGTCGCCGCGGGCGCCGTCGTGGGCATCGCCAGCGCGGCGGCGGCGCTGGCCGCGGCGGCCGCCGCGCCGGTCCCGGGCGTGCGGTCGGTCTACTCGGCGACGGCGGCGCCGCAGACCGCCCTCGGCCCCGGATAACCGCCGAGGGAGCCGGAGACCCACGGCGTGTCACGGCGCGGCGGCCCGCGACCGTGCCCCGCTCGGCGAAGTCCCCCGCGCCCGCCGGGGCCACCGCCCTCACACTCCGTGCACCCCCGGGCGAGGGCGCTCCTGGTGCCCTTTCCGTCCGGCTGTGGAAACGTCCGGATCATGGCCCACATGTCCCACGGAGCCCACGGCAGGTCTCCGAACCGCGGGCGGCGCTGGTCCACGTTCCGGCAGTCGCCGTTCTGGCCTGCCACGGTGCTGGTGCTGATCCTCGCCGCCGCTGCCGGTCTCTTCGCGGGCTCGTACACCTACTCGATGGCGGACCCGACGCCGCGTTCGATCCCGACAGCGGTGGTCGGCTCGTACGACGAGGCCCGCAGCCGGGCGTTCCTGGACGGCCTGGAGCAGGCGCTGAACGCCTCGGTGAAGGTGCACACCTACGACACCCGGTCCGCGGCGGTCGGGGCACTGGAGGACCAGGAGGTCTTCGCGATCTTCGAGTTGCGCGAAGGGGGACGGACCGCCGTCCTCGACCTGTCCAGCGCGTCGGGCGCCTCGGTCGCCGAAGTCCTGTCCGACGCGGCACCGGCCGTGGGCCGGAAGACGGGCGTCCGGGTCACCGTCCGGGACATCAACCCCCTCCAGGAGGGCGACCCGCGCGGGCTGGCGATCTTCTACATCTCCCTCGCCGCGGTGATCATCGGCTTCGTCGGGGCGATCCAGCTCAGCGTGCACGCGCGCTCGCTGGTCCCCTTCGAGCGCATCCTGTTCACGATGGCCTACGCGCTGCTCGGCGGCTTCGCCATCGCCGCGACGGTGGACTGGCTGCTGGACGCGCTCGACCTGCCGTTCGCGGAGTCGTGGCTGATCCTGGCGCTCACCCTGTTCACCTCCGGCATGGTCTTCTCCATGTTCAACACCCTGTTCGGGCGCTGGGCGATGCTGCCGACCTGGGGGCTGATGGTGCTCCTCGGCAATCCCTCGTCCGGCGGCGCGGTGTCGTGGCCGCTGCTGCCGTCCCCGCTGGGGGTGATCGGCCAGTGGCTGCCGCCGGGTGCCTCGGTCAACGCGCAGCACACGGCGGTGTACTTCCAGGGCCATCAGCACGTGTTCCCGTTCCTGGTGCTGGGCGGATGGGCCCTGTTGTCCTGCGCGGTCTTCTGGATCTGGCGTCACCGGCACCCCGGCGGGCGCGAGAAGGAGCCGGTGACGGCGGAGGAGTCCTGAGGCGGCGGCACCCGGACGGACCGGCCGCCCGCCCTGCCCGGCCGCCCCGTCTGTTCCGAACGCGGCCCGGCTGCGATCATGAGGACGGAGTTTCCGCCCTCGGCTGGTTGGAGTGCACATGGCCCTCGACGTCGACGCGATCCGCGCGCAGATACCCGCCCTGAAGTCCGGCTCCGCCCGTTTCGACGCGCCGGGCGGCACCCAGACCCCGCAGCCGGTGATCGACGCCATCGGCGAGGCGCTGGCCAACCCGCTGGCCAACCGGGGCCGGACGACCGAGGGCGAGCGCAACGCGGACGGCATCGTCGCGGACGCCCGCAGCGCGCTCGGCGACCTGCTGGGCACCGAGCCGCGGGGAATCGTCCTCGGCCGCAGCGCCACCCAGCTCGCCTACGACCTGTCCCGGACGCTCGCGAAGACCTGGGGGCCCGGGGACGAGGTGGTCGTCACCCGCCTCGACCACGACTCCAACATCCGGCCCTGGATCCAGGCGGCCGAGGCGGTGGGCGCGAGCGTGCGGTGGGCGGACTTCGACCCGGCCACCGGGGAGCTGCTTCCCGAGCACATCGAGGCGGTGCTCTCCCCGCGCACCCGGCTGGTCGCCGTGACGGCCGCCTCCAACCTGACCGGCACCATGCCCGACCTGCCGGCCGTCGCCCGTCTGGCGCACGGAGCCGGAGCACTGCTGCACGTGGACGCCGTGCACTACGCCTCGCACGCGGCCGTCGATCCGGCGGCGCTCGGCGCGGACACGCTGGTCTGCTCGCCGTACAAGTTCCTCGGACCGCACCTGGGCGTGCTGGCGGCGCGGCCCGGGCTCCTGGAGACACTGCGCCCGGACAAGCTGCTGCCGTCCAGCGACGCCGTCCCCGAGCGGTTCGAGCTGGGCACACTGCCGTACGAACTGCTGGCCGGTGCCCGTGCCGCGGTGGACTTCCTCGCCGGTCTGGAACCGGACGCGCGCGGCGGCCGCAGGGAGCGGCTCGTCGCCTCCTTCGCCGCCCTGGAGACGCACGAGGACGCGTTGCGCCGGCGGATCGAGGCAGGGCTGGCGGACCTCGGCAAAATCACCGTCCACTCCCGTGCCGCGCGGCGCACGCCCACTCTGCTGTTCACCGTGGCGGGCCTGAGCCCGGCCGAGGTGTACCGGCGGCTCGCCGAGCGCGGGGTCGACGCGCCCGCCGGCACCTTCTACGCGCTGGAGGCCTCACGCCGCCTGGGCCTCGGCGACGAGGGCGCGGTCCGCGTCGGCCTCGCGCCCTACACCAGCGCCGACGACGTGGACCGCCTCCTGACGGCCCTCGCCGCGCTCACCACCGGCTGACCGGGAGCCCCGGCGTCCGGGCTCACCCCAGCGGCACCGTCACCTCACCCGCGCCGCGCGCGCTCCCGCCGCCCGCGACCCGCACGGTGAACGGCCGGTCGGTGCCGGTGGCGGTGACCCGCAGAACGTCGCCGTCGCGGCGCACCTGGAAGGTGGCGGCCGGGGTGCCCAGCAGGTCGGGCACGGTGACCTCGGTCGCGTAGTCCGCGCCGGCGGGCGGGTGGACCAGCAGCGTCGGGTCGTCCAGCCAGTCGCCGTCGGGACGCCGGTCGTCGGAGGCCAGCGGCAGGACCGCGCCCTCGCGGACATACAGCGGCAGGCTGTCGAAGGCGTGCCGTTCGGTGCGCCAGGCCGGGCCCGTGGCGCGCTCGCCGGTCAGGAGGTGGGTCCAGGTGCCCTCGGGAAGGTAGACCTCCACCTCGCCGTCCTCGGTGAACACCGGGGCGACCAGGAGGTCCGGGCCGAGCATGTACTGGCGGTCCAGCGGGCGGCAGCCGGGATCGTGGGGGAACTCCAGGAGCATCGGACGCATCATCGGCACGCCGGTGCGGTGGGCCTCGGCGGCGACGCCGTACAGGTAGGGCATCAGTCGGTGCTTGAGGAGGGTGAACCGGCGGGCGACGTCGACCGCCTCCTGGCCGAACTCCCAGGGCACCCGGTACGACGAGGAGCCGTGCAGCCTGCTGTGCGAGGAGAGCAGGCCGAAGGCCAGCCAGCGGGTGAAGACCGCGGCGTCGGGCGTGCCCTCGAAGCCCCCGATGTCGTGGCTCCAGAAGCCGAAGCCGCTCAGGGAGAGCGACAGTCCGCCCCGCAGGGACTCGGCCATCGCCTCGAAGGACGACCAGCAGTCGCCGCCCCAGTGGACGGGGTACTGCTGCCCGCCCGCGGTCGCCGAGCGGGCGAAGAGGACCGCCTCGCCCTGGCCGCGCTCCTTCTCCAGGAGTTCGAAGACGGTGCGGTTGAAGAGGTGGGTGTAGTAGTTGTGCATGCGCTCCGGGTCGGAGCCGTCGCGCCAGACGACGTCGGTGGGGACGCGCTCGCCGAAGTCGGTCTTGAAGGAGTCCACGCCCTGGTCGAGCAGGGGCTTGAGCTTCCCGGCGAACCAGTCGCGGGCGGCGGGGTCGGTGAAGTCGACCAGGCCCATCCCGGCCTGCCACAGGTCCCACTGCCAGACGTCGCCGTCCGGCCTGCGGACCAGGTGGCCGAGGGCGGCGGCCTCGTCGAAGAGCGGGGACTTCTGGGCGATGTAGGGGTTGATCCAGACGCTCACCTTCAGTCCCTTCGCCTTGAGCCGGGCGAGCATGCCCTCCGGGTCGGGGAAGACGTCCGGGTCCCACTGGAAGTCGCACCACTGGTACTCGCGCATCCAGAAGCAGTCGAAGTGGAAGACGGTCAGCGGAATGCCGCGTTCGGCCATGCCGTCCACGAAGGACGTCACGGTCCGCTCGTCGTACGACGTGGTGAAGGACGTGGTGAGCCAGAGGCCGAAGGACCAGGCCGGGGGGAGGGCGGGGCGGCCGGTGAGGGCGGTGTAGCGGGTGAGGACGTCCTTGGGGGTGGGCCCGGCGACGACGTAGTACTCCAGCGTCTGGTCCTCGACGCTGAACTGCACCTGGCCCACGGACTCGGAGCCGACCTCGAAGGAGACCGCGCCGGGGTGGTTGACGAAGACGCCGTAGCCGCGCGAGGAGAGGTAGAACGGGATGTTCTTGTACGCCTGCTCACTGCTGGTGCCGCCGTCGGCCTGCCACATGTCGACGACCTGGCCGTTCTTGACGAACGGGGTGAAGCGCTCGCCCAGGCCGTAGACCTGCTCGCCGACGCCGAGCGAGAGCCGGCTCAGCATGTGGTGGGCGCCGTCGCCGGTGGTGGCGAACGCGGTGCCCTTGGCGTTCGCCCGGGTCAGCTCGCGTCCGTCCGCGTCGTGGAAGGTCAGACCCCAGGGGCCGGCGCGGTCCAGCCGGAGGGTGAGCGGGCCGCTGGTCAGCTCGGTGACGGTGCCGTCCTGGCGCACCGCGCCGGCGCCGTCGGCGGGGTCCGCGAGGGCGAAGTCGGGGCCGGGTCCGCGTTTTCCGGCGTGATGGGTGACGCGGACGCCGATGACCCCCTCGGCGGGCGAGAAGCATTCGACCGTGAGCAGCGGCGCGTTGAGCGTGTCCCCCCTCCGCGCCACCTTCTTCACGGCGGCATAGGCAGTGAAGCGCTTCGATTCCGGGCGTACATCGCGTACCTCGGTGGCGTACGAGAGATGCACACCCTCACGGATGAGCCAGAAGCCGTCGGTGAACTTCATGATCTTCCTCGGGTGGGGCGGGAGCTGTCGGATGGGGAGCGCAGAAGCCGTCGCACAGCATGTTGATCGTACACAGAACCGCTCCCGGTTCCGAGGTGTTCACGCCAACTAGACCGCCTTGAACTGGAAGGATCACCGAAAACAACACCGCCGTCACCGCGCGGAGTGAAGAGGTCGGGGTTGCTTCGGTCTAGCGCGGAAGCGGGTCCTTGACGTATTAGTCATCCCAACAAACAAAACGGTCCGGCAGGGCAGCCGGACGGGGACGACAGCAAGGGCCGCACCATGTCGAAGCGCTTCACCTCGCTCGCCACCGCTTCCGTGCTGGTCGCCGGGGCGGCACTGGCCGGCTGCGGACAGCAGCGCGACGCCGACGTGTACACCGTGATGAATTCCTCGACCGACGAGTCCTACCACCGCTGGGACGCCGAGGCGATGGCCCGCTGCGGGGAGCGGCTGGGGGTCACCATCGAGCAGCAGAGCGTTCCGGCGGCGCAGGTGATGACGAAGGCGCTGCGCATGGCGTCGTCCAAGTCGCTGCCGGACATCGTGCAGTTCGACGCGTCCGAGATGCCGACGTTCGCCGAGGCGGGCGGTCTGGTCGACCTCGGGACCCTCGGACTGAGCACAGACGGCATACCCGAGGGCATCGTCGAGTTCGGCTCCTACAAGGGGACGTACTACGGCGCCGCCCGGTCCGTGAACACGCTCGCCCTGTTCTACGACAAGGACGTCCTCGACGAGGCGGGCGTACGCGTGCCCACCACCTGGGACCAGTTGCGCAAGACCGCGAAGCAGCTCACCCGGGGCGGGCGGTACGGACTGGCGCTGAGCGCGGGCGGCGCGGAGGACGGCGTCTTCCAGTTCACGCCGTTCATGTGGTCCAACGGGGGCGACGAGACCGACCTCGACGGCCCGAAGACGGTCGAGGCCCTCGACTACTGGAAGGGCCTGCTGACGGACGGTTCGCTCTCGAAGTCGACGGTCAACTGGACGCAGGCGGACGTCAACGACCAGTTCATGGCCGGGAACGCGGCGATGATGATCAACGGGCCGTGGCAGGTGGAGACTCTCAACAGCGACGAGTCCCTGCACTGGGGCATCGCGCCGATCCCGGTCCCGCGGGCCGGCGACGACTCGGTGGGCCCCCTCGGCGGCGCCGTGCTCACCGTGCCCCACACCGGTGACGAGTCGCGGGAGAGGACGGCCGGGAAGATCGTGGCCTGTCTGTCGAGTGAGAAGGAGCAGCTCACCTACGCGCTCAACAGCTGGATGGTCCCGGCCAACGCCCGGGCCGCCGCCGCCTGGCGCGAACGGGTGCCCGAACTGGACTCCCTCGCCGACCAGGTGGCCGTCGCCCGGTCCCGGACGGCGCAACTCGGCGCCGGCTGGTCGAGTGTGTCGCTCGCCCTGCAGAGCGCCTTCCAGTCCGCTCTGACCGGCCAGTCCAGTGAGTCCGCCCTGAAGCGCGCCCAGCAGCGGGCCACGAGCGGGAACTGAGGTACACCCCCATGACCACGCCCACCGTCACCGCCCGGACCCGGCGCCGGCTCGCGCAGTGGGGGTTCGTCGCCCCCGCCGTCGTCTTCATGCTGCTGTTCTTCGGCTATCCGCTGGTCCGCAACGTCGTGATGAGCTTCCAGCACTACACGCCGAAGACCTTCTTCACCGGTGAGGCGCCCTTCAACGGGGCCGACAACTGGTCCGACGTGTTCCAGGACGCGCTGTTCGGCAAGGCGCTGTGGCACACGCTGGTGTTCACCGCCGGGTCGCTGCTCGGGCAGTTCTGCATCGGGCTGGCGCTCGCGGTCTTCTTCAGCCGCCGCTTCCCGCTGAACGGCGTGCTGCGTTCGCTGATCCTGCTGCCCTGGCTGGTGCCCATGGTGGTCTCCGGCATCGTGTGGCGGCGCATCCTCGACCAGGACACCGGCGTGCTGAACTCGTTCCTCGACACCCTCGGGGCCGGCGGGCACACCCCCTGGCTGACCAGCCCGGACCTTGCCCTGCTGTCGGTCGTCCTGGTCAACGTCTGGATCGGCATCCCGTTCAACATGGTCATCCTGTACGGCGGCCTCCAGGAGATCCCGAAGGAGCTGCACGAGGCGGCCGCCCTGGACGGCGCGTCGGCGTGGCGGACCTTCCGCTCCGTCACGCTGCCGGTGCTCAGGCCGGTCGTCACGGTCGTGCTGGTGCTGGGGTTCATGTCGACGGTGAAGATCCTCGACCTGATCCTCGCCCTGACCGACGGCGGCCCGGCCGACGCCACGCAGACGCTCGGCACGCTGACGTACCAGAACTCCTTCGTCCAGCTGGACTTCGGCGCGGGCGCCGTCGTCGGCAACGTACTCATCCTGATCTCCGCCGTGTTCGCGGTGTTCTATCTGCGGGCCAACCGCACCGAGGGGAAGTGACCGACGATGGCCACCCACACGCCCACCGCGTCCCGGCGCCGCTGGGGCTCCACCGTCGCCGGCGTGCTCGTCCTCGGCGTGATGCTCTTCCCGCTGTACTGGATGCTCAACACCGCGCTCCAGCCCGAGTCGGGGCTGCTCCAGGTCGACCCGGTGCCGGAGGGCCTCGACCTGTCCGGCTTCTCCAAGGCGGTCCGCGACCAGGGCGGGCACCTGCTGACCTCACTGGCCGTCTCGCTCGGCGCGGTCGCCCTCTGCCTGGCGATCTCGGCGCCGGCGGCGTACGGTCTCGCACGGTTCGGGCTGCGCGGCTCGCGCACCATCGTGTTCGGCACCCTGATCACCCAGATGGTGCCGGGCATCGTCATCGCCAACGCGCTCTACAACTCGTACGTCGACCTGGGCCTGGTCAACTCCTACTTCGGCCTGATGCTCGCGGACGCCTCGCTGGGCATCCCGTTCTCCATCGTGCTGATGCGCTCCTTCATGGTGTCGATCCCGGGCGAGGTGATCGAGGCCGCGCAGATCGACGGGGCCGGGCCGGTGCGGACGTTCGCGCGGGTGGTGCTGCCCATGAGCCGCAACTCGCTGATCACGTCGGGGCTGTTCGCGTTCCTGTTCGCGTGGAGCGACTTCATGTTCGCGCTGACCCTGAACACGACCGACGAGGTCAAGCCCGTCACCCTGGGCATCTACCAGTACATCGGCGCGCACGTCGGCGACTGGGGCTCGGTCATGGCCGCCTCCGTGCTCTCCGCGGTACCGGCGGCGATCCTGCTCGTCCTCGCCCAGAAGTACATCGCCGCCGGGATCACCGGCGGCTCCGTCAAATGACGCGGGCGGAGGGCCGTGCCTTGCCGCCATCCCCGTCCGGCACCTAGCCTGACTTTGTGCCGCTAATAAACAAAACCCGATCGCACAACGCCGTGCCGGGTCCCCGCGACGATCTCACCCGCCTGCGCATCGCCCTGACCGCCTTCTTCGCCCTCGACGGCTTCGTCTTCGCCGGCTGGGTGGTGCGCATCCCCGCCATCAAGGAGCAGACCGGTGCCTCCGCCAGCGCCCTGGGGCTGGCCCTGCTCGGTGTCTCGGCCGGTGCCGTCGTCACCATGACGCTCACCGGCCGGCTGGTCCGCCGCTACGGCAGCCATCCCGTCACCGTCGCCTGCGCGGTCCTGCTCTGCCTGAGCATCGCCCTGCCCCCGCTCACCCACTCGGCGCTCGCCCTGGGCGCCGTACTCCTGGTCTTCGGCAGCGCGTACGGCGGGATCAACGTCGCCTTCAACAGCGCCGCCGTCGATCTGGTCGCCGTGCTGCGGCGGCCGATCATGCCGAGCTTCCACGCGGCGTTCAGCCTCGGCGGCATGGTCGGCGCCGGACTCGGCGGGCTGGTCGCCGGGTCGCTGTCCCCGACGCGGCACCTGCTCGGCCTCACGATGCTCGGACTGCTCGTCACCCTGGTCGCGGGCCGCGCCCTGCTGCGCTGCGAACCCGCCGCGCCGCCCGACCGCCCGGCCGGGGACGACGGCTCCCCGCGCCGCCTCGACCGCCGGACCCGCCGCTTGGTCGTCACCTTCGGCCTGATCGCCCTGTGCACGGCGTACGGCGAGGGCGCCATGGCCGACTGGGGCGCCCTGCACCTGGAGCAGGACCTGGACGCCTCGCCGGGTCTGGCCGCGGCCGGCTACTCCTGCTTCGCCCTCGCCATGACCGTCGGCCGGCTGACCGGCACGACCCTGCTGGAACGGCTGGGCCGGACCACCACGGTGGTGGCGGGCGGCACCACCGCCGTGGCCGGGATGCTGCTCGGCTCGCTCGCCCCGTCGGTGTGGGCGGCATTGTTCGGTTTCGCGATCACCGGGCTCGGACTCGCCAACATCTTCCCGGTCGCCGTCGAACGGGCCGGCGCCCTGGGCGGACCGAGCGGTGTGGCGACCGCGTCCACGCTGGGATACGGCGGCATGCTGCTCGGACCGCCCGCGATCGGCTTCATGGCGGACTGGTTCTCCCTGCCGGCCGCGCTCACCAGTGTGGCGGCGCTCGCGGCGGTCGCGGTGCTCGTCGCGGTGGCGACCCGGCGCGCGGCGGTGGAGGGCTGAGGCGCGGGGCCGGTCAGCGCGCCAGCATCCGGTTCAGCACGGCCCGCTGCACCGGGAGCGCCACGCCGTGCCGGGCCCGCCCCTCGGCGGTGAGCGCCACCCGGACGCCCCGCCGGTCCTCCGGGCACAGGGAGCGCTCGACCAGGCCGTCCTTCTCCAGGCGGGCGACCAGCCGCGACAGCGCGCTCTGGCTCAGATGGACCCGCTCGGAGATCTGCTGCACCCGGTAGCCGCAGGCGCCGTCGGCGTCCGGTGAGCCCGCCAGGATGTCGAGCACCTCGAAGTCGCTGCCGCAGAGCCCGTGTTGGTGCAGCGCGCGGTCGAGTTCGCACTGGGTCCTGGCGTGCAGGGCCAGCAGGCCGCGCCACCGCGCGACGAGCGCCTGTTCGGTCCTGTCCCCCGCCATGGGCGCACCGTAGCAGAGCGCGCGCGGCCCGAAGGACCGGTCGCCGGACCGGTCCGATCTGCCAGACTTGCCGGCATGGAGACATACGGGGGACGGCGGACGCAGGGCGAGCGGGACGCGATGACGGTCGAGATCGGCTACGCGCTGTGCAGCGCGGCGTTCGCGGCGGCCGTGCTGTTCGGGGCCGTGGCGGGACCCGCGTATCTCTTCGCCCTGCCGGCCGGTTCGCGGGGTGTGCTCGTGACCGCGGGAGCCGTACTGGCCGTCGCGGTGTTCCTGGTGCGGGTGGTGAGTGTGCTGGTGCGGTTCGGCCGCGGGGGTCAGCCCAGCCAGCCCGGCCGTACCAACCCCGACTCGTAGGCGAGCACGACCAGTTGGGCGCGGTCGCGGGCGCCCAGCTTGACCATGGTGCGGCTGACGTGGGTCTTGGCGGTGAGCGGGCTGACGACCAGTCTGCGGGCGATCTCCTCGTTGGACAGGCCGATGCCGACCAGGGCCATCACCTCCCGTTCCCGCTCGGTCAGCCGGGCCAGCTCGCCCGCCGCCGCGGGCTCCTTGGACCGGGCGGCGAACTCGGCGATCAGGCGCCGGGTCACGCCGGGCGACAGCAGCGCGTCGCCGTCCACCACCGCGCGCACGGCGCGCAGGAGTTCCTCGGGTTCGGTGTCCTTGACCAGGAAGCCGGAGGCGCCCGAGCGGATGGCCTCGAAGACGTACTCGTCGAGTTCGAAGGTGGTGAGCATGACGACCCTCACCTCCCGAAGGCCGGCGTCCCCGGTGATCCGGCGGGTCGCGGCCAGACCGTCGAGCAGGGGCATGCGGATGTCCATCAGGACGACGTCGGGGCGCAGTTCGCGGATCACGCGCACCGCCTCCTCGCCGTCGGCGGCCTCGGCGACCACCTCGATGTCCGCCTGGGCGTCCAGCAGGGCCCGGAATCCGGCCCGTACCAGTGACTGGTCGTCGGCGAGCAGTACGCGGATCACCGGTCCTCCTCCTTCGTGTGCGCCACGTCGATCGGCAGCGCGGCGAGCACCCGGAAGCCGCCGTCGGCGCGCGGGCCCGCCTCGATGGTGCCACCCAGCGCAGCCGCCCGCTCCCGCATGCCGGCCAGCCCGTTGCCGCTGCCGCCCGCGTCGGCGCCCGTCGCCGGTCCGTCGTCGTCGACGCGCAGCCGCAGTGTGCGGCCGTCCCGGTCGAGGCGGACGCGCGCGTGCCGCGAACCCGAGTGCCGCACCACGTTGGTGAGCGCCTCCTGGACGATGCGGAACGCCGCCAGGTCGGTACCGGGCGACAGTCGCGGCGGCTCCCCCTCGACCTCGACGGTGAGACCCGCGCTCGCCGCCTGCTCGACCAGTTCGGGCAGCCGGTCGAGGCCGGGGGCCGGTGCGCGCGGCGCGTCGCCGGGGGCGCGCAGGGCGTCGAGGACCTGCCGCACCTCGCCGAGCGCCTCCTTGCTCTGGTCCTTGATGGTGGTGAGCGCGGTGCGCGCCTGCTCCGGGTCGGAGTCGAGGAGGGCGAGTCCGACGCCCGCCTGCACATTGATCACGGAGATGCTGTGCGCGAGGACGTCGTGCAGCTCGCGGGCGATCCGCAGCCGCTCCTCGTCCGCGCGGCGCTTCGCCGCCTGGGCCCGTTCGGCCCGTTCCCGCGCCCACTGCTCGCGCCGGGTCCGGGCCAGCTCCGACAGTGCCACGATCGCCACCACCCAGGTGGCGATCACGATCTCCTCTCCCCAGGAGGCGGCGGAGTCCCCGGACGGCGGCAGCCATCGGAAGAGCCAGTGCGACACCAGGGCGTGCCCGGCCCAGAGTGTGACCATCGCCGTCCACGCGGCCCGGCGGTGCCCGGTGACGACGGCACTGAAGCAGGCCACCGCGACGGCCAGGAACACCGGCCCGTACGGGTATCCGGAACCCAGGTAGAGCAGCGTGGCCGCCGCCGTGCCGAACACCACGGGCACCGGGTGGCGCTGCCGCCACAGCAGGGCGGCCCCGGTGACGAACAGCAGCACCCGTGCGAAGGGGTCCAGGCCGGCCCGCTCCCCCGCCTGGGCGTGCGCGGCGAAGTTGGAGCCGATCAGCACGAACGCCGTGATCAGCGCGGTGGAACGCCAGGGCCACCGGGGGCGGCGCCCCTCGCCGTCCCGCCGGCCCCACCACGGTGGTCCGTGCCGCCACCACTGCGGTGGCCCGCCGCGGCGCTCGCGCTCTCCGTCCATGCCGCCACGCTAGACGCCGCGTGCCTCCGGCGGCGTCAGCCGGGCGTGGTGGTCAGGGGTACTCCCGGGGAAGTACGGCGGGCTCCGCCGGCGGGGCGGCCGTGCATGGGGACTTCTGGAGGTGGGCGGGTGCGGGTGGTCGGTGGCTGGGCGCGCAGTCCCCCGCGCCCCTGGGTGGGTCGGGGCGACGCCCCCCCCAAGAGCGAGCCGGTGTCAGGACGCGTCCTCGGGCGTGGGCCGGCGGTCCATGGCCGTCAGGGCCCGCTGGGCCAGCGGGTGGCCGCGGACCAGTTCGCCCAGGGACGTCGATCCCTGCGTGATGTCCTTGAACGCCTTCCAGGCCGGGCGGAACCCGGTCAGGGCCGCGTGGAAGAGACCGGGGCGGCGCTCGAACACCGTCAGCATCCGCTTGCCGACGCTCATCTCCACACCGAGGCCGGCCTTGATGGCGAAGGCGTAGTTCAGGGCCTGCCTGCGCGCGTCCACCGCGTCGTGCGCCTCCGAGATGCGCACCGCCCACTCCCCCGCGAGCCGGCCCGACCGCAACGCGAAGGAGATGCCCTCGCGGGTCCACGGCTCCAGGAGGCCCGCCGCGTCGCCGCAGACCAGGACCCGGCCGCGGGAGAGCGGCGAGTCGTCCGCGCGGCAGCGCGTCAGGTGGCCGGAGGAGATGCTCGGCTCGAAGCCGGCGAGTCCGAGCCGGCCGACGAAGTCCTCCAGGTACCGCTTGGTCGCCGCGCCCTCGCCCCGCGCCGAGATCACCCCGACGGTGAGCGTGTCGCCCTTGGGGAAGACCCAGCCGTAACTGCCGGGCATCGGTCCCCAGTCGATGAGGACGCGGCCCTTCCAGTCCTCGGCGACCGTGTCCGGCACCGGGATCTCCGCCTCCAGGCCGAGATCGACCTGGTCCAGCTTCACCCCGACGTGCGCGCCTATCCGGCTGGCGCTGCCGTCCGCGCCGACGACCGCGCGGGCCAGCACCGTCTCCCCGCCCTGGAGGACGACGGCGACGGTGCGCCGGTCCGGGACCGCCGACCCGTGCTGCTCCACCCGGGCCACCGTCGCCCCGGTGCGCACCTCGGCGCCCGCCTTCTGCGCGTGCTCGACGAGCTGCTGGTCGAACTCGGGCCGGTTGATCAGCCCGAAGAGCATCTGCCGGGAGCGCCGGGTCCGGGTGAAGCGTCCGTTGTTCGAGAACGTCACCGCGTGCACCCGGTCCCGGAAGGGCAGCTCGAAGCCGGGCGGAAGGGTGTCCCGCGAGGGACCGATGATGCCGCCGCCGCACGTCTTGTAGCGGGGCAGCTCCGCCTTCTCCAGCACCAGCACGCGGCGCCCCGCGACCGCCGCCGCGTAGGCGGCCGAGGCCCCTGCCGGTCCCGCGCCCACCACGACGACGTCCCAGACCTGACGCGCGTCGTCCGCCGAAGAGTTCTCGCTGCTCACGATGGTCTACTGCTCCGATCAAACCGCATGCCGCACCTGACCCCCGCATCCTACGGCGGCCATCGCCGCAGGCCACTGTGGGAGGATCGGCCCGTCAATCCAAGTACTCCTTGGTACAACGTCGCACCCACAAGGAGCGTGCCCATGTCGTCGAATCCGGTCGCCGAGACCGTCTCCTCGCTGCTGCCCCGCGCGAAGGAGGAACTCGCCGAGCTGGTGGCCTTCAAATCGGTGGCGGACTTCGACCAGTTCCCGCGCAGCGAGAGCGTCGGCGCCGCCAACTGGATAGCGTCGGCCCTGCGCGCCGAGGGGTTCCAGGACGTGGACCTGCTCGACACACCGGACGGCACGCAGTCGGTGTACGGGTACCTGCCCGGCCCCGAGGGCGCGAAGACGGTGCTGCTCTACGCGCACTACGACGTGCAGCCGCCGCTGGACGAGGCCGGCTGGGTCACGCCGCCGTTCGAGCTGACCGAGCGGAACGGCCGCTGGTACGGGCGCGGCGCGGCCGACTGCAAGGGCGGTGTGCTGATGCACCTGCTGGCGCTGCGCGCGCTCAAGGCGAACGGCGGCGTGCCTGTGCACGTGAAGGTGATCGCCGAGGGTTCGGAGGAGCAGGGCACGGGCGGTCTGGAGCGGTACGCGGAGGCGCACCCGGAGCTGCTGGCCGCGGACACCATCGTCATCGGCGACGCGGGCAACTTCCGGGTCGGCCTGCCGACGGTCACCTCGACGCTGCGCGGCATGACCCTGGTGCGCGTGCGCGTGGACACCCTGGAAGGCAACCTGCACTCCGGCCAGTTCGGCGGTGCGGCGCCCGACGCACTGGCCGCCCTGATCCGCGTACTGGACTCGCTGCGCGCCGAGGACGGCTCCACGACCGTCGACGGGCTGGCGGCGGACAGCGCGTGGGAGGGCCTGGCCTACGACGAGGAGCAGTTCCGCCGGGACGCCCGGGTGCTGGAGGGCGTGGAGCTGATCGGCTCCGGTTCGGTCGCGGACCGGATCTGGGCCCGGCCGGCCGTCACCGTGCTCGGCATCGACTGCCCGCCGGTCGTCGGCGCCACCCCGTCGGTGCAGGCCGGCGCCCGGGCGCTGGTGAGCCTCAGGGTGCCGCCGGGCGTGGACGCCGCCGAGGCCACCAAGCTGCTCCAGGCACACCTGGAGGCGCGCACGCCGTGGGGCGCCCGGGTCGCCGTCGAACAGATCGGCCAGGGCCAGGCGTTCCGCGCCGACACCTCCAGCCCGGCGTACCAGGCCATGGCGGACGCGATGGCGGTGGCGTACCCGGGCGAGGAGATGCAGTACGCCGGTCAGGGCGGCTCCATCCCGCTGTGCAACACCCTGGCGGCGCTGTACCCGGAGGCCGAGATCCTGCTGATCGGCCTGAGCGAGCCGGAGGCGCAGATCCACGCGGTGAACGAGAGCGTGTCGCCGCAGGAGCTGGAGCGGCTGTCGGTCGCCGAGGCGCTGTTCCTGCGCAACTACGCGGCGAGCTGAGCCGGGGCGGTTCGGGTTCTGCCGTCGGCAGAGGGGCCTCGCCACCGCGCGGGGCCCTGCCTACGGTCGTCCCATGGACGTCATCGAGCTCCTGCCGCGTCTGCGCCTGCTGCGCTTCCCGGTCGGCCAGGCCTACCTCTGGCGCGACGGCGACGACCTGACGCTGGTCGACGCGGGGCCGGCCGGGGCCGGTGCGGGCATCGTCGCGTGGGCCGGCTCCTTCGGGCGGGTACGGCGTGTCGTCCTCACCCACTTCCACGAGGACCACGTGGGCGGGGCGCAGGAGGTCGCCGCGCGCACCGGGGCCCAGGTGGTGGCACACACCCTGGAGGCGCCCGTCGTGCGCGGTGAGGTGCCGGGTCCACCGCCCGTCTTCGAGGACTGGGAGCGTCCGCTGCACGAGAAGGCGCTGCGGCTGCTCCCCCGGGGCGGGTTCGACCGGCCGACGCGGGTGACCGAGGTGTCCGACGGCGACGTTCTGGACTTCGGCGGCGGGGCGCGGGTGGTGCACGCGCCCGGCCACACGGACGGAAGCATCGGGCTGCACCTCCCTCGGCACGGTGTGCTGTTCACGGGGGACGCCGTTGCCGCGTCGCCGGACGACGGCGGGGTGATCCTCGGCGTGTTCAACACCGACCGGGCCCGGGCCGTCGCCTCCTTCGGGCGTCTGGCGGCGCTCGACTCGGAGCTGGTCTGTTTCGGTCACGGGGATCCGGTGACCGTCCGGGCGGGTCGGACACTGCGGGAGTCGGCACGGAGCTACGGGGCGGCCTGCTGACGCCGGCCGACGGGGATGCCCGCCTCCAGGTAGAGGGCGGCTCCGCGTTCCCGGGCCCGCAGGGCCCAGCGCAGCCGCTCGTAGCGGACCGGGGGCAGCAGGCCGGCCGCCTCGTCCTCGGTGACGAAGCGCCAGTCGCGCAGTTCCTGGCCGGGGAGCAGCACCCGGCCGGCGTCGGCGGAGCCGAGCCGTCCGCCGTCGAAGAGGAGCCGCAGCCCTCCGTGGGCGGGGGGTGCGGGCCGTTCCCAGTCGACGACCAGCAGGGCGGGGACGTCGGCGAGGCGGATGCCGGTCTCCTCGTGGACCTCGCGGATGCCCGCGCGGGCGGGCGCCTCGCCGGGTTCGACGACACCGCCGGGGAACTCCCAGCCCGGCTTGTAGGTGGGGTCGACCAGCAGCACGCGGTCCCGCTCGTCGAAGAGCAGGACACCGGCGGCGACGGTCTCGCCCGTGGGCTCCGGGGTCTGCACGATCTCGCAGGCCGGGGCGGCGCCGGTGCCGACGGCCTCGGCGACCCGGGCGGCGGCCTCGTACGGGGTGAGGGCGCCGGTGTCGACCGGGTGGGCGTCGGCCGTGAGCCAGGAGGCGAGGGCGGACCGGTAGGGCTCGATGTTGTCGTACGACCACTGCCGCACGCGTATCTCGCCGTCGGGCAGGCCCTCCGGTGTCCCGCGGCGCGCTATCCGCTCCCGCAGGATCGTTTCGGCCGGGGCCAGCAGGACGTGTCTGACCTCGATCCGGCGGGCGGCGAGACCGCCGAAGATCTCGTCCCGGTACTCCTGGCGGAGCAGGGTCATCGGCACCACGAGGGTCCCGCCGAGCTCGGCGAGCATCGCGGCCGCCGTGTCGATCACCAGGCGGCGCCAGATCGGCAGGTCCTGGAAGTCGCCCACCTCGGCCAGGCGTTTGGGCGGCAGCAGGTGTGCGAGTGCCCCGCCGATGATCTCGGGGTCGAAGAGCGTGCTGTTCGGGATCAGTTCGATCAGTTCCCGTGCGGTGGTGGTCTTCCCCGCACCGAACGCGCCGTTGATCCAGACGACGGTCACAGGTCCCCCTCTTCTGTTGGCCCCCTGTGGCTTGCCCGCTCCACCCTGCCACGGAAACCAGGCCCAGTTGAGGACGTACGACAGCGGCGCCGGAGCCCCCGGGGAGAGGGGCGCCGGCGCCGTTTGCACCGATGGCGCGGCGGGCGTCAGCCCAGCTGTCCCAGGGCGTCGTCGGTCAGGGTCAGGCTCTCGGTGGCCACCGTGTCCTGGGCGGTGCTGACGGCGTCCTCCGCGCCGAGGCCGAGCGGGAGATCGCTCGATTCGGAGTGGGACGGGGTGACGGCCGCGACGACGAAGCCGGTGGCGAGGGACGCGAGGGCGAGCATGCTGCGCTTCTTCATGCCCCGTTCAACTACGGGGCGACGCCACGGTCACGGGTACGCCCCGGGAAGCGTCGGCCCGGCCCGCCCCTCCCGTCGTCGGCCAGGGGCGACCGGCCACCACTCCACCGCCCGCCCGGGGCCACGCGGCCGCCCCGGTGCGGCGGCGGCTCAGACGTGCGCCGCCGTCACCCCGGTCGCCCTGGTCAGCGCCGCCGACGCCGCCCCCACGAGGCCCGCGTCCGTGCCCATCTGGGCGGGCACGACCACCAGGCGCTGGACGAAGGAGAGGGTCGCGTAGTCGGTAAGGGCCTTGCGCAGGGGGGTGAAGAGCACGTCGCCCGCCTTGCCCACGCCGCCGCCCACCACGGCGATGTCGATCTCGACCAGGGTCGCGGTGGCGGCGATACCGGCGGCCAGTGCCTGCGCGGCGCGCTCGAAGGAGGCGACCGCGACGGGGTCGCCCAGGCGGGCGGCGGCGGCGACCGCGGCGGCGGAGGTGTCACCGTCCGGGCCGGGCCGCCAGCCGCCGTCCAGGGCGCGCCGGGCGATGTTGGGGCCGCTCGCTATGCGCTCGACGCAGCCGCGGGCGCCGCACGGGCAGGGATCCCCGTCCAGGTCCACGCTGATGTGACCGATGTGGCCGGAGTTGCCCGTCGGGCCGGGGTGCAGCCGGCCGCCCAGCACCAGTCCGCCGCCGACACCCGTCGAGACCACCATGCACAGCGCGTTGTCGTGCCCGCGCGCGGCGCCCTGCCAGTGTTCGGCCGCCGTGATGGCCACCCCGTCGCCGATCAGCTCGACGGGCAGGTCGCCGACGGCGTCCCGGACCCGTCGGACCAGGGGGTAGTCGCGCCAGCCGGGCACATTCACCGGACTGACGGTACCGGCGGAGGCGTCCACCGGGCCCGCGCTGCCGATCCCGACGGCCGTGACCCGCCCCCACAGCGCCGTCGCCGTCAGCTCCGCGAGCACGGCCTCGACGGCCCCCATCACGGTGTCGCCGTCCTCCCGGGCAGGCGTCGCACGCTGGGCGCGCGCGTGGATGCGGCCGTCGCCGTCCACCAGCGCACCGGCGATCTTGGTGCCGCCGATGTCCAGCGCTGCCACGAGGTCGGTGTGCATCAGAGTCGGATCTCCCCGTCGGACCGAAAACGAAAAAAGAAAACGAAAAAAGGTGAACACAAGTGCGCACCGTGGACCGGTCCCAGGTGGGGACGAGGACCGGAGAGTGCGATGGACAGTGTCTCCCGCATCTGACAACGTTGTCCAGGCTCTATGCTCGACGCCACATCCTCATACAAACGCATGACCGACACATCCCCCGTGGACGACAGGAGCCGACGCACTCCCGTGGACGACAGGACAGGACACCGCATCGTGCCCGACACGACCCGCCGCGCAGACCGCCTCCCCGGGAACCGCTACGGCAATCGCCCGACCATGAAGGACGTCGCCGCCCGGGCCGGGGTCGGCCTGAAGACCGTCTCCCGGGTGGTCAACGGGGAGCCCGGCGTCACCCCGGAGACCGAGCGCCGCGTCCAGGAGGCCATCGACGCCCTCGGCTTCCGCCGCAACGACAGCGCGCGGGTGCTCCGCAAGGGACGGACCGCGAGCATCGGCCTCGTTCTGGAGGATCTGGCCGACCCCTTCTACGGGCCGCTCAGCCGCGCCGTGGAGGAGGTGGCCCGGGCGCACGGCGCGCTGCTGATCAACGGGTCCAGCGCGGAGGACCCGGACCGTGAGCAGGAGCTGGTGCTGGCGCTGTGCGCGCGGCGCGTCGACGGCCTCGTGGTCATTCCGGCCGGGGACGACCACCGGTACCTGGAGCCCGAGCTGAAGGCGGGCGTCGCGACGGTGTTCGTGGACCGCCCGGCGGGGCAGATCGACGCGGACGTGGTGGTGTCCGACAACTTCGGCGGCGCCCGGGACGGCGTGGCCCACCTCATCGCGCACGGGCACCGCAGGATCGGCTTCATCGGCGACATGCCCCGCATCCACACGGCCGCCGAGCGGCTGCGCGGCTACCGGGCCGCCATGGAGGACGCGGGCATCCGGGTGAAGGACGCCTGGATGTCCCTGGGCGTCACCGACCCCGAGCGGGTGCGCAGGGCGGCCGAGGACATGCTCGCGGACCCGGAGCCGGTCACCGCGATCTTCACCGGCAACAACCGGGTGACCGTCACCGTCATCCGCGTCCTGGCCGAGCACACCCCGGGCGTCGCCCTCGTCGGCTTCGACGACATCGAGCTGGCCGACCTGCTCCAGCCGGGCGTCACCGTGGTCGCGCAGGACGCGGCCGCCCTCGGCCGCACCGCCGCCGAACGCCTGTTCCGGCAGCTGGACGGCACCCTCCTCGCGCCGGACCGCATCGAGCTGCCGACCAGGCTCGTCACCCGCGGCTCCGGCGAGCTGCCGCCGGCGGGCTGAGGCGGGCGTGCCGAAGCCACCGGGCGAAGGCCCCGCGCCGCGGCCTCCCGAGGGCACCCGCGCGGCCGTACGGGCCGACGGCGACGACCGGACGCTGGAGGCGCTCGGGCTGGCCGGGGTGCCCCGCGAGGAGCCGCTGCTGTACCCGGGGGCGTGGCCCCGGGAGTCGGGACTGCTCGACGGCGACCGGCTGCTGCCGCTGGACCGGCCGGTCCCCGAGGACGGGGGCGACCGGGTCCCGGTCCTGGCGATCGGTTCCAACGCGAGCCCGGGCCAGCTGCGCCACAAGATGGCCGAGTTCGGCATCGACTCGCCGGTCCCGATGGTCAGGACCCGGGTCACCGGCCTGGACATCGGGGTCTCCGCCCACGTGAGCCGCATGGGCTACGTCTCCGCCTCGCCGGTGGGCGCCCCGGGGGTCGTGCGGGAGCTGTTCGTCCTGTGGCTGGACCCCGAGCAGCTCGCCGTGATCGACGCGAGCGAGGGCGTGCCCATGGCCCACGGCAACTTCGACCGGGCCTGGCTCCCCGCGCCCGAGGTGCGCGTCGAGCCGCCGGACGGCACGGTGCTGCGCGGCGCGTACGTCTACGTCAACCGCCACGGCGTCCTGCACGACGGCACCGGCACGCCACGGCGGCATCCGGGCGAACAACGGCCCCTGATCACCGACCTGCTGCGCGGATCCGCCCGGTTGCGCGCCCTCTTCGGCACGACACCCGAGGAGTTCTGCGCCCGCGCCCGGGCCGACCGCTCCCTGTGCGACCGGGGCACGCGGCTGTTCGCCGAGGAACGACGTGTGACGGCGTCGGGCCTGGAGAAGTACGTGCGCCCCGGCCGGCCCGAGGACCCTCGCGGCGGGACCCGGCCGCCGCCTACTGCGCCGATGCCGTGAGGTCGCCGCGTCGGGGCGCGGAGAAGCCCTCCAGGTCGGCGCGGGTCAGGCCGGTGAGGCGGGCGACCTCTGCGATGTCGAGGGCGCCGCAGTCCAGGCCGCGCAGGAGGTAGCCGCTGAGGGCCTTGGCGGTGGCGGGCTCGTCCATGACGTCGCCGCCCGCGCGGTTCACGTACCGGGCGAGGCGGGCGGCGGCCTGCTCGAAGCCCTCGCGGTAGAAGGCGAAGACGGCCGCGTACCGGGTGGGGATGTGGGCGGGGTGCATGTCCCAGCCCTGGTAGTAGGCGCGGGCGAGGGCGCGGCGGGTGAGGCCGTAGTGCAGGCGCCAGGCGTCGTGCACCTTGGCCGTGGGGCCGACCGGCAGGACGTTGGTGGAACCGTCCGACACGCGTACGCCGGTGCCCGCGGCGGCGACCTGCATGACCGCCTTGGCGTGGTCGGCGGCGGGGTGGTCGCTGGCCTGGTGGGCGGCGGAGACGCCGAGGCAGGCGCTGTAGTCGAAGGTGCCGTAGTGCAGTCCGGTGGCGCGGCCCTCGGCGGCCTGGATCATGCGGGCGACGGCGGCGGTGCCGTCGGTGGCGAGGATGGACTGGCTGGTCTCGATCTGGATCTCGAAGCCGATCCGGCCCGGCGTCAGGCCGCGTGCCTTCTCGAACGCCTCCAGGAGCCGCACCATGGCGGTGACCTGCTCGGGGTAGGTCACCTTCGGCAGCGTGAGGACGAGTCCCTCGGGCAGGCCGCCGGCCTCCATCAGGCCGCTGAGGAAGATGTCGAGGGTGCGGATGCCGCGGGCCCGCACCGGGGCCTCCATGCACTTCATCCGGATGCCCATGTACGGGGCCGCCGTGCCCTGTTCGTACGCCTCGGCGATCAGACGGGCGGCACGGGCGGCGGCCTCGTCCTCCTCGGCGTCCGTGCGGTTGCCGTAGCCGTCCTCGAAGTCGACCCGGAGGTCTTCGATCGGCTCGCGCTCCAGCTTGGCGCGCACGCGCGTGTGGACCGGCTCGGCGAGGTCGTCGGTGAGGCCGAGGACGGCGGCGAAGGAGGCGGCGTCCGGGGCGTGTTCGTCGAGGGCGGCGAGCGCCTGGTCGCCCCAGGAGCGGATGGTGTCGGCGGCGAAGACGTCACCGGGGACGTACACGGTGTGGACGGGCTGGCGGGTGCCCGGGTCTCCGGGGTAGCGGCGCTCCAGCTCCGCGTCGACCGGTGCGAGGGAGGCACTGATCTCCTCGCCGACGGCGCCCGCGAGGCTCGTTGCCACCTTCTCCTGCTGACCCATCCCACACCCTCCTGGTATCAACTTTTCCGCTGACCGGAATCAATAATCCGTAGAGCGAAGTTATCCGGCGGTTCGTCGCCGGTCAACACCATCCTGCGCAGACGCCGAGGCCCCCGCGACCAGGACGACGGTCGCGGGGGCCTCGGACGGGATGCCGGGAGGACGCTCAGCCCTTGCGGGACTTCACTTCCTCGGTGAGCTGCGGGACCACGTCGAAGAGGTCGCCGACGACGCCGTAGTCGACCAGGTCGAAGATCGGGGCCTCGGCGTCCTTGTTGATCGCCACGATCGTCTTCGAGGTCTGCATGCCCGCGCGGTGCTGGATCGCGCCGGAGATGCCGGAGGCGATGTACAGCTGCGGCGAGACGGACTTGCCGGTCTGGCCGACCTGGTTGGTGTGCGGGTACCAGCCCGCGTCCACCGCGGCGCGCGAGGCACCGACGGCCGCGCCGAGGGAGTCGGCGAGCGCCTCGATGATCGCGAAGTTCTCCGCGCCGTTGACGCCGCGGCCGCCGGAGACGACGATCGCGGCCTCGGTCAGCTCGGGACGGCCGGTCGACTCGCGCGGCGTGCGCGCGGTGACCTTGGTGCCGGTCGCGGCGGCGGAGAAGGTGACCGACAGCGCCTCGACCGCGCCGGCGGCGGGGGCGGGCTCGACGGCGGCGCTGTTGGGCTTGACCGTGATGACCGGGGTGCCCTTGGAGACGCGGGACTTGGTGGTGAAGGCGGCGGCGAACACCGACTGCGTGGCCACCGGGCCCTGGTCGCCGGCCTCGAGGTCGACGGCGTCGGTGATGACGCCCGAGCCCAGGCGCAGCGCCAGGCGGGCGGCGATCTCCTTGCCCTCGGCGGAGGACGGGACCAGCACGGCGGCCGGGGAGACCGACTCGGCGGCGGCCTGGAGGGCGTCGACCTTCGGCACGACCAGGTAGTCGGCGTACTCGGCGGCCTCGTGGGTGAGGACCTTGACCGCGCCGTGCTCGGCGAGGGCGGCGGCGGTGTCGGCGGCGCCGTTGCCCAGCGCGACGGCGACCGGCTCGCCGATGCGGCGGGCCAGGGTCAGCAGCTCCAGGGTCGGCTTGCGGACGGCACCGTCCACGTGATCGACGTAGACGAGAACTTCAGCCATGGGACTTCTTCTCTCCTGCTTGCGAAAGATGAGGGGCGGTCGGCGGAGCGGGGCTCAGATGAACTTCTGGCCCGCGAGGCTGTTACACGAACTTTCGCTCCGCGAGGAAGGCGGCGAGCTGCTTGCCGCCCTCGCCCTCGTCCTTGACGATGGTGCCCGCGGTGCGCGCCGGGCGCTCGGCCGCGGAGTCGACCGCGGTCCAGGCGTTCTCCAGGCCGACCTCGTCCTCGTCGACGTCGAGGTCGGAGAGGTCCCAGGACTCGACCGGCTTCTTCTTGGCCGCCATGATGCCCTTGAAGGACGGGTAACGCGCCTCGCCCGACTGGTCGGTGACGGACACGACGGCCGGGAGGGAGGCCTCCAGCTGCTCGGTGGCGGTGTCGCCGTCCCGGCGGCCCTTGACCGTCCCGCCCTCGACGGAGACCTCGGACAGCAGCGTCACCTGCGGCACGCCCAGGCGCTCGGCGAGCAGCGCCGGTACGACGCCCATGGTGCCGTCGGTGGAGGCCATGCCCGAGACGACCAGGTCGTAGCCGGCCTTCTCGATCGCCTTGGCCAGGACCAGGGAGGTACCGATGGCGTCGGTGCCGTGCAGGTCGTCGTCCTCGACGTGGATCGCCTTGTCCGCGCCCATGGACAGCGCCTTGCGCAGCGCGTCCTTCGCGTCCTCGGGGCCCACCGTCAGGACGGTGATCTCCACGTCGTCGTCGGAATTCTCGGAGATCTGCAGCGCCTGCTCGACCGCGTACTCGTCCAGCTCGGAGAGCAGACCGTCCACGTCGTCCCGGTCGACGGTCAGGTCATCGGCGAAGTGCCGGTCGCCAGTGGCGTCGGGCACGTACTTCACAGTGACAACGATCCTCAAGCTCACGCCGGCTCTCCTACTGCGTCGACATTTCAGTGCTGCCTCTTGCAGGCAGCATAGGCGCCCCAAGCGGCCGATCCCGGGCGGGGCGACCTGCGCTTCGCACCGGAATATTACTCGTCAGTACACCCAGTTCTTTCCCGCTAAGCAAGCGCTTTGAACTGTGACCTTCGCAACGCAGCGTAACCGGAACTCGACGCCTCCGCAGAAGCGGCCGGTGCCGGGGCGCCGGTACCGCTCAGTCGCGCAGGCCGGTGTAGCCGCCCCGGTGGTACAGCAGCGGGCCGCCGGTGCCCGAGGGGTCGCCGGTCAGCACCTCGGCCAGCACGATGCGGTGGTCCCCCGCGGGCACCCGGCCGACCACGCGGCACACGAGCCAGGCGAGGACCCCGTCCAGCAGGGGGACGCCGTGCGGGCCCTCCCGCCAGGCGGTGGGCGCCCCGAAGCGGTCGGCGCCGCTGCGGGCGAAGGTGGCGGCCACCTCTTCCTGGTGTTCGCCCAGGACGTGCACCCCGACGTACTGGGCCGCGGAGACCGCGGGCCAGCTGGAGGAGCCCGTGCCGATGCCGAAGGAGAGCAGCGGCGGCCGGGCGGACACGGACGTGAGGGAGGTGGCCGTGAAGCCGGCCGGACCGGCGGCACCGGACGCGGTGATCACGGCGACTCCCGCCGCGTGCCGCCGGAAGACGGACCGCAGCAGGTCGTCGGTGGCGAGCCGCGGCGCGGCGACGTCGGGTGTGGCCGTCATACGGGGTGTCCTTCTGCGTTGTGCCTCGGTCCGGGCGACGGGGAACGGGGCCTTCGGGCAGGCTGACGACAGGTGGCGCACACAGTCAAATACGTCCCGGCACGCGGAGGCTGTGGAGAACGCCTCACCCCCGGCGTGGCGCTGATCACACCGCCTCTCCCAGGGCGGCGATCACGTCCGCCTTGCGCGGCTGCCCGACGGCACGCCGCACGACGCGGCCGCCGCCGTCGAGGACCAGCACGGTCGGGGTCTTGTGCACGCCGAGGGCGCGGACGAGTTCCAGGCGGGCCTCGGCGTCGATCTCGACGTGGGCGACGCCGGGGACCATGCGGGCCACCTCGCCGAGGATCCGCCGGGTGGCACGGCAGGGGGCGCAGAAGGCGCTGGAGAACTGCACGAGCGTGGCGCGGCCGCCGAGTTCCGCCCCGAGGTCGGCCGCGTCGAGGTGCGGGCCCGGAGTCCCGAGCCCGCCGTCGTCACCCTGCCCGCGCACCAGCGCGCCCCCGATCCGCCGCGTCCGCGGCACTCATGGGCACGCCTGGGCAGCGCGCCACCGGTCCGGTCGTCCCCAGGTGCAGCACTCGCGGCGGCCCGGAGATTCCCGGTCCACCATCGTCTTCCGGCCACCCCGATGGGCGGGCGAGTGATGAGGATCTCGCCGCGTACGGGCACCAAGGCTGGTACATGGGCCGTTCTTGGGGCACGATCTGCGACAAGCCGTAAACCTACGGCTCCGTAACTTTCGACTGGGAGCCCCCTTCCCAGGCTGACAAGGAAGGGTCCGACCCGCCCATGGCAGAACTCGCCTACCGCCCGGCCATCGGTCTCGCCCGCACCCTGTTCAAGGTGTGGGACCTCAAGATCGACTGCCAGGGTTCGGAGAACATCCCGCGCGCGGGCGGCGCCGTGCTGGTGAGCAATCACATCAGCTACCTGGACTTCATCTTCGACGGCCTGGCGGCACTGCCCCAGAAGCGGCTGGTGCGCTTCATGGCGAAGGAGTCGGTCTTCCGGCACCGGGTCTCCGGCCCGCTGATGCGCAACATGAAGCACATCCCGGTGGACCGCAAGCAGGGCGAGGCGGCGTACGCCCATGCCCTGGACTCGCTGCGGTCCGGCGAGATCATCGGGGTCTTCCCGGAGGCGACGATCTCCGAGTCGTTCACGCTGAAGAGCTTCAAGTCGGGCGCCGCGCGCCTGGCGCAGGAAGCGGGCGTCCCGCTGATCCCGATGGCGCTGTGGGGCACCCAGCGCCTGTGGACCAAGGGACACCCGCGCAACTTCAAGCGCAGCCACACCCCGATCACGATCCGGGTCGGCGAGGCGATGGAGGCCCCCCGCGAGCAGTACGCGGGCGCGATCACCCGCCGCCTGCGCGAGCGCGTGCAGGAGCTGCTGGAGGCCGCTCAGCGCGCCTACCCGGTACGCCCCAAGGGCGCGGACGACACCTGGTGGATGCCGGCCCACCTCGGCGGCACCGCGCCGACGCAGGAGCAGTTGCGCGCGGCCCAGGCGCACTGAGCCGGGCGCGTCAGAGCGCCGTGGGGAGGGTCGCCCACAGATGGGGCCGGTCGGTGGCCGCCTTCAGGGCGTCCACCACGGCCGGGTGCGGCGCGGCGTACAGCTCCGGGTAGTCCGCCTCCCCGGCCTCGTGGTCCGGCGTGAAGGCCAGCCGCTCCCCCTCCAGGGAGAATCGCGCGTTCACGCCGGGCTTGTTCCCGCGCGGGTCCTGCCGGTGCCAGGCGCCGTTGAAGCGCACCGCGACCAGTCCGTGCACCACGTCGAACCGCTGGTAGCAGAGGGCGGTCGGGATGTCCTCGGCCCGCAGCAGGGCGGCCAGCGCGTGGGCCTTGGCGTAGCAGATGCCGGTGCGCCGCTCCAGGACGTCGGAGGCCCGCCAGGTGACGCGCGGGTCTCCGGAGTCCTGCGAGTGCGGGATGGTGTCCCGCACGAACTCGAAGGCCAGTCGCGCATAGGCATACGAGTCGGCCGCCTCTTTGGCCAGTCCGCCGGCCACCTCCCTTACGCGGGGGTGGGCATGGTCGATGACCTCGTCGGCAGCCAGATATGCGGACAGGTCGGGGGTCTTCTGGATCAGCTCCATGCCCGCAGAGCATAGAAACGCGATCACCCGTCAGTCAATGACTTTTCAGGCGACCGCATATCTATGCATGAACGGAGCCTCGCGGCTCAGTGCGCCATCTCCTCCTTGAGCGCCGCCACGAAGGTGTCGACGTCGTCCTCCGTGGTGTCGAAGGAACACATCCAGCGCACGTCGCCGGCGGCCTCGTCCCAGAAGTAGAACCGGAACCGCTTCCGCATACGCGCGCACACCTCGTGCGGCAGGCGGGCGAAGACCGCGTTGGCCTGCACCGGGTAGAGGATCTCCACGCCGTGGACGGCCCGCACGCCTTCGGCGAGGCGCTGCGCCATCTCGTTGCCGTGCCGGGCGTTGCGCAGCCACAGGTCCTTGGCGAGCAGCGCCTCCAGCTGCACCGACACGAAGCGCATCTTGGAGGCGAGCTGCATGGAGAGCTTGCGCAGGTGCTTCATGTGGCTGACGGCGTCCTGGTTGAGGACCACGACCGCCTCGCCGAACAGGGCGCCGTTCTTGGTGCCGCCGAGCGAGAGCAGGTCGACGCCGACGGCGTTGGTGAACGTCCGCATGGGCACGTCCAGGGAGGCGGCGGCGTTGGCTATCCGGGAGCCGTCCAGGTGCACCTTCATGCCGTGCGCATGGGCGTGTTCGCAGATGGCCCGGATCTCGTCGGGCGTGTAGAGCGTGCCCAGCTCGGTGCTCTGGGTGATCGAGACGACCTGCGGCATCGCGCGGTGCTCGTCGTCCCAGCCGTACGCCTGCCGGTCGATGAGGTCGGGGGTGAGCTTGCCGTCGGGCGTGGGCACGGTGAGCAGTTTCAGCCCGCCCATGCGCTCGGGGGCGCCGCCCTCGTCGACGTTGATGTGCGCGCTCTCGGCGCAGATCACCGCGCCCCAGCGGTCGGTGACCGCCTGGAGCGCGACGACGTTGGCGCCGGTGCCGTTGAAGACCGGGAAGGCCTCGGCGCCGGAGCCGAAGTGGCCGCGGATCACCCGCTGGAGGTTCTCGGTGTACTCGTCCTCGCCGTACGCGACCTGGTGCCCGCCGTTGGCCAGCGCCAGCGCGGCGAGTACCTCCGGGTGGGCCCCGGCGTAGTTGTCACTGGCGAAACCGCGGGCCTCGGGATCGTGATGGCGACGCGCGTCGGTCTTCGGGGGGTTCACGGCTTCTCGGTCAGCCACAGACGGTTTCCGTTCACTTCCTCGGCGGGCTTGTCCCAGACTCCGGCGACGGCCTCGGCGAGATCACGCACGTCCGTGAAGCCCGCGAACTTCGCGTTGGGCCGTTCGGCGCGCATCGCGTCGTGCACCAACGCCTTCACCACCAGGATCGCAGCCGCCGACGTCGGCCCCTGCTCGCCCCCCGCCTTGCGGAAGTAGTCCGCCATCGCCAGGGTCCAGGCCTCGGCCGCGGCCTTGGCGGCGGAGTACGCCGCGTTGCCCGCGGTCGGGTTGCTCGCGCCCGCGGCGCTGATCAGCACGTACCGGCCGCGGTCGCTGCGCTGGAGCGCCTCGTGGAAGGCGAGGGAGGTGTGCTGCACCGTGCGGATCAGCAGCAGTTCCAGCAGGTCCCAGTCGTCGAGGTTGGTCTTGGTGAAGCTCTGGCTGCCGCGCCAGCCGCCGACCAGGTGGACGAGGCCGTCGACCCGCCCGAACTCCTGCTCGATGCGGTCGGCCCAGGCCTGGGCGGCGTCCCGGTCGAGCAGGTCCACGGTCTCGCCGGTGACGCTGGCGCCGCCGTGCGCGTAGCGGGCCGCGTCCACCGCCTCCGCCAGCCGCTCCGGGTCGTTGTCCGAGCCGACGACCGTCGCACCCGCCTCGGCGAGCCGCAGCAGCGCGGCCCGTCCGGCGGGTCCGCCCGCTCCGGCCACCGCGATCACCGCGCCGTCGAGCGCCCCGTTCCCCATGGTCCTCGCCTCCCGAGCCTGTGCCTGCCGCTGTTGTGCCTGACCGCCGGTGCCGTCGCTCACGCGGCGGCCCGCTCGGCGCCGTCCGCGGTGATGCCCCGGGTCGAGGCGATCACCTTCTTGAGTTTCTTGGACAGCGCCTCGTAGAACATGCTCAGCGGAAACTCGTCCGGAAGCACGTCGTCGACCAGCTTGCGCGGGGGCAGGGTGAGGTCCAGGGCGTCGGGGCCCTTCGCCCACTTCGAGCCCGGGTGCGGGGCCAGGTAGGTGGAGACCAGCTCGTAGCCGGCGAACCAGTGGACGATCTTCGGGCGGTCGATGCCGTCCCGGTAGAGCGTCTCGATCTCGGCGCACAGCTCGTTGGTGACCTCGGGTGCGCGCTGCCAGTCGATGAAGAGCTTGTTGTCGGTCCAGCGGACGACGTCGTGCTTGTGCAGGTAGGCGAAGAGGAGCTGGCCGCCGAGCCCGTCGTAGTTGCGCACGCGCTCACCGGTGACCGGGAAGCGGAACATGCGGTCGAAGAGGACCGCGACCTGCACGTCGCGGGCCTGCGGGACGCCGTCGGCCTCCAGACGTACGGCCTCCCTGAAGGCGGTGAGGTCGCAGCGCAGCTCCTCCAGGCCGTACATCCAGAACGGCTGGCGCTGCTTGATCATGAACGGGTCGAAGGGCAGGTCGCCGTGGCTGTGGGTGCGGTCGTGGACCATGTCCCACAGGACGAAGGCCTCCTCGCAGCGCTTCTGGTCGTCCACCAGCGCGGCGACGTCCTCGGGCAGCTCCAGGCCCAGGATCCCCACGGCGGCCTCGGTGACGCGGCGGAAGCGGGCGGCCTCGCGGTCGCAGAAGATGCCGCCCCAGGAGAAGCGCTCGGGGGCCTCGCGCACGGCGATGGTCTCCGGGAAGAGGACGGCCGAGTTGGTGTCGTAGCCGGCCGTGAAGTCCTCGAAGGTGATGCCGCAGAACAACGGGTTGTCGTAGCGGGTGCGCTCCAGCTCGGCCAGCCAGTCGGGCCAGACCATGCGCAGCACGACCGCTTCGAAGTTGCGGTCCGGGTTGCCGTTCTGCGTGTACATCGGGAAGACGACCAGGTGCTGGAGGCCGTCCGCGCGGTTCGCGGCGGGCTGGAAGGCCAGCAGCGAGTCGAGGAAGTCGGGCACCTCGAAGCCGCCGTCGGCCCAGCGGCCGAGGTCGGCCACCAGGGCCTCGTGGTACGCGTGGTCGTGCGGGAGGAGCGGGGACAGCTCCCGGACCGCCGCGACGACCCGGCGCACGGCGGCCTCGGCGTCGGTCCGCCCGGGCGCGCCCTCGGCGTCGAAGTCGATCGACCCGTCCTTGGACTGCCATGGCCGGATCCGCTCCACGGCATCCTTGAGCACGGGCCACGCCGGGTGCTCAACCACCCTGCTCACCGGAGGAATGTTCCCCTCCGCACCCACCTGCACAAGAATTTCCGTCATGTCCCATCCTCTACGAGAGAAGCTTGCGTCAGGACACCGTATGCATACGAGGTTTCTCCCAGCAAGGGGAGCTTCCGTAAATTATCCTGCCCCACCCCGGCCTTCACCGCATTTTTTCCTGCGGGACGCCGTGACTCGTATACCAGGCGCGGCAGAGGGGAAACGGTCCCGCAGGGCCGTTAGGCTGCCGCCCTGCCATCGCCGACGTCGACGGAAGCGAGTCGAGCCTTGAACTTCCTCACCATCGGTCACCGCGGAGCGATGGGTGTCGAACCCGAGAACACCCTGCGTTCCTTCGTCGCCGCCGAGCAGGCCGGCCTCGACGTCGTCGAACTCGACCTGCACCTGAGCAAGGACGGCGCGCTCGTCGTCATGCACGACGCGGAGGTGGACCGCACCACCGACGGCACCGGTGCGATCGCCGACAAGACCCTCGAGGAGCTGCGGGCGCTGGACGCGGGCCGCGGGGAGCGCGTCCCCGTCTTCGAAGAGGTACTGGACGCCGTCTCCGTGCCGTTGCAGGCCGAGATCAAGGACGCGGCGGCCGCCCGGACGCTCTCCGAGGTGATGCTCCGCCGGGACCTGGTGGACCGGGTGGAGGTGATCTCGTTCCACGACGAGGCCATCGTCGAGATCGCGCGGCTGGTGCCGGGGGTGCGCACCGCGCTGGTCGCGCAGTACTACGGCAAGGAAGTCGTGGACCGGGCCGTGGAGGCGGGCGCCGGGACCCTGTGTCTGGACATCAACCGGATCACCCTGGAGATCGTGGAACGGGCCCGCAAGGCCGGTCTGCGCGTCTTCTCCTGGACCGTCAACACCCAGGACCAGCTGCGGCTGGTGCGCGCCCTGGGCCTCGACGGCGCGACGACCGACTACCCCGAGATCAAGCGCACCGGCCGCTTCACCGCCTGAGGACCGCGCAGGGCTCAGACCAGCGGCTTGACCAGCAGCTCGAACTGCAGGTCGTCCCGCTGCGGAATCCCGAAGCGCTCGTCGCCGTACGGGAAGGGAGTCATCTCTCCCGTACGGCGGTAGCCGCGGCGCTCGTACCAGGCGATGAGGTCCTCGCGGACGGAGATCACGGTCATGTGCATCTCCGTGACGCCCCACGTCCCGCGGGCCCGCCGCTCCGCCTCCGCGATGATCGTCCTGCCGAGGCCCTCGCCCTGGAGCGCGGGACTGACGGCGAACATCCCGAAGTACGCGTGCTCCCCGCGGTGCTCCAGCTGGCAGCAGGCCACGATCCGGCCGTCCCGCTCGACCGTCAGCAGCCGGCTGTCCGGCGACTTCACGACGTCCAGCACGCCCTGCGGGTCCGTGCGCTGCCCCTGGAGGATGTCCGCCTCGGTGGTCCACCCGACCCGGCTGGATTCGCCCCGGTAGGCCGACTCTATGAGCGCCACGATCCCGTCCACGTCGGCGTCGGTGGCATCGCGGTAGATCAGTCGGCCGGCGGTGGTGTCCATGTGGGGCGTCTCCGGTTCTCTCTCGGGCGCGGCGGGGGCATCGACGAGGGTAACGCCGCCAGTAAGGTCGGGACGCATGGTGCATGTACTCAGCAGCCGGATCCTGCTCCGTCCCACCGACCCCGAACGTTCCCGCGCCTTCTACGGCGACCAGCTCGGCCTCGCCGTCCACCGCGAGTTCGGCACCGGTCCGGAACGGGGCACCGTCTACTTCCTCGGCGGCGGCTTCCTGGAGGTGTCCGGGCGCTCCGAGGCCCCGCTCTCCCCGGCGCTCAAGGTGTGGCTCCAGGTCGAGGACGCGGCGGCGGCCCACGACGAACTGCGCGCCAAGGGCGTCGAGATCGTGCGGCCCCCGGTCGAGGAGCCCTGGGGGCTGGTGGAGATGTGGATCGCGGATCCGGACGGCACCCGGATCGTGCTGGTGGAGGTGCCCGCGGAGCATCCGCTGCGTTACCGGCCCGGGATCTGAGGCGTCCGGGCCGCTGGGGCGAAGTGCGCCGGATGGCCCCGGCACCGGGGCGGCCTTAGCGTGCTGGAAGGGGGGCGGCCCGGCGGAAGGAGGCCCCGCGATGAAGCTCCATGAACCGGTGACCGGCGGACCCTGCTGGGCGGAGCTGGGGACCGACGACCTCGCGGTGGCCGAGCGGTTCTACAGCGGGCTGTTCGGCTGGCGCCCCGAGACGGACCCGAGGCAGCGGGCTGGGGGCCACACGATCGCCCGGCTCGGCGGCGATGCGGTCGCCGGGCTGACCCCCTTGTCGCGGGCGGGGCAGCCGGTCGCGTGGGACGTGGTGTTCGCCGTGCGCGACGCGGACACCGCCGTCCGGCAGGTGACCGCGGCCGGCGGCACGGTGCCGGAGGGTCCCACGGACGTCCCCGGCCAGGGCCGCTTCGTGGTGGTCGTGGACCCCACCGGGGCGCTGTTCCAGCTGTGGCAGCCCGGCTCGTTCGCCGGTGCCGGACTGTTCAACGCGCACGGATCGCTGGGCTGGGTCGAACTGCTCACCCGCGAGCCCGACCTGGCCGCCGACTTCTACACCACGGTGTTCGGCTGGAGCCTGACCGCCTCGGAGTACTACCCGCAGTGGGGCATCGGCGGGGCGGATTTCGGCGGCATGGTGACGATGGACGACAAGTTCCCGCACGAGGTGCCGGCGCACTGGCTGCCCTACTTCGCGGTGACGGACGTGGACATGGCGGCGGCCGGCACGACCGACGGCGGCGGCACCGTGCTGATGGAGCCCGTCTCGCCGCCCGACGGACCGCGGATCGCGGTGCTGCGCGATCCCCGGGGCGCGATGTTCGGCGTGTACCGGGCGGGGGACGAGCGCTGAGCCCGCCGGGGCGGCGTGTGGCGGCCGCCGGGGCGCGGCGTGTGGCGGCCGCCGAGCCTTCGGGGGGCGGCCTCAGGCCCGCAGCGCGTCCAGGCGGCCCTCCAGCTGGCCCAGCAGTCCGCCGAGAAGTGCCGCCAGCTCCCCCTGCCGGGGTTCGTCGACGCCCGACAGCACGGCGGCCTCGTAGGCGAGCTGTTCGGGCAGGATGCCGTCGACGAGGTCGCGTCCGGTGTCCGTGAGGCGGACGTGCGCGACGCGGCGGTCGCGTGTGTCGCCGCGCCGCTCCACCAGGCCGCGCTCGGTGAGCTGCTTGAGGCGCTTGGTGACGGCGGCGCCGGAGGAGAAGGTCTCGCGGGCGAGGTCGCCCGGGGTCAGCTCGTGGCCGGTGCGGCGCAGCGCGCCGAGCAGGTCGAACTCGGCCCGGCTCAGGCCCGCCCGGCGCAGTGGCGCGTCCTCGGCCTGTTGAAGGAGGGCGGCACAGCGGTTGATCCGGCCGATGATCTCCATGGGCCCGGTGTCGAGGTCCGGGTGGACGGCCCGCCACTGCCGCACGACCGCGGCCACGGTGTCGCCGCCCGGTCCCCCTCTCCCGTCGCCCCCGGTCGCCGAGCCCCCGTCGGTTGCGGTCATGGCCGTACGTCCTCCGCTCTCGTACCCGTGTCCCGGTCCCGACGCGCTGCCCGGCGCCGCACCGCTGCGGCGAGCGTACGGTGTCCGGACTGCTCGGCGAGCACGACCCTCTCCTGCGGCAGCGCGCGTCCCCACCATTCGCCGGCCGCCCCGTCCACGGTGGCCCGCAGGTCGGTCAGCGCGGCGGCCAGGGACCGGCGGGCGGCCTCCAGGGCGCCGGGCGCCGGATCGGGCTCCGCCAGGACGCGGGCGGTGTGCTCCCGGGCCCGGTCGGCGGCCCGCAGCGCCCGTTCGACGCGGTTCCCGGCGCCTCGGTCGGTGACGGCGACGGCGGCCAGGAAGCCGACCAGGGCGCCGACGAGGGTGTCCACCACCCGCTCGGTGATCAGGGAACCCGGTTCCTGATACCCGGCGAACTCGGTGATGAGCAGCGCCATCGGGGTCACGCAGACGCTGCCGAGCCAGTAGTTGCGGGTGATGAGGGCCTCGGCGCCGAAGTTGAGGGCGAGGCAGAGCAGGACGAGCGGCGCCTGGCCGAGGTGGGCGAGCGGGGCTATGGCGGCGAAGAGCAGCACCCCGGCGAGGTTGCCGACCACGCGCTGCACGGCCCGGCTCCAGGTGAGGGTCAGGTTGGCCTGGTAGAGCGCGGCGGCGGTGACCAGCGCCCAGTAGGGGCGGCCGACGCCGAGGGCCAAGGAGGCGTAGCCGGCCAGCGCACAGCCCAGGGCGGTGCGTACGGCGACCGGGGCGAGCGGGCCGAGCCGCTGCCACAGGGGGGCGGGGCGTGCGGCGAGTTCGGCGTCGACGCCGAGGAGTTCGTCGGTGACGGCCGGGCCGTCGTCGGTGCGGGGGACGCGGCCGGTGCCGCGCAGGGCACGGGCCCAGGCGCGCAGCGGCTCGGGGTCGGTGTCGGCGGGGGCGGCCAGCGCGACCTCGGCGCGGACGACGAGGCGTTCGAGGGCGTGCCGGGTGGTGGCGCGGGCGCCGGTGGCCGGGAGGGACAGCAGCGTCTGCCAGGCGTTCTGCACCGCGGCGTACCCGGCGGCACGGGCGACGGCTTGGGCGCCGCCCGTGCCATGGGGGCCGGCGTCCGCGGTCTCGGCGTGCACGGTCTCGGCGTACGCGGCGGCGGCGTTCAGGGCCTGGGCGGTGGCCCGGCGCTCCGGGCCGTGCGGTCGGACCAGGACGGGTGCCATGCAGACCAGCCAGGCCCAGGTGCCGGCGGCGGCGCCCAGGGCCAGGTGGGCGGGGATCTGGCCGAGGGTGTGCGGGACGAAGAGGGCGGCGGAGCTGATGAAGGTCAGGACCACGTTGCCCGGCGGGCCGATGCGGGTGGCGTCGCACAGCGCCTTCTGCACGGCGGCCAGCAGGGCCCCGACGGTGACCAGGACGACGGCGTTCCGGGTGAGCGAGGCGGTGACCAGGGCGACGGCTACGCCGCCGAGCATGCCGAGCACCACCCACGCGAGCGCCCGGGCCCGGGCGGCGTAGGGGCGGTTGTGGGCGTAGAGCGCGCACAGGGACCCGGCCATCGTGTACATCGCCAGGTCGAGCCGGCCGAGTGCCAGCAGGAGGAGGTTGGGCGGGGCGACCGCGGCGACCGAACTCAGGGCGGGCTTGAACCAGATCTCGGAGGGCCGGCGCAGGCGCAGCACGCCGGCCAGGGACATACGTCGGCCCGGTGAGGTGCCGGGGCGGGAGGGGGGCGCACTGCTCATGGGAATTACTTTAGCAGGTGTTTTACTCGTGAATCATAATCTCCGCGCTCCCCCGGATACCCCCTGCGTACTCCCATGCGCTCGCGTGCGCACCGCGTGGCGGGGGCAGGCCTTGACCGACCGTGGACCGCCGAACGGGGAGGTGCGTGTGCACGGACCGGTGTCGCCCGGATGGCTGCTGGTCGCGCTGTGCGCGGTGGCCGGCGCGTACTGCCTGCTGCGGATGCGCAGCCACGAGGGGGAACAGCGCCGCGCCGCGGGCGGCGAGGCGCTGATGGGGTTCGGCATGGCCGCCATGGCCGTGCCCGCGGCGGCGTTCACCCCGCCCGCGTGGGCCTGGGCCGGACACGTGGTGGTGTTCGGCGCCGCCGGGCTGCGCGCCCTGTATGCGGCTGCGCGGTACGGGGGCCACCATCTGCACCACTTCGTCGGAGCCGCGGCCATGGTCTACATGGCGGTGGTGATGGCCGGTTCGCCCGCCCACGCGCATGGGCACGGCGTGTCGGGCCCGCCCGCGGCGACGGGTGCGCTGCTGCTCTACTTCACCGGATACGTCCTGCTGTCCGGCGTACGCCTGCTGCCGGTCGTCGCCGTCGCCGGGGGCGGCGCTCCGACGGCCGGATGGGGGGACCGGCCGGAGATCGCCCGGGCCTGCCGCCTCTCCATGGGCATCGCGATGCTGGCCATGCTGGCGGCCATGTGACCGGGCGGCGCGCGGGACCGTGCGGCACGCCACCGTGACCCGGCGGCGCGCCGGGGCCGTGCGACACGGCACCGTGACCGTGTCGTCGGCCGGCCGTGCCCGGTGTTCGCCGCGCGCAACCGTTGCCTGCGTCACTTTGCGCCTGGGCCCGTACTGCGGGCGGCGCCGCGCTCATAGGCTGCCCCCATGATTCTCCCCGCGGCACTGCTGCTGCTCGGCGCCCTGACGGCCGTGCTCGCCCCGAGGCTGCTCGCCCGGGCCGACTGGCCGGACCGCGAACCGGTGGTCGCCCTGTGGGTGTGGCAGTGCGTGGTGGCGGCCGTGCTGGTGTGCTGCGCGCTGTCTATGACGTTCAGCGCGGCGGCCGCCTGGCACGCGGTGGGCGGGCCCGTGTTCGCGACGGCGCCGGGCCCGGTGGTCGAGGCCTACGCGCTCGGCACGTCCGGCCTCTGGGCGGACACGACCGCCCTCACCCTGGCCTGCGCCGGGTTGTGGAGCGCCACGATGCTCGTCAGGGAGGTCGTACGGGCCCGGTCCCGGCGTCGGGTGCGCCGCGCGGAACTCCTGCACCGCGCCCCGCTGTTGCCCGGCGAGGTGCCAGGACCGGACAGGCTCGTCGTCCTGGAGGGCGAGCGGCCGGACGCCTGGTGGCTGCCCGGCACTCCCCCGCAACTGGTCGTCACCACGGCCGCGCTGAGCCGACTCAAGGGCCGTCAACTGGACGCGGTCCTCGCCCACGAGAAGGGGCACGCGCAGGCGCGGCACGACTGGCTGCTGCACTGCTCGGCCGCGCTGGCGGACGGGTTCCCCCAGGTTCCGGTCTTCGCCGCGTTCCGCGACGAGATGCACCGCCTGGTCGAACTCGCCGCGGACGACGTGGCGTCCCGCCGCTTCGGCCGCCTGACGACCGCGCTGGCGCTGGTCGAACTCAACGAGGACCGCGGTGTGTTCGGTCCGTGCCCGACCCCGCAGGCCCAGGTCCCGCAGCGGGTGCACCGGTTGCTCACCCCGCCCGACCGCCTCTCGGCCGCCCGGCGGCTGCGGCTGACGGCGGCGGCCGCCCTGGTGCCGGCGGTACCGGTACTCGTGGCGTTCGCGCCGGGGCTGCGGGCGCTGGGCTAGCCGGCGCGCGGGCGCTCCGACCCCGGGAATTCGCCTCGGGGCCATCCGGTCGGCGAGGATCGCAGCATGCAGACGCCGCCCGTCGACTCCCCGCCCACTCCACCCCGCCCCCGCACGGCTCTCGGCCTGACCTGGACGCTGGCCGCGTGCTCGGCGCTGCTGCTCACGCTGGTGGCGGTCGAGTGGGGGCCGTTGATCCGCCTCGACGACGACATCGCCGCCACGACGCACCGCTGGGCCGTCGACGAACCCCACGTCACGCAGGTCATGCGGGTCCTCACCGACTGGGTGTGGGACACGTGGACGATGCGGCTCCTGTGCGCGGCGGTCGTGCTGTGGCTGTGGTTCCGGCGCGGGGACCGGTGGACGGCCGTCTGGCTGGGGGCCACCTGCCTGCTGGGCAGCCTCCTCCAACAGGTCCTGAAAGCCGCGGTGGACCGCCCCCGCCCGGTCTGGCCCGACCCCGTCGACTCCGCCCACTACGCGGCCTTCCCGTCCGGCCACGCCATGACGGCGACCTTCGTGTGCGGCCTCCTGGTGTGGCTCGTCCACTACTACGGTGCCTCCCCCGCCCTGCGCCGCGCCGTCTGGGCCGTGGCGGCGGTCTCCGTGGCGGGCGTCGGTGTGACCCGGGTGTGGCTGGGCGTGCACTGGGCCACGGACGTGGCGGGCGGCTGGCTCCTCGGCGTCCTGGTGACGGTGCTCGCGGTCCTGGTGCACCGGCGCCGGCATCCCTGACCCCGGCAGCGGCCGCCGTCCGCCTCGTAGGATCCGCCCATGACCGCCGTGCTGTTCGACTTCTCCGGGACCCTGTTCCGCATCGAATCGTCCGAGGACTGGCTGCGTGCCGTGCTCGACGGTGCCGGGGTGCCCCTGTCCGGTCCGGAGCTGGCCGAGACCGCACGGGCGCTGGAGGCCGCGGGGGCGCTGCCCGGTGGCGCCCCGCCGGTGCGCGTACCGGAGGAGCTGGCCGGCGTGTGGGAGATCCGCGACCAGAGCTCCGAGCTGCACCGGGCCGCCTACACCGGGCTGTCCCGGCGGGTGCCGCTGCCGGACCCGGGGCTGCACGACGCGCTGTACGAGCGGCACATGACGCCGGGCGCCTGGCGCCCGTACCCCGACGCCGCCGAGGTGCTGGAGACGCTGCGCGGGCAGGGCGTCGCCGTGGGCGTGGTCAGCAACATCGGCTGGAACCTGCGGCCCGTCTTCCGCGCACACGGCCTCGACCGGTACGTGGACGCGTACGTCCTGTCCTACGAGCACGGCATCCTCAAGCCCGACCCCCGGCTGTTCGCGCTGGCCTGCGAGGCGCTCGGAACCGAGCCGGGACGGACCCTGATGGTGGGCGACGACCGGCGGGCGGACGGCGGCGCCGCGGCCCTCGGCTGCGGGGTTCACTTCGTGGATCATCTGCCGGTGACCGAACGCCCGGCCGGGCTGCGGCCGGTGCTCGGCCTGGTGCGCCGGACGGGGCCGGGCGCGTAACCCGAGGCCATCAGCGGGGCGGGTGCGTCCACCCCGGGCCACCGCGGAAGGCACGCCTCGCGTCGACGTGGAGAGGGCCGCAAGGAAGGTCGTCCGGCACCCGGAGCTTGCGGGGTGAGGCCGCCCCCGGTGGTGATTCCGCCGGAGCACCGGGGGCGGCGAGGGTCCCGAGGATGAGCCCTCTCACCCACCTTCCCGTCGCACCCTGCCGACGGATGCACCCCGGGCAGCAGCAGACCCCGCCTGCGTGACCAGACGGGGCCTTCAGCCACAACAAACCCGACTTGCTCGTCGGATCGATGGGACGAGTCTACGAGGGGCCACTGACAGAGGCGGGGCGTCGCGCCTTGAGCAGCTCGTCCCGTCCCCGCCAGGCCGGCAGACGATTCCGCCGCAGGCAAAGCGGTAGGCGGCTCTCCGTCGCTACGCCACGCTGACCGTTCATGGCGGCCGAATCAGCAAGGCCGCTCGAGTCCACGTGTCCTGGCCGGGTGGCTGCTCATCGACGGCAGAAGTTGGACAACCAGGTAGCACGCTGCGGGATGCGGCCCACGCCCCCTGGGTACGACTGCTGACCCAGACACAGCTTCGGCCGAGGGGGACGCGCAGACGTGAACGGGACCGCAGTCGCCATATCCGGGATCGCCCTGGTGATCAGCCTCTGCTCGCTGTACCGGTCGGTCCGCAACGACCGCCGAGACATCACCTTGCGGCTCCACGAATCACTGATCGACCCGAAGCTCCAGACCGGGCGAAAGGTGCTGCACGAGATGCAGGACGTGGAAAGCCTGACCCCAGAGCAGTACGAGCTGGCGAACCGAGCCCTGGCCAGTCTCGACATCGCCGGCTTCTACTGCGCCAAACGGTACGTGAGCGAGAGGGACTTCCTCGATCTCTGGGCCCCGGCGCTGGTCACGCTGGGGCGGTCCGCCGCCCCGTTCCTGGCCTACCGGGACGCCCAGCGGCCGAAGCCGGTGTGGCCCTACTACCGGCGTCTGACCGAGAAGGCTGAAGAGCAGCTGCGCAGGGGGGAGTAGGCACCGTCACCCAGGCGGACTTCTTCGGCTTCCGGGCCGTCTCCTTTGCCGGCTGCTTCTTCGCGGCCCGCTGCGCCGGCACCTCTTGCACGTCCGCGGGCCCCGCGTCCTCACCACGGGACTGCTCGGCCTTCGACCCGGACTCCGTCAGCGCGGCCACCAGGTCACCCCGCCGTCCCGACTCGGCGGCCGTCCCGACTCGGCGGCCGGCCCGGGTGCGACGGCCGGCTCGCGGTGCTCGCGCTCTGCCTCGGTCACGGGCCCCACCCCCTCGCCGGAGACGGCGCCGGACCAGATCGTTCGGGGCATGACCCTCTGTTACAGCCCCGAGCGGAACCAGCGCAGAGCAGATGCACCTATACGGCGTGAATAGGACGAAGCGGACGTGGAACTCCGACCCCAACCCACAGAGAGGACCCGCCGTGATCATCAAAAAGATGCACGACATCGGCATCAGAAGCGAACACGCCTACCTCGCCGGCATCGCCTCCATCGGCCTCAGCGTCGCCTCCTGGATCGGCAGCCTCAAGGCCGAAGCCGCCGGCATCGAACGCGCCGACCGATGGGGCATCTTCGTAGGCGAATGGGCGCCCACCTTCATCGGAATCGGCATCGCCCTCTCCCACTACGAACAACACGACGGCAGCCTCGCCCACATCCACGAGAGCTGAGCACCGACGTACCGCGGCAGCCGCCGAGACGCCAGGCGCTGCCGCAGGCACTGTCAGACCCGCCAGCCGTCGCCTACGACCTGACACTTCCTCTCAGCGGAGCAGTGCGGATCGAGACGCCCCGCCGCTTGCACCTGGCAGCGGCGGGGGCGCCGTCACGCCCGCTCGTCTCGTACGTGCCCCTCGGGCGGATCCTGGCAGACCGGCCCTTGGCAGGGGTGGGTGAGAGGCAGAACGGCATGGGGGCGTCTTCGGTCACGACTGGTCCCCGAACCGGGGCACCCGGCCGGGGTACGGCACGCACGAGGGCGGGCTCTCCGCCGCTGGTCATAGCCCGAGGCAACCAGCGGGGCGGATGCGTCCGCCCCGGACGATCCCCCGTGTCGCCCGGGACGGACATGACCGGACCGGACCTCTGAAGGGCCGGCCCGCCTGCGCCGAGTATAGTTGGCTGGCAGCCAGTCAACGCAGGAGTACAGCATGTCCCCGCGCAGCGCCTCGGTCAATGAAGAGTTGCGGCGGCGTTCCAAGGAGCGGCTTCTGCAGGCCGCCGTGGAGCTGGTGGGCGAGCACGGGTACGAGGCGACCACGCTGGGCGCCATCGCCGACCGCGCGGGCTCGGCACGCGGCCTGGTCTCGTACTACTTCCCCGGCAAACGCCAACTGGTGCAGTCCGCCGTGCACCGGCTGATGCACCGCACCCTGGAGGAGGCCCTGGAGCGCGAACCCCGCACCGCCGACGGGGCCGAGCGGATGGCGCGCGCCATCGACGCGATCCTGGGCCTCGCCAGGGACCGGCCGGTGCTCATGCGCCAGCACATGGCGGGCCTGCTCCAGGCCGAGGTGGGTTTCGTGCCGTGCCCCGAGCAGCGGAGGCTGGCGGAACTGCTGCGGGACACCGTCGCCCGGCACGGCTCGCGCGACGTCGACCGCGACTACCCGATGCTGCGCGCGCTGCTGATGGGAGCCGTTTTCGCGGCCCTGGTGCCCGGCGTACCGATGCCCGTGCCGGTGCTGCGCGCCGAGTTGTTCAAGCGATACCGGCTGGAGTGGGAGACGGGTGTCCCGCCGGACACCGAGGCGTCCGGCGGGACCGTGTGCGACGCGGACCTGTCGCGGTTCTTCGCGACCGGCGGGCCCGGCGAGCAGGCTCAGTCGAAGTAGTCCGGCTGCGTCTGCGTGTTCAGCTCATGCAGGTGAACACGCTTGGCCGGGTCGGTGCGCCGGTCGTCGAGCTTCAGGACGTCGAAGCCCTTGGCGATGTCGTTCGAGTAGATGTAGCCGTTGTAGTAGTACGCCGACCAGGAACCGCCCGTGGTGATGCCGTCCGTGGTCAGCGGTCCGCGCTCGAAGTAGGCGATCTCCTTGGGGCGCTTGGAGTCCGTGAAGTCCCAGACGGAGACGCCGCCCTGGTACCAGGCCTGCACCATGATGTCGCGGCCCTTGACCGGGATCAGCGAGCCGTTGTGGGCGACGCAGTTCTCGGTGTCCGCCTGGTGGCGGGGGATCTTGAAGTAGCTGCGGAAGACCAGCTTGCGGTGGTCGCCGCGGCCGACGATGTCGTAGATGCCGTCGGCGCCCCGGTCCGGGCCGATCTCCGCGTTGCAGGTGGCCGCACCGCCGCCGCCCAGCTCGTCCGTGAAGACGACCTTGTCGGCCTTCTGGTTGAAGGTCGCCGAGTGCCAGAACGCGAAGTTCACGTTGTCCTGGACACGGTCGATGACCTTCGGGCGCTCGGGGTCCTTGATGGAGAACAGGATGCCGTCACCCATGCAGGCGCCTGCCGCGAGGTCCTCGGAGGGCAGCACGGTGATGTCGTGGCAGCCGGTGGTCTTGGAGACGCCCGGGTTGGTGGGCCCGCCCGGGTTGCCGCCACCGTCGGGGCCCTCACCGGGGAACAGCACCGGGAAGTCCACGACCGCCGCCCGCTCGGGCGCCTTGCGCGGCACCTTGATGACGGAGATCCCGTCGTGCGGCGGCTGGCAGTCGGGGTACGAGGCGCTCGGCGAGTACGAGGAGACGTAGACGTAGACGTTCTTGCGCTCGGGCACCAGCGTGTGGGTGTGCGAGCCGCAGGCGGTCTCGACGGCGGCGACGTACTTCGGGTTCCGCTTGTCGCTGATGTCGAAGACCTTCATGCCCTCCCAGGAGGACTTCTCGGTCGCCGGCTGCGTGGTGCTGTTGCAACTGCTGTCGCTGCGCGAGGAGTCGGTCGACAGGAACAGCAGGTCGCCGGAGACGGAGATGTCGTTCTGCGAACCGGGACACAGCACCTGGGCGACGGTCTTCGGCTTCTTCGGGTTCTTGATGTCGAAGATGCGGAAGCCGTCGTAGTTGCCGGCGAAGGCGTACCGGCCCTGGAAGGCCAGGTCCGAATTGGTGCCCGGGAGTGCGTCCTTGGGGATGTTCGTCAGGTGCTCGATGTTGTCCGAGTGGACTATCTCGTCCTGACCGGGTATCTCGCCGCTCTCTATCGCCTCGCGCACCTCGGCGCGCGCGCTCTTCGACACCTCCTTCGACGTGGCCGGGCTGTCCCCGGGGTCTGGGGTCGCCACGGCCGGGCCGGCGGTGAGCAGCGCGGAGAGCAGTCCGGCGGCGACCGCCGCGACTCCCAGGCGTCTGCGCCGCGTTCGCGGGTCCTTCAACAGGGTCACTGTTTCCTCCCTAGGTCCGTTCCCGTCGGAACGGTTCACGCACCACGCAGTATCGTCTTCGCCATGCTCATACCAACAGGGGGCAACAAACACGCAATGAAGTTTTTTGATCAGTGACGCGCGGAAGCGTGCTAGGACGGTCATCGCACCCACGAGGTGCTCCGCATTCCGCCTGCCACAGGAGGTTGTTGTGCCCTTTCGCCCCGCGATGTCCGGCGCGTCGCTCGTCACGGCCTCGCTGACCGCACTGGCCGTGCTCGGCCTGAGCGCCTGCGACTCGGACCCGGACACCGGGTCGGCCGCCAGGACCGGGCCCTCGGTGATCGCTCCCGGCCGGCCGGGCGAGGGCAACCGGACCCTGTCCGCCGAGGACGCCGAGAAGCAGCGCGCCGACGACGACTCCCCCAACTCGGCTGATGTCTCCTACGCGCGGATGATGATCCAGCACCACACCCAGGCACTGAAGATGACCGAACTCGTGCCGAAGCAGGCCGAGTCGGGCCGGATCAAGAAGCTCGCCGAACGGATCTCCGCCGCTCAGGGGCCGGAGATCGAGGCGATGCGGGGCTGGCTGAAGAACCACGGCGAGAAGGAGCAGGACGAGAAGGGGACGGGCGGCGGGCACGAGCACGCCGGGATGCCCGGCATGGCGACCGAGGCCCAGCTGAAGAAGCTGCGCGCGGCGCGGGGGAAGGCCTTCGACCAGCTCTTCCTCACTCTGATGATCACCCATCACGAGGGCGCGATCACCATGGCCACCGACGTCAAGTCGCAGGGCAACAACGTGCAGGTCGAGGAGATGGCCGATGACGTGGCCGCCCAGCAGACGAGCGAGATCTCGCGGATGCGCGAGATGCTGTGACCCTCGGCCGACGGCGGTTCAGCGGCGGGCGCGACGCGGCGCCAGGAACCCCTCGTCACGCGCCTGGCCGATCAGCCTGAGGGACTTGCGCCTGCTGTGCCCGGTCACGCGCATCACCGCGAGGACGGGGTCGGCCCCCTCCTCGCGGGCCCCCTGGTACTCCCGCGCCACCAGCCGGCGCTCCTCCCTGCCGCGCGGCCACGCGGGGCGGCCCCGGCGCGACATGGCCGGCTGCGCGCGGGCGGGCGCCGGTACACAGGCCGCGAAGAGCGGGTTCTCCAGCCACTCCGCGAGCACGGCGAGGTCGTCGAGGGACAGGGGCGGCTCGGCCCGCACGCCCTCGACCCGCACCTCCCGGCCGGACAGGACGGCGAGCGCGTCCACCCGGGCGCCGTCGGCGAAATCCAGCCGGACATCGAACCAGGAGGCCGTGGCGCCGGCCTCCCGCACCACCCAGGCGTGCCGCACGGACATCTCACCGTCGTCCGGACAGCGATCGGAAAGCTGAAGAGAACGATCAAAGAAGGATGCTTCGAGCACATACGCAACGTAACCGAATGATCACATTCCATGCGCCTGGAACACGCGGTCAGCTGTCACCAAGGGCGGCGGCCTGGCGGGCGGCGGCGGACAGCAGGGCGTCGAGCAACCCCGGGAACAGCGCGTCCAGGTCCCCCCTGCGCAGGCCGTTCATCTTGGCCGTGCCCCGGTAGGTCTGCCGGACCACCCCGCTCTCGCGCAGCACCCGGAAGTGGTGCGTGGTGGTCGACTTGGTGACCGGCAGGTCGAAGTGCGAGCAGGAGAAGAGCGCGTCGCTGTCGGCGGCGAGATCCCGCACGATCCGCAGCCGCACCGGATCGGAGAGCGCGTGCAGCACGCCCTCCAGCCGGATCTCCCCGCGCGTGGGGTGCGGCAGCTCGCGGGCGCCTGCGGCGGTGGCGGCGGGGGTCACGGCGACTCCAGTTCGTCCGGGGGCTTCATTGTACGAGGATCGCCGTAGTTTGACACTCGCCGTACTACGAGAGGTATCGTACGAGCTGCCACGCCCCTCCACACCCCAGGGAGCAGCCCGCCATGAGCGCCCTCTTCCAGCCTCTGCAACTGCGCGACACCACGATCCCGAACCGGGTCTGGATGCCGCCGATGTGCCAGTACTCCGCCGCGCCCCAGGGCCCGTTGGCGGGCGTCCCCGGCGACTGGCACTTCGCGCACTACGGCGCTCGCGCGGCCGGCGGCACCGGCCTGATCGTCGTGGAGGCCACCGGCGTGTCGCCCGAGGGCCGCATATCCCCGCAGGATCTGGGGCTGTGGAACGACACGCAGGTCGAGGCGTTCCGCCGGATCACGGACTTCATGCGCTCCCAGGGCACCGTCCCCGCGGTCCAGCTGGCCCACGCGGGCCGCAAGGCGTCGACCGCGCAGCCCTGGAAGGGCGGTGCCCCGGTGGGGCCGGACGCGCACGGCTGGCAGCCGGTGGCGCCGAGCGCGCTCGCGTTCGACGCACGGCACCCGGTGCCGACCGAGCTGACGGTCCCGCAGATCCAGGAAGTGGTCGGCCGGTTCGCGGACGCCGCGCGCCGGGCCCTCGCCGCCGGCTTCGAGATCGTCGAGCTGCACGGCGCCCACGGCTACCTGATCCACGAGTTCCTGTCGCCGCACTCCAACCACCGCACCGACACCTACGGCGGCTCGTACGAGAACCGCACCAGGTTCGCCCTGGAGGTCGTCGACGCGGTGCGCGAGGTGTGGCCGGACGACAGGCCGCTGTTCTTCCGCGTCTCGGCGACCGACTGGCTCGACGAGGGCGGCTGGACGCGGGAGGACACCGTCCGGCTGGCCGGCGACCTCAAGGCGCACGGCGTCGACCTCCTGGACGTCTCCACCGGCGGCAACGTCCCGCGCGTGCGGATCCCGACCGGGCCCGGCTACCAGGTGCCCTTCGCCGCGCGCGTGAGGGCCTCAGCCGCGGTGCCGGTCGCCGCCGTCGGCCTGATCACCGAGGTGGCGCAGGCCGAGAAGATCCTGGCCAACGGCGAGGCCGACGCGGTACTGCTGGGCCGCGAGCTGCTGCGCAACCCGTCCTGGGCGCAGCACGCGGCGCGGGAGCTGGGCGAGGACGTCCGGATGCCGGACCAGTACGGCTGGGGCATGTGAGGTGGCGTTTCGCGCGAAGCGTTGACCAGAAAGCGCTTACCCTCTACGGTCCGTTCATCAGCATGACCGCTGCGCGCGCGGTGGGGCGCCCAATGCCCCGCTTGCACCTCACCGCGCGCGTAGCTCAATCATGTCGACGCACATCGTTCACGTACATGTTCGTTCCACCCCCACTCCCTATGGAAGGGATCAGAACATGACCGCAGCGACACGCCCCCACGCGCAACGGCGCGCGGCCGTCGGCGCATTGGCCGCACTCGGGCTCTCTGTTGGCATGCTCATGACCACCGGGGCCTCCGCGCACGCCGCGACCTGGCCCACCCCCAACGGCAGCCAAGGCGTCTCCTCCACCATCTCGGTGTCCGGCACCAAGGACTACGGGATGAAGCGCCTGTACGGCACCGGCGACCTGGGCTCCGGCGGCCAGGACGAGGACCAGGGCCCGATCCTGGAACTGGCACCCGGCGCGGTCCTCAAGAACGTGATCATCGGCGCCCCCGCCGCGGACGGCGTCCACTGCGAGGGCAGCTGCACGCTGCAGAACGTCTGGTGGGAGGACGTCGGCGAGGACGCGGCGACCTTCCGGGGCTCCTCGTCGTCGAACGTCTACACCGTCTCCGGCGGCGGCGCCAAGGAAGCCAGTGACAAGGTCTTCCAGTTCAACGGCGCCGGCACCCTCAACGTCTCCAACTTCGCCGTGAAGAACTTCGGCACCTTCATCCGGTCCTGCGGCAACTGCTCGTCGCAGTACAAGCGGACGATCAACCTCAACACCATCGAGGTGAACTGGAAGGGCGGCCGGATCGCCGGCATCAACACCAACTACGGCGACAGCGCGACCCTGCGCAACATCACCATCGTCGGGGACAGCAGCAAGAAGATCGTCCCGTGCCAGAAGTACATCGGCAACGACGACGGCGACGAGCCGGACTCCAACGGCTCGGGCGCCGACGGCACGTACTGCAAGTACGCGTCCTCCGACATCACCTACAAGTGACGTCTCAGGTCCGGGTGCCGCGCGCCCGGACCTGTCCGGACTGCTCCCGCTGATACTCCGTGTAGGCGTCCCGCAGGGCCGCCCCCGGCCAGTCGGACGGGAGCAGTTCCGTGGGCAGCACCGGGTCGGCGAGCAGATGGCGCACGACGGCCGCGAAGGCGGTGAGGCGGTCGGCCGGCCGCCGGGCCCGGCCGACCCGCACGAGCAGGTCCCGGGCCGTGCGGGACCAGGTGTCCAGCGGCCACAGCCGCGCGGACAGTTCGGCGGCCGGGCACTCGGGTCGCGAGACGAGGCGCTCGGCGACGCCGTCGACAGCGGCGGGCAGCGGACGGCGCAGGTTGGCGGGGCGCAGCCAGACACCCTCCCGGAGTTCGGCGAGGCGCAGTGCGGTCAACCGGGTGCGCAGTCCGGCGCGTTCGGCGGGACCGCGGCCGGTCGCGGTGATCACGAGCATCTCCCAGTCGCCGTTCCACGCGCGCGTGCGCGGGCGCAGGGCCTCGTCCTGGCGCCGCTGGCGTTCCAGCAGCCGCTCGCTGAGCCGGTAGCCGGTGTCCGTGCGCCTCAGGTCCCCGGCGGCGGCCATCCGGCTGAGCGCGGCGCGCACCGTGGACCCGCCGACGTCGAAACCCTCCACGAGCCGCACCAGCTCCCGGACCGGCAGCTCGGGGGGATGGGTGCCGAGCAGCAGGCTCAGCACCACCGACCGCGCGGACAGCGGGCGCAGCGGCGACTCGCCGGGGGCCTCGGAACCGTTCATCCGCGCGGGCACGTGTCGTCCGTCCACATGAACACGTACTGTACGTGCGTCCTGGATGTTGCACTATTGCTGCGGTCGCAGTGATGGTGCAACACTCGGGTCATGACGACACTCGCGCAGGAGCCGGACGAGCAGTACGAGGAGTCCGCGGGCCACCCGGAGGGGTACGCCACGCACGACGTCACCAACCAGCCCCCTCCCCTGGCCCCCTACGACGCCTCGGACGACACGGCACTGCTGGAAGGTCTGCGGCGGGAGGGCGCCGGGTGGGCCGAGGACGGGCTGCGCCGGCTCGGGCGGCGGGCCGGCAGCGCACAGGCGCAGGACTGGGGCGACCTGGCCAACCGCCACGAACCCGTACTGCGCACCCACGACCGGTACGGCAACCGGGTCGACGAGGTCGACTACCACCCGAGCTGGCACCACCTGCTGCGGGTGGCCGTCGGGGAGGGCCTGGCGGGTGCGCCCTGGGCGGACGACCGGCCGGGCGCCCATGTCGCGCGCACCGCGGGCGGACTGGTGTGGGGCCACACGGAGGCGGGGCACGGGTGCCCGACGTCCATGACCTACGCGGCCGTCCCGGCGCTGCGCACCACCCCGGAGCTGGCCGAGGTCTACGAGCCGCTGCTGACCGGCCGGGAGTACGAACCGGGGCTGCGCGCGCCCACGGAGAAGCGCGGCCTGCTGGCCGGGATGGGCATGACCGAGAAGCAGGGCGGCTCGGACGTCCGCACGAACACCACGACGGCCACCCCGACCGCCGAGCCGGGCGTGTACACGCTGCGCGGGCACAAGTGGTTCACGTCGGCGCCGATGTGCGACGTGTTCCTCGTGCTGGCCCAGGTGGCGCCCGGCAGGAGGGAGGGTGGCCTGTCCTGCTTCCTGGTACCGCGCGTGCTGCCGGACGGGACCCGCAACACCTTCCGCATCCAGCGGCTGAAGGACAAGCTCGGCAACCGGTCCAACGCGTCGTCCGAGCCCGAGTTCGACGGCACCGTCGCCTGGCTGGTCGGACCCGAGGGGCAGGGCGTCAAGACGATCATCGAGATGGTCAACTGCACCCGGCTGGACTGCGTGATGTCATCGGCGACGCTGATGCGCAAGACGCTGGTCGAGGCCGGCCACCACGCACGGCACCGCAGCGCGTTCGGTGCCCGGCTCGCCGACCAGCCGCTGATGCGCAACGTGCTGGCCGACCTGGCGCTGGAGTCCGAGGCCGCGACGGCGCTCACCCTGCGGCTGGCCGGGGCGGCGGACCGGGCGGTGCGCGGGGACACCGGCGAGGCGGCCTTCCGGCGGATCGCCACCGCCGTCGGCAAGTACTGGGTGACCAAGCGGGGACCCGCGTTCACCGCGGAGGCCCTGGAGTGCCTCGGAGGCAACGGCTACGTGGAGGAGTCGGGCATGCCCCGCCACTACCGCGAGGCCCCGCTGCTGTCGATCTGGGAGGGCTCGGGGAACGTCAACGCCCTCGACGTCCTGCGCGCGCTGGGCCGCTCCCCCGCTACCGCCCACGCCCTCTTCGCGGAACTGGCCCTCGCACGCGGGGCGGACGCCCGGCTGGACGCCGCCGTGGCCCGGCTGGAGAGGGGGCTGACCGAGGCGTCCGAGACCGGTGCCCGCCGGCTGGTGGAGCTGATGGCCCTCACCCTCCAGGGCTCCCTCCTGGTCCGGCACGCGCCGCCCGCCGTCGCCGACGCCTTCTGCGCGACGCGGCTCGGCGGCGACTGGGGGCACGCCTTCGGCACGCTGCCGTCCACGGCCGGCCTCGGCGGCATCCTGGCGCGGGCGCTGCCGACGGCGGACTGAGCGGGCGGGGTCGGGTGCCGGCCCCCTGCCGCCCCCTCGAGCATTCCGCATCACCGCGATGAGCTGCGACGACGCCGACTCCAGAGGTGACTGTCAGTGGCTGGGTGCAGACTGGCCCGTGTCCGAGACAAAGGCGTCGACGAGGACGCCGCGGAGGTGATCGGCATGACCGAGGTACTGCTCGCCGTGGGCACCCGCAAGGGCCTGTTCATCGGGCGCCGGCGGGGTGGCACCTGGGAGTTCGACGAGAGCCCGTATTTCAACGCCCAGGCCGTCTACTCGGTCGCCCTCGACATCCGCGGCGACACCCCGCGCCTGCTGGCGGGCGGCGACAGCGCGCACTGGGGCCCGTCGGTGTTCCACTCCGACGACCTGGGCCGCACCTGGACCGAACCGAGCGCTCCGGCCGTCAAGTTCCCCAAGGACACCGGAGCCTCGCTGGAGCGGGTGTGGCAGCTGCACCCGGCCGCCGCCGAGCCGGACGTGGTCTACGCGGGCACGGAACCGGCCGCGCTGTACCGCTCGGAGGACCGCGGCGAGAGCTTCGAGCTGGTCCGGCCCCTGTGGGAGCACCCCACGCGGTCCCGGTGGGTGCCGGGCGGCGGTGGGGAAGGGCTGCACACCGTCCTCACCGACCGGCGGGACCCCGACTCGGTGACGGTCGCCGTGTCGACCGCGGGCGTGTTCCGCACCACCGACGGCGGCGCGACCTGGGCGCCGTCCAACTCCGGTGTCTCCGCGGTCTTCCTGCCGGACCCCGACCCGGAGTTCGGCCAGTGCGTGCACAAGGTCGCGCGGGACGCGGCCGACCCGGACCGCCTGTACCTGCAGAACCACTGGGGGGTGTACCGCAGCGACGATGCGGGCGCCCACTGGACGGACATCGGCGAGGGGCTGCCGTCCACGTTCGGGTTCGCCGTGGCCGCCCACCCGCACCGCGGCGACACCGCTTACGTCTTCCCGATCAACGCCGACGCCGACCGGGTGCCCGCGGACCACCGGTGCCGGGTCTTCCGCACCGCGGACGCGGGCAAGAGCTGGGAGCCGCTGTCGGCGGGCCTGCCCCGGGAGGACCACTACGGCACGGTGCTGCGCGACGCGCTGTGCACGGACGACGCGGACCGCGCGGGCGTGTACTTCGGCAATCGCAACGGCGAGGTGTTCGCGTCGGCCGACGACGGCGACAGCTGGCGGCAGTTGGCCTCCCACCTGCCGGACGTGCTGTGCGTGCGGGCCGCGGTCCTGGCGTGAACCGGGCGGGGGGATCCGGCCTTGGCCACCGCTTGATCGGCGTCACCCGTACGGCAGTAGGGTGACGCCCGTGGCACCACGACCCTTGAATGAAATCGTCGAAGCGGGCTGGGCGAAGGCGCTGGAACCCGTCGCCGGGCGGATCACCTCGATGGGTGACTTCCTGCGCGGGGAGATCGCCGCCGGACGCACCTACCTCCCGGCCGGAGCCAACGTCCTGCGGGCCTTCCAGCAGCCCTTCGACGACGTCCGGGTACTGATCGTCGGACAGGACCCGTATCCGACCCCGGGGCACGCCGTGGGGCTGTCGTTCTCGGTCGCGCCCGAGGTGCGTCCGCTGCCCGGCAGCCTCCTCAACATCTTCCGGGAGCTCAGCACCGACCTGAACCTGCCGCAGCCCTCCAACGGTGACCTGACCCCGTGGACCCGGCAGGGCGTGCTGCTGCTCAACAGGGCGCTCACCACCGCCCCGCGCAAGCCCGCCGCCCACCGCGGCAAGGGCTGGGAGGAGGTCACCGAGCAGGCGATACGCGCCCTGGCGGCTCGCGGCAAGCCGATGGTGTCCATCCTGTGGGGCCGCGACGCCCGCAACCTGCGGCCGCTGCTCGGCGACCTGCCGGCCCTGGAGTCCGCGCACCCGTCCCCGATGTCGGCCGACCGCGGATTCTTCGGCTCCCGCCCGTTCAGCAGGGCCAACGACCTGCTGGTGCGGCTGGGGGGCCAGCCGGTCGACTGGCGGCTGCCGTGAGCGGCGGCTTCCTGGCCGTGGACTCCGGCGGCTCGGGACTGCGCGTGGTCGTGGGCACCGCCGGTGCCGACGGGCGCGGCCCGCTCGGGACGCGCGCGTCGCGCGAGCCGGTGCGCACCGGGCCCCGTGGCATCGAGCCGGAGCACCTGATGGACCAACTGCTGCTCATGGTGCGGGCGTTGACCACCGAGACCCTGGTGGACCGGTTCGCCACCGTCGTCGTCGGGGCCGCTGGGCTGGCCACCCTGGGCGACGCCCTGCGCGCCGAGCTGCCGGGCGCGCTCGCCCGGGAGCTGGGAGCCCGGAAGGTCGCGCTGGTCGCCGACGCGGTGACCGCCTACGTCGGCGCCCTCGGCCCCCGGCCCGGAGCGGTGGTGGCCGCCGGGACCGGCCTGATCGCGACCGGCACCGACCTGGCCCGCTGGCACCGGGCGGACGGCTGGGGGCATCTGCTGGGCGACTGCGGGGGCGGCGCGTGGATCGGGCGGGCCGGCCTGGAGGCCGCGCTGCGCGCCCACGACGGGCGGCAGGGCGGTTCGGCGCCGCTGCTGGCCCGGGCCCGGGAGCGCTTCGGCCCCGCGGCGGGCATCCCCGGGCAGCTGTATCCGCGGACCGACCGCCCCGCCGTCCTCGCCTCCTTCGCGCCCGACGTGGCCGCCTGCGCGCCCGGCGACCCCGTGGCCGCCGAGATCCTGCGCGCCGCCGCACGGCACATGGCCGACTCGGCCGCCGCGGTCTGCCCCCGCGACGGCGAGCCCCGCCTCGCGGTCACCGGCGGCCTGCTGAAGCTGGGCGACCCGCTCGTCGTACCGCTGGAGGAGGAGCTGGCGAAGCGGCTGCCGCAGGCACGGCGGACGGCCGCGGAGGGCGATCCCCTGGACGGCTCGGTCCGCATCGCCACCGACCTGGCGACCGGCACGCTCACCCTCCCGGGTGACGACGCGATGTTGTGGATGACGACCGTGGCGGAAGGCCGATAACCGGTCCACCGGAGAGGTGAATCGTGCCGATGTCGGCCGATCCGTACATCACTCATCAGACAAAACAGGACGGATACCGCTCACCTGCACCCTCCCCGAACAGGGAAACCCCGGAAACCAGTAACATGCGGCGCCATGAGCTCCCCCACTGGGCCCGCGTCCGGCCTGCCAGTACGAATGCCGCGCCCCCGCCAGCCGGGACGGCACCGCCGCCCCGAACCCCTGGTGGCGCCCGAGGGCGCGCCCGCGCTTGTCCTCGCGGTCCCGGGGACGCCCAGTAGCGCCACCCGGGGCCTCGCCGACGAGGTCATCAGCATCGCCCGCTCCGAGCTTCCCGGCCTCGACGCCCGGGTCGGACACCTCGAAGGGGACGACGCCGAGTTCCCCTCGCTGTCGGCCGTGCTCGTGAGCGCCGCCGAGGAGCGCACCGCCCGCTTCGAGCAGGCGCGCGCCGCCGGCCTGGAGGTGAAGGAGCCCGACGGCCCCGTCGCCGTCGTCGTGCCGCTGCTCGCGGGCCCGGACAACGCGCTGCTGCGCCGGATCCGGCAGGCCGTCATGGACAGCAGGGTCGCGGCCGAGCTGACCGACGTGCTCGGCCCGCACCCGCTGCTGGCCGAGGCCCTGCACGTGCGGCTCTCCGAGGCCGGTCTGGCCCGCGCCGACCGCGCCCGGCTGTTCACCGTGGCGACCGCCGCGGACGGCATCATCCTGGCCTCCGTGGGCGGTGACGAGGCGGTCCAGGCGGCCGGGATCACCGGCATGCTGCTCGCCGCGCGCCTCGCCGTTCCGGTGATCGCCGCCGCGCTGGACGAGGAGGGTTCGATCGCGTCCGTGGCCGAGCAGCTGCGCTCCTCGGGCTCCCAGCAGCTGGCGCTCGCGCCCTACCTGATCGGCCCCGAGATCGAGGCGTCCGTGCTGGTGGAGGCCGCCAAGGAGGCGGACTGCTCCACCGCCGAGCCGCTCGGCCCGTACCCGGCGATCGGCAAGCTGGCGCTGGCCAAGTACACGACGGCGCTCGGCATCTCACCGCAGCAGCCGCAGGGCACTCCGGTCCGCTGACCCGCGGACGCCCGCGCGCACGCCGGTCGCGGGCGGCACGGGACACCGCGACACGGCACCTCAGGGATGCCCAAGGGCCCGCTCCGACACCGGAGCGGGCCCTCCGTCGTACCGGGTGGCGAAGAGGGTCCTCGGCGGTCGGCCGTGAACCCCGCGCGACGTCAGCCGAAAACGACGCAGGACGCCGCCGGCACCGCCAGTGAGCCGGCCCGGCGGGGCACGCCGGTGTCGGGGTCGAGGGCGAACCAGGTCACGTCTCCGGAACGCTCGTTGGCCGCGTACAGGAAGCCGCCCGACTCGGCGATCTCCCGGGGCCAGTGCCCGCCGCAGGGCACGGTCGCCGTCAGGCGCAGTCCGTCCGGTTCCACGGCGAGGACGGACAGGACGTCCTCGCCGCGGGTGGCGGTCCACACGAAGCGGCCGTCGGGCGAGACCACGACGCCGGACGGGTAGGCGTCCCCGGCCGGTGCCCCGGTCAGCACCGGCACCTCGGTGAGCGGCTGGAGGACGCCCTCGGCCGCGTCCCAGCGGCAGACGGTGACGGTGGGCGCCAGTTCGTTGAGGACGTAGGCGTGGCTGCCGTCCGGGTGGAAGGCCAGGTGGCGCGGGCCCGAGCCGGGGCGCAGCGCGGTCTCCCGGTGCACGGCCGGGGCGCCGTCCGCCAGGGTGCAGACCCGGACCGAGTCGGTGCCCAGGTCCACGCTGACCGCCCACCGCCCGCTCGGGTCGGGCCGCACCTGGTGCGCGTGCGGCGCCTGCTGCCGTTGGGCATGGGGACCGGAACCGGTGTGCCGCAGGACGCCGGACGCGGACCGGGCGAGGCTGCCGTCGGCGCGGACCGGCACGGCGGAGACGGTGCCCGAGCCGTAGTTGGCGGTGAGCACGTGACCGTCGTACAGGCTGAGGTGGGTCGGCCCGTCGCCGCCCACGGGTACCGGGCGCCCGGCGGGCTCGGGCTTGTCCCCGTTCACGCGGTAGGCGGCCACCGCGCCCTCGGCCGTCTCGCTGACGGCGTACAGCGTTGCTCCGTCGGGGGCCAGGGCGAGGTAGGACGGGTCGGGCAGCCGGTCCGTGCCGCTCACGACGGTGAGCGCGCCGCTGCCGGGGTCGACGTCCGCCGTCAGGATGCCGGGGCCGCCGGCCGCCGTGAACGACCCGATGTACGCCCGCCGCTGCCGCCTGCCACCGTCCGCCACCGCTGCCCCTCTCGTCCTGCGTCACTCGTCACACGCCGTTCCGCGCGGGTCGGTACCGACCGGTCGTCCGCCCCGGAGCGACGGTAGCAGTCGATCACATGCGGTCTAGACCAAACGGGTGGCGTGGCGCCGGACGACTCAGGCACCGACCAGCGGGGACCCGGAGGGGGCGCGCAGGGGCGCGGCGAGTTCGGCGAGGGCGCGCTCCAGGTCGTGGAGGTGCGCCAGCGCCGGTTCGACGGCGCGCGGTCCACTCGCGTGAGCGGGGACGTCGCCCCCGCCGGTGAGCGCCTCCACCGCGGTCTCGACCCGCCAGCAGGCGGCGGCCAGCCGGGCGTCGTGCGAGGCCTCCGGGTCGGCGGCGACGGCGACCAGGCCGCGGATCTCCCGGGCGCAGTCGTCGAGCAGGTCGAGTACGCGCCGGGCGCGCCGCTTGCGGCCGGACATCGGGTTCAGCGGGTGCACGAGCGGGGCGACCGACAGCCTGACCCGGCCGAGCAGCTGCTCCAGTTCGGCCACGCGCGGCGCGGGGTCGGCGCCCTCGGTTCCGGCGAGCCGGGCGGCGGCCTCGGCGGTGCAGGCGTGCACGCAGCGCAGGGCGCGCTGGATCCAGGCGTCGGTGACGGCGTGGGTGGTGACCGGCAGGAGGAAGAGCACGGCGAGTACGGCGCCGAGCGCACCGACGCCGGTCTCGGCGATCCGCAGGGCGAGCAGGCCGGGGCTGAGGACGCCCAGGAGGCCGTAGAGCAGCTCGGCGAGGAGGGTCACGCAGAGCATCATCCAGGTGTAGGAGACGGCCGCGGTGTAGAAGATCCCGAAGACGCATGCGGCGGCGAGCACGGCGGTGGGCACCACGGAGCCGGCCAGCGGGAAGGCCACCAGGAAGCCCAGGCCGATGCCGACGACGGTGCCGAGAACCCGGCGGAAGCCGCGGACCAGGGTCTCGCCGCGCGAGGTGGTGTTGACGAACACCCACCAGGCGGCGCCGACCGCCCAGTACCAGCGTTCACCCGACACCAGCTGGCCCACGACCAGCGCGAAGCCCGCTCCCGCGGTGGCCTGGACGGCCTGGCGGGTGGTGATCCGGGCGAGCCCGGTGCCGCCGGGCGGCGCGGGGACGACGGGCGCGGGCCGGCGGCGCTCGTAGCACCACGCGCCGAAGCGGACCGCCGCGGCGGTCGCCACGGACAGCAGGACTGCGGTGAACATCTCGGGCAGCCGGTCCGTGGTCGCCCGCAGGAACTGGGCGATGAAGAAGGTCATGAACGCGAACACGCCGAGGCTGTGCCCGCGCGGGCCCCAGCGCCGGGCGTAGACGCCCGCGCCGACGACGGCGAGGAAGGTGAGGTCGCGGGCCACGGGGAGGTCGTGCAGAGCCGCCGCGGCGGCGAGCACGGGCAGTCCCGCCAACGGCAGCAGCGCGGTGGTGACGGCCTGGCCGCGGACGGTCGCGTCGGTGACGGTGAACAGCGCCAGCAGCGCGGCGAGCCCGCCGATGACGGCGCCCACCAGTGAGACGCCCGCCAGCCCGCACACGACGACGGCCGCCCCGATGCCGAGGACGGCGCGCGCGGCGAACCGCAGCCGCGCCCGCCCCGGATCCGGGCTCATGAACACCTTCTTCAGCACTGCTTACCGCCCCCTCGCACCGGCCCGAACGTATTGGCATAAAAAAGGCGCCGCGGGATCCGCAGCGCCATCGACCCTCCTATAGGAGCATCCCTGCCGCCACTGGCTCAACCGGGCGCTTCGCAACTGAGCCATTGGTACAGTCGTCGTGGCATTCCCCCGGCCACCCGAGAGCCAATGGCCGACGAAGGAGGACGCGGCACGTCATGGCCGTCGACGCACTCGACACCCGCATCCTGCGACTGCTCCTCGAACAGCCGGGCACCAGCGTGCGCGAGTACGCCCGGCTCCTCGGCATCGCCCGCGGCACGCTGCAGGCCCGGCTCGACCGGCTGGAGCGCGAGGGCGTGATCACCGGTACCGCGCCGTCCCTCTCCCCCGCCGCGCTGGGCCACCCGGTGCTCGCGTTCGTGCACATCGAGGTCACCCAGGGCCACCTCGACGAGGTGGGCGAGGCGCTGGCGGCCGTGCCCGAGATCGTGGAGGCCTTCTCCATCACGGGCGGCGGGGACCTGCTGACCCGGGTCGTGGCGCGCGACAACGCGCACCTGGAGGACGTCGTCCAGAAGCTGATCAGCCTGCCCGGGGTGGTCCGCACCCGCAGCGAGGTGGTGCTCCGCGAACGCGTCACGCACCGGCTGCTGCCCCTGGTGGAGTCGATCGGGCGCTCGGCCCGGAAGTGATCCTTGGCATCCTGGAGCGCATGAGCACTCTCGGCGGCATCTCGGTCATCTTCGATCTCGACGGAACGCTCGTGGACAGCGAGCCGAACTACTACGAAGCAGGTCGGCTGACCCTCGCCGAGTACGGCGTCCCGGACTTCACCTGGACGGACCACGAGACGTACGTGGGCATCAGCACACAGGAGACGGTCGCCGACTGGAAGCGGCGGTACGCACTGTCGGCACCCGTGGAGGAGCTGCTCGCCGTCAAGAACCACCACTACCTGGAGCTGGCCCGCACCTCGGCCCGCGCGTACCCCGAGATGCGGACGCTGGTCGAGTGGCTGGCCGCCGAGGGCGTCCCGCTGGCGGTCGCCTCCGGGTCGTCGCCCGAGGCCATCGGGGCGATCCTGGCCCGCACCGGCCTGGACGCGCACCTGCGCACCGTCGTCTCGGCCGACGAGGTGGCACGGGGCAAACCGGCCCCCGACGTCTTCCTGGAGGCCGCCCGCAGGATCGGCGCGGACCCGGCCGACTGCGTGGTCCTGGAGGACGCCGCTCCCGGGGCCGCCGCCGCGCACGCGGCGGGGATGCGCTGCATCGCGGTGCCCTACGTCGCGTCGCAGGCGGACGCGCCCGAGTTCGCCACCGCCGGACTGCTGGTGCGCGGGGGTCAGGACGCGTTCACCGCACGGGCGGCGTACGACTGGCTCGCCGGACCGGCGCGGGCAAGTTTTTGCCCGGAGAGGTGATCAGAGCACGGCCCGTATCCGTACCTCCTGGTGTCCGAGCCTGTTTTCGCCCCAGGAGGCACGATGCGCATCACGCGCACCACGGCAGGGACGGCCTTCGTGGCCGGTGCCCTGGTCCTCACCCTCACCGCCCTCGCCTACCCGACCATGCTCGGGGTGCAGAACACGGGCAGTGACCAGGCCAGGATCATCACCAACACGCGGTACGGGCCGCTCACCGAGCAGGACCGGGACTTCGTGGTCAAGGTGCGTGCCGCGGGGCTGTGGGAGCACCCGCTGGGGCTGATGGCGATCGAGCGGGGGACGACACCGGAGATGAAGGAGGCCGGCGAGCACCTGGTCGTCGGACACTCCCGGCTCGACGCGACCTGCCGCAAGATCGCTCCCGAGCTGGGCATCACCCTGCCCAACCTGGCGTCCCCGCAGCAGCAGCAGTTCGTGTCGACCGTGGACGGGACGACGGGCAAGCAGTTCGACACCACCGCGGTGAACATCATGCGCATCACGCACGGCCAGATCTTCCCCGCCATCGCCAAGATCCGCGCCAACACCAAGAACTCCCTGGTGCGGCAGCTGGCGGATCAGGCCAACGACACCGTCCTGGACCACATCACCGTGCTGGAGAAGACCGGGCTGGTCAACTTCGACCAGGTCAACTTCCAGCAGACGGCGCCGCCGAGCCTGCCCAAGGTGCAGCTGACACCGCCCGCGCCGCAGCCGGGTGAGCCGGTGCTGTCGCTCGCCCAGCCGCCGGGTCTCGACGTCAACACCTCGGCTCCGACGCCGAGTCCGACGGTCCGCTGACCCCCTCGGAGCCCGGCGGTCAGGAGGTCCGGCGGGTCAGCGGCGGCGGGGCTTGCCGCGCCCGCCGCCGCTGCCGCTCTTCTTGCGCGGGGTGCCGCCGCCGCGCCGGGCTCCGCCGGACTGCTGCTTGCCGGTCTGCTGCTTGCCGGACTGTTGCTTCCCCGACTGCTGCTTCCCGGCCGCCGGCTTCCGTCCGGCGGGCGCCGGGTCGGGCTGCCGGCCCCGGGTGCTGTTGACGGTCCGGCCGCGGACGATGCCGATGAAGTCCTCGACGCGGTCCGTGTGCGCGTCCTCCGGCCAGGACAGCGCCACGCCCGACTGGGGGGCGTCGGTGACCGTGCGGTACGTGAGGTCCTTGCGGTGGTGCAGCCGGGCCAGCGACAGCGGCGTCAGCAGCACGCCGATCCCGGCCGCCACCAGCTCGACGGCGTCCGCGGTGGTGGCCGGACGCTCGAGCGCGGGCCGGCCCGGCGGCCGCTCCTCCCACCCGAGGACGTCGTCCAGGGGGTGCAGCACGATCTCGTCGGCGAGGTCCTCGGCGGTCACCTCGTCGGCCGCGGTGACGAGGTGGTCCTTGGGGATCACCACGACCGTGGTCTCGGTGTAGAGGGGGATGGCGCTGAGGCGGGTCCGGTCGACGGGCAGCCGCACCAGTCCGGCGTCGGCGTCACCGTCCAGCAGGACGCCCTCGGCGCCGGCCGCGGGGACCTGGGTCAGGGACAGCGGGACGTCCGGCAGCCGCTCGTTCCAGATGCGCGCCCACTTGTCGGGCGTCACCCCCGGGACGTACGCGAGCCGGAACGAGGGGCGATCTTCCGAGCCTGTCACCCGGCCAGGTTACCGGGCGTGGTCGGGGGCCGCTCACATGCTCGATACCCTTGACGGCATGACGTCGCACCAGAACACCCAGTCCATGAAGCCCGCGACCGCGGCGAAGAAGCTGGGTGTGTACCTCGAAGCCACACCCGCTCAGTTCCGGGAGGGCGTCGTCACGCGCGCCGAGCTGAACGCGCTCCAGACCGAACCGCCCGCGTGGCTGCGTGACCTGCGGCGCGACGGCCCGCACCCGCGGCCTGTGGTGGCGGCCAAGCTCGGGGTGTCCATCGCGGGCCTGCACCGGGGCGGAGTGTCGGAGCCGCTCACCACGGAGCAGATCGAGACGCTGAAGCAGGAACGCCCGGAGTGGCTGGAGCGGGAGCAGGCCGTCCAGGCCGACGTCCGCAAGGAGGCGGCCCGGGTGAAGAAGCTGCACGCCGAGCGGGCCGAGCGGGCCGAGCGCGCGGACCGCGATTGACCTCACGCCGGGCCCCGGACTTGCCGGGGTTCAGCGCGATGCCTCGCCCGTGCCGCCCAGGAGGTCGGCGCAGTCGGCGGGCAGTTGGGCCAGGAGCCCGTCGACGCGTTCGCGGGGCACCGCTTCGGCCAGGGCGGCGAGCACGGCGCCCGCGTCCCACTCCGCGGTGCGCGGCCGGGCGCCGGTCTGCTGGGCCACCCGCCGCAAGAACTCTTCGCGTCCGAAGGACTCGGGCCGCCCCCGCTCGGGGCGCAGCACGTCGTCCAGGGGCGCGGGCAGGTCGGCGGCGAGCGCGGCCGCCTCCCCGGGGGCGACGCGGGACGCGATCACCCACAGGACGGCCCTGCTGACCTGCTCGGCCTCGTCGTCGCCGTGGTACTCGCCGAGGTCGCGGACCCGGGTCAGGAATTCGTCCAGCCGCACGTGCTCGCCTCCCTGCGCCGCTTCCGGCTCGGAGCCGGGTGCCCACGGCCCGCGGAGGGAAACCAGCCCGCGCCCGTGCTCAGCCGCGGGCGCGCACCGCGGCGGCGAGGTCGGTCACCCGGGTCAGCGCGTCGTCCGTGAACAGCGCGCGTCCGGCGGCGATCCGCCGACGGCGGGCCGGGCCCGCGGCGGTGAGCCGGCGTACCGCGGCGAGCAGCGCGGTCTCGTCCCCGGCGACCTCCGACACGCCCAGCGCGGCCATCCGCCGGACACCGTCCGCGCCGTGGCCCGGTATCGGGCGGTACCCCACGACCGGCAGTCCGGCGGCGAGCGCCTGTACGGCCGTCTGACCGGCCGCGTTGTCGATCAGGGCGCCGGCGGCGTGCAGCAGGCCGGGCATGTCGGTCACCCAGCCCAGGGCGACGACGCCCTGGGTGCCGGACAGGGTGCGGCGCAGCCGCTGGTTGCCGCCGCAGAGCACGACCGGCAGGAAGCCGTGGTCCGCGAGGAACCGGACCGTGCCCTCCAGGTGGGAGCCGACACCCCAGGCGCCGGCGGACACCACGACGGGAGGCCGCCCGGGACCGAGCCGGTCGAACAGCGCCCGCCACGCGGCCGCGCCGGGGGCCTCGGCGAAGAACTCCGGGGCCACCACGGGACCGCAGGTCCCCGCGGGGCCGCCCGTACTCTCGCGCGCCTCGCGTGCCGCGTCCTCGGTGAGACACAGGCAGTGGTCGTTGCCGGGGTGCAGCCACTGCCGGTGGACGGCGAAGTCGATCACGAGGACGACGCTGGGCACCGGCAGCAGACCGCGGCCGCGCAGGTGCCCGGTCAGCTGGGCGCCGAGGTGGAACACGGGGACGACCACGTCCGCGCCGGACCGCTCGGCCAGCTCGCGCAGCCGGCCGCCGGCCAGCCGGGCCAGGGGCGTGCCGCCGGGGCGGCGTCCGGGGCCGGGGCGCAGGAAGAGGCGGTGGATCGCGGCGTACAGCCAGGGGAAGTGGCGTACCGACCCGCGGTAGAAGCGCCGGAGGACGCCGCCGAGGCCATAGGGCAGGAGTGCGAGGACGTCGACGACCAGGGCGTCCCCGCCGTGCTCGCGGGCGCGGCGGACCAGTTCGGCGGCGACGGTGTCGTGGCCGGCGCCCATGCTCGCGCTGACCACCAGCAGACGGCTGCCCTCCCGCGCGGCGGACGGTGCCGCCGGCCGGGACGCCGGGGAGCCCGTCGGGGGGCCGGCCGATGAACTGCGAGGATGCACGGCGGACCAAGTTGCCCACCCGGCATGTTCCAAACCATCCCACATGGGTGCGTTTCGGGCGGGCTGACAGGGATACTCCGTGACCGCCCGTCCGGCCGGCCGCCGGAGCCCGACCGCCCGGTCGCACGCCCCCGGTGTCCGCCCCGAGCCAAGGTGGTCCCCATGGTCCATGCGTTCTCCCGTCCTCGGTCCGCTCCCGGACCGCGGGCCGTCGCCGCCGACGCGGACCGTGCGAGCACCCGGCGGCAGCCCGCGGGCGTCCCGGACACGCGGACCCGGACGGCGCTGGTGACGGGGGCCTCCTCCGGCATCGGCGCGGCCGTGGCCCGCGGGCTGGCGGGCGAGGACGGCTGGCGGCTGGTACTCACCGGGCGTGACCCGGTGCGGCTGCGGGAGGTCGCCGACGACGCGTCGGCCACCGCATTCGCCGCGGACCTCACCCTGCCCGGGGCCGACCGGCAGCTGACCGACTTCGCCCTGGCCACGGTGGGTCACGTGGACCTGCTGGTGGCGGGTGCCGGGGTGGGCTGGGCCGGAGAGTTCCTGGACATGCCCCCGCACACGGTCGACGACGTGCTCGACGTCAACGTGCTGGCCACGCTGCGGCTGGTGCGGCTGGTGCTGCCGGGGATGGTGGCCGCGGGCTCGGGCCGGGTGGTGCTCATCGGCTCGCTGGCCGGCAGTGTGGCGGTCCGCGACGAGGCCGTGTACTCCGCCGCCAAGGCCGCGATCGGCGCCTTCGCCGACGCGCTGCGCTACGAGTTGCGGGGCACCGGCGTGGGCGTCACCCATGTGGTGCCCGGGGTCGTGGACACGCCGTTCTTCGAGCGGCGCGGGGCTCCCTACCGGCGCTCCAGGCCGCGCCCCGTGCCCCCCGAGCGGGTGGCCGACGCGGTGCGCGACGCGGTGCGGCGGGGCCGGGACGAGGTGTACGTGCCCGCCTGGCTGCGGCTGCCGTGCCGGGTGCGGGGCGCCGCTCCGGGGCTGTACCGGCGTCTGGCGGCGCGGTTCGGATGAGCGGGAACGCGCGGCGGTGAGTGTCCTCACCGTCGTCCTCGCCCTGTTCGCGGCGCTGGCCAACGCTGCGGCGTCGGTGTTGCAGCGGCGGGCCGCGGCACAGGACGAGGAGCGGGCGGGCGCCAGGCACACGATGGTGCGCTCACTGCTGCGGCTGGTGCGCGACCGGTACTGGGTGGCGGGCGCTGCGCTGCTGGCGGTGACGACGGTCCTGCAGGCGGCCGCGCTGGCGGTGGGCAGTCTGGCCGTCGTCCAGCCGCTGATGGCCAGCGAGCTGCTGTTCACCCTGATGGTCGGCAGCGTGGTCTTCCACCGGCGTCCCGATGCGCGGACCTGGGTGGCCTTCGTGGCCCTGGCCGTGGGGCTCGCGCTGTTCCTGGGCGCGGCGGCTCCCTCGGCCGGTGAGGACACCGCCGTCGAGGGCCGGTGGGGCTGGGCGGGGCTCACCCTCTTCGTCCTGGTGACGGCGCTCGCCTCGGCCGGCAGCCTGGTGCGGGGCGCGCCGCGCGCCGCGCTGTTCGGATCGGCGGCCGCGGTGGGGTTCGGCGGTACTGCGGCGCTGCTGAAGGAGGTCACGGGGCGGCTGCCCCAGGGAGTGGGCGCGGTGCTGTCCCAGTGGCCGCCGTACGCCACCGCGGCGGTCGGTGTGGTCAGCTTCCTGCTGTTGCAGAGCGCCCTGCGGGCGGGGACGCTGGCCGCGTCGCAACCGGCCCTGACCCTCGGTGACGCGCTCACCAGCGTCGCCCTCGGATGGGGTCTGTTCGGTGAGGAGATCGTGCTCGGCGTGCGGGTGCTGCCCGAGCTGATCGGCGTGGCGCTGATCGGCCTCGGCAGTGTCGGACTGGCGCGGGCGCCGTCGGTCCACGGGGCGTGGGACACGGCGCCGGCCGCGCGGGACGGACCCGGGCGGCGGCACGGGGGACGCCGGGGGGCATGAGTCGGGGCGAGCGGACGGGAGGCACCAGGGATGCGTCAGGGGTTCCATGCCGGACGGGCGGTCTGCGCCGTCGCACCCGCTCTCGTCGCGCTGGCCCACATCGGTCCGGCCGTGACCTGGCTGCCGGAGCTGCGCCGGTGCCGGTTCCCGGGCCTGGCGGGGTGGGGCCGCCCCGGTCACGTCGCCCTCACCTTCGACGACGGCCCCGACCCGGTGACCACGCCGCGCTTCCTCGACGTACTGGACGGACTCGGGGTGCGCGCCACGTTCTTCCTGCTCGGCGAGAACGTCGCACGCCACCCGGCGACGGCCCGGGAGCTGGCCCGGCGAGGGCACGAACTCGCGGTCCACGGCTGGGCTCACGACGGTCCCTGGCTGCCGTCGCCGGGGCGGGACGCGCGCGAGCTGCTGCGGGCCGCCCATGTGGTGGGCGAGGCCGCGGGTCGGGCGCCGTTCTGGTACCGCCCGCCGTACGGCATCCTCAGCTCGGGGCGCTGGGCCGCCGCCCGCGGGGCCGGGCTGCGGCCGGTGCTGTGGACCGCCTGGGGCAAGGACTGGCGGCCGGACGCCACACCCGCGTCGGTGCGGGCGACCGTCGCGGCGGACCTGGGCGGGGGCGGCACGATCCTCCTCCACGACACCGACCACGCCTCCGCCCCGGGCAGCTGGCGGGCCGCGCTCGGCGCCCTGCCCGACCTCGTGCGGGACTGCCGCGCGACGGGGCTGGAGGTGGGGCCGCTGGGCGAGCACGGGATCCCCGGTGCGGACGCCGCCACCGGCACCGGGGCCGGACGGCGCGGGCCGGTGCCGGTGCCCGTGCCATGACGTCGGTACGTCACCGCTCGGGGCACCGGCCGGCATGCGCGACGGCCCGCTCGGCTCAGGCGGCCGTCTCCGTCAGGTCCCGGTGGATCGGGGTCGCCCCGCCCGTCAGGGGTTCGCCCGTACCGCCGCGCCGGGCGGCGACGATCTCCGCCGCGATGGACAGCGCGGTCTCCTCGGGTGTGCGTGCGCCGAGGTCCAGGCCGATCGGTGAGCGGAGCCGGGACAGCTCGTGCTCGGTCAGGCCGGCCTCGCGCAGGCGCCGGTCCCGGTCCCGGTGGGTGCGGCGCGAGCCCATGGCGCCGACGAACGCGACCGGCATCCGCAGTGCCTCCGTCAGCAGGGGCACGTCGAACTTGGCGTCGTGGGTGAGCACGCACAGCACGGTCCGCGCGTCGGTGGAGGTGCCCCGCAGGTAGCGGTGCGGCCAGTCGACCACGACCTCGTCTGCCGCGGGGAAACGCGCCGGCGTGGCGAAGACGGGCCGGGCGTCGCAGACGGTGACGTGGTAGCCGAGGAACTTCCCCGCCCGCACGAGCGCCGCGGCGAAGTCGATCGCCCCGAAGACGATCATGCGGGGCGGCGGCACACTGGACTCGACGAGCAGGGTGAGCCCACCGGGGCAGTGCGAGCCGTCCTCCGACAGGCCCACCGTGCCGGTGCGGCCGTTGTCCAGCAGGGCACGGGCCTCGGCCGCCGCCGTGCGGTCCAGATCCGGGTGGCCGCCCAGACCGCCCTCGTACGTGCCGTCGGCGCGGACGAGCAGGGCCCGGCCCAGGAGGTCGGACGGGCCCTGGACGACCCGGGCGAGGGCGGCGGTCCCGCCCCGGGCGGCGCTCGCAAGCGCCGCCCGGAACAGCTCCCGCGCCGGCGCGTCCGCACCGACCGGGGTGATCACCATGTCGATGACCCCTCCGCAGGTCAGCCCGACCGCGAAGGCGTCCTCGTCGCTGTAGCCGAACCGCTCGCGCACCGTCTCGCCGCTGCGCAGGGCGTCGGAGCACAGCTCGTACACCGCCCCCTCCACGCAGCCGCCGGAGACCGAGCCGATCGCCGTGCCCTCGCTGTCGACGGCGAGGGCGGCACCGGGACCCCGCGGTGCGCTGCCGCCCACGGAGACCACCGTGGCGACGGCGAACTCCCGGCCCTCGTCGAGCCAGCGGTTCAGTTCGGCGGCGATGTCAAGCATCCGCCGCTCCCCCGTTCGTGCCCGCCGATCCCCCGCCCGCGGTCGCCGCCGACAGGACGCGGTCGGGCCGGATCGGCAGATCGCGGTGGCGGACTCCGGTCGCGTGCCACACCGCGTTGGCGACGGCCGCCGCCGCGCCCACGATGCCGATCTCACCGACGCCCTTGATGCCCACCGGGTCCTCCGGGTCGACGTCGTCCACCCAGTCCGCGTCGATGTCGCCGATGTCGGCGTGCGTGGCGACGTGGTAGCCGGCGAGGTCGGGGGCGTAGAGGCCACCGCTCGCGCGGTCCCGTACCGCCTCCTCGTGCAGGGCCATGGAGACGCCCCAGATCATGCCGCCGACCAGCTGGTTGCGGGCGGTGAGCGGGTTGACGATCCGGCCCGCCGCGAAGACGCCGAGCATGCGGCGCACCCGCACCTCGCCGGTGGCGGTGTCCACGGCGACCTCGGCGAACTGGGCACCGTAGGAGTGCCGTTCCTTCTGGGCGAGGCTGCCCAGGGCGGCGGTGGTGTCGGACCGTACGGTGATGCCCTCGGGCGGCACGGTGGTGCCCAGCGCCAGCCGCTCGCGCAGTTCGCGGGCCGCCTCCGTGACCGCCCAGGCCCAGGAACGGGTGCCCATCGAACCGCCCGCGATCATGGCGGGTCCGAAGTCGCTGTCGCCGATCCGGACGCGGACCCGGTCGGGTGCCACCTCCAGCGCGTCGGCGGCGATCATCGTGAGCGCGGTACGGGCGCCGGTGCCGATGTCGGCGGCGGAGATCCGCACCGTGAAGCCGCCGTCGGCCTCGGCGGTGAGGAGCGCCGTGGAGGGTGCCGCGCCCGCGCCGAAGGAGGCCGCGGCCGTGCCCGTGCCCAGCAGCCAGCGCCCGTCGCGGCGCACGCCGGGGCGCGGGTCCCGCTCGGCCCAGCCGAAGCGGCGGGCGCCCTCGCGGAAGCAGGCCTCCAGGTTGCGGCTGCCGAACGGCAGTCCGGAGACCGGGCCGGTCTCCGGCTCGTTGCGCAGGCGCAGTTCGACCGGGTCGACGCCGCAGCGCTCGGCGAGTTCGTCGAGCGCCGACTCGATGGCGAAGGAGCCCGGCGCCTCGCCCGGCGCGCGCATGAACGTCGGGGACGGCACGTCGAGGCGGACCACCTCGTTGGCCGTGCGGTGCGCCTCGGCGTCGTACATGACCCGGGCCACGCCCGCGCTGGGCTCGACGAACTCGTAGACGGTCGACGTCTGGCTCACCGAGCGGTGGTCCAGGGCCCGCAGCCGCCCGTCGGCGTCGGCGCCGAGCCTGACCCGCTGGGCGGTGGGGCTGCGGTAGCCGGCCAGGGTGAACATCTGGCGCCGGGTCATGACGACGCGCACCGGGCGCTGCAGGACGGTCGCGGCCATCACGGCGGACACCTGGTGGGCGCGCAGGCCCTTGCTGCCGAAGCCGCCGCCGATGTGCTCGGAGCGCACCCGCACCGCGGACTCGTCCAGCGAGAACATCTTGGCCAGTTCACCCTGGATCCAGGTGGTTCCCTGGTTGGAGTCGACGACCTCCAGCCGTCCGCCGTCCCACAGGGCCGTGGCGGCGTGCGGCTCCATCATGCTGTGGTGCTCTTCGGGGGTGGTGTACTCCTCGTCCACCACGACGGGCGACGCGTCGAGTCCCGCGTCGAGGTCGCCCTTCACGGTCTCGGCGGGCATCACCCCGGCGGCCGGGTACGCCTCGGGGTGGGCGCCGGTGAGCAGGGTGTCGTGGGGTTCCTCGTCGTAGGCGACGACCAGGGCCTCGGCGGCCTCGCGGGCCTGCTCGGAGTTCTCGGCGACGACGAGGGCGACCGGCCAGCCGAGGTGCGGCACCCGGTCGCTCTGGAAGACGGCGGCGGTCGGGTCCGGCGGGATGCCGAGCAGGCCGACGTAGTCGGTTTCGAGGCGCGGCGCGTTGCCGTGGTGCAGGACGGCGAGGACGCCGGGCATGGCGAGGACGGGTTCGGTCTCGACCGCACGGATGCGGCCACGGGTGACGGTGGACAGCACCAGCCAGCCGTGCGCGAGGTCGGCGAAGGGGATCTCACCGGCGTAGCGGGCCGCTCCGGTGACCTTCTCGCGGCCCTCGACGCGGGTCTGCGAGGTGCCGACGACGCCCTTGACCGTCGTACGGCCGCCGGTCGTGGCGGTGGTCATCGGGCGGCCTCCTCGGTGAGTTCGGTGAGCACGGCCACCACGAGGTTGCGCATGAGGGTCACCTTGTATCCGTTGTCGGGCAGCGGCCTGGCGGCCGCGAGTTCGGCGTCGGCGGCGGCGGCGAAGGTGTCGCCGTCGGCGGGTGCGCCGGTCAGCACGGCCTCGGCCGCGTGGGCCCGCCAGGGCCGCGAGGCCACCGCGCCGAGGGCCAGCCGCGCCTCGCGCACGACGCCGTCCTCGATGTCGAGCGCGGCGGCGACGGAGCCGATCGCGAAGGCGTACGAGGCGCGCTCGCGCACCTTGCGGTAGCGGGAGCGGGCGGCGACCGGGGCGGGCGGCAGGGTGATGCCGGTGATCAGCGCCCCGGGCGGCAGGGCGGTCTCGCGGTCGGGGGTGTCGCCGACGGGGAGGTAGAAGTCGGCGAGCGGCAGCTCGCCGGGGCCGTCGAGGGTCTCGTAGCCGACGACGGCGTCGAAGGCCGCGAGTGCCACACCCATGTCGGACGGGTTGGTGGCCACGCAGTGGTCGGAGGCGCCGAGGATCGCGTGGTTGTGGTGCTCGCCCGTGACGGCGGGGCAACCGCTGCCGGGGGCGCGCTTGTTGCAGGGCCGGCTCGGGTCGGCGAAGTAGCCGCAGCGGGTGCGCTGGAGCAGGTTGCCGCCGACGGTGGCCATGTTGCGCAGCTGGCCGGAGGCGCCGGCCAGGACCGCCTGGGCCAGCGCGGGGTAGCGGCGGCGCACCTCGGAGTGGGCGGCGAGGTCGCTGTTGGTGACGGTGGCGCCGATGCGCAGGCCGCCGTCAGCGGTCGGTTCGATGCCGTCCAGCGGGAGTCCGCGGACGTCGACGAGGCGGGCGGGGCGTTCGACGCCGGTCTTCATCAGGTCGACGAGGTTGGTGCCGCCGCCGAGGAAGCGGGCGTCCGGGTCGGCGGCGAGCAGCGCCACCGCGCCGGAGACGTCGTCGGCACGCTGGTATCCGAACTCCCTCATGCCGCCGCCTCCTCTGCGGTCGGGGCGTGGTCGTCGTCGCGGACCGCGGCCTCGTGGGCCTCGGCGGCGCGGGTGACGGCCTGGACTATGGAGACGTAGGCGCCGCAGCGGCACAGGTTGCCGCTCATGCGTTCGCGGATCTCGTCCGGCGTCAGGGGTGGTGGCCCGGCCTCGGGGCGTACGTCGTCGGTGGCGGCGCTGGGCCAGCCCGCGGCGTGCTCCTCGATGACGGCGATCGCCGAGCAGATCTGGCCTGGGGTGCAGTAGCCGCACTGGTAGCCGTCGAGGTCGAGGAAGGCCTGCTGCACCGGGTGCAGCCGGTCGCCCTCGGCCATGCCTTCGATGGTGGTGATCTCGCGTCCCTCGGCGGCGACGGCGAGATTCAGGCAGGAGACGGCGCGGCGCCCGTCGACCAGGACGGTGCAGGCTCCGCACTGCCCCTGGTCACAGCCCTTCTTGGTGCCGGTGAGATCGAGCCGCTCGCGCAGGGCGTCGAGCAGGGTGGTGCGGTGGTCGACGGTCAGCTGGTGCTTCTCGCCGTTGATGTTCAGGGCTACGGCGCTGGTCGTAGAGGAGGGTGCTGGGGCCATGATCAGCCTTCTCTGGTCTCTGGTGACAGCTTCTTGGGTGTCCGACGACTGGAAACGGGCTGCGGGCGGGAAGATCATCCGTGGCCGGGGGCCTCCGGCTGGTCTCGCCGGCCCCGATCGCCGTTAGAGTGGACTCACAACCGGACAGCTGTCCGCTCACTGAGAACGCAAACGTAACGGACAGTTGTCCGGTTAGCAAGAACGGGATTCGGCCACGAACCCGGAAGGAGGAGGAGTGCCGCCGCCGAAGAAGGACAGGACGGACGCGCCCCTGCGCTCCGACGCGCAGCGCAACCGCGAGCGCATCCTGCGCGTCGCCACGGAGGAGCTGACGCGCTGCGCGAACGCCCCGCTCAGCATGATCGCCAAGAAGGCGGGCGTCGGGCAGGGCACGTTCTACCGCAACTTCCCGCATCGCGAGGCGCTGGTCCTGGAGGTCTACCGCTACGAGATGCAGCAGGTGGCGGAGGCCGCGAGGGAGTTGCTGGCCACGCGGGAACCCGACCGGGCGCTGCGCGAGTGGATGGACCGGCTCGCCCGGTTCGCCCTGACCAAGGTCGGCCTGGCGGACGCGATCCGGCTGGTCACCAGCGCACCGGGGAGCCCGGCGAAACCGGAGCCCGCCCCGGTCACGGAGGCGACCGAGCTGCTGCTCCGCGCGAACGAGGAGGCCGGCACCATCCGCCCCGGCGTGTCGGCGGACGACTTCTTCCTGGCCATCGGCGGCCTCTGGCAGGTCGACGCCAGCGAGGACTGGCAACCGAGGGTCACCCGTCTCCTCGACCTCGTCATGGACGGGCTGCGGGCGGGAGCGCCAGGCCGGTGACCGGGCCCCGGAAGCGGTAGCGGCGCTCCGGGCGGCCCGCCACGCCGTAGCGCAGCGAGACCTCCGCGGTGCCGACGGTGTGGAAGTGCTCGAGGTAGCGGCGGGCACTGACCCGGGAGATACCGGTCAGTGCCGCGCACTCGCTCGCGGAGAGCGTGCCGTCGGCCTCCCGGAGGGTGCGTTCGACCAGCTCGGCGGTCTCCACGCTCATGCCCTTGGGCAGCGCCGGTGCCGCGGCGGTGGGTACCGCGCCCGCCAGGACGCGGTCGACGTCGGCCTGGCTGCGCACCACCGTGCCGAGCAGCCGCCCGCGCTGGACGGCGTAGCGCTCCAGCCGGACCCGCAGGTCCTCGAACTCGAACGGCTTGAGCAGGTAGTCGACCACGCCGTGGCGGACCGCGCCGCGCACCGCGTCCGCCTCCCGGGCCGCGCTGATGACCATGACGTCGCAGTCGTGTCCGGCCGCGCGCAGCCTCGGGATGACGTCCAGGCCGAAGACGTCCGGCAGGTAGAGGTCGAGCAGGACGAGGTCGGGGCGGAGTTCGGCGACGGCGGCGAGCGCCTCCTCGCCGGTGCCGGCGACGCCGACGACCCGGAAGGGTTCGACGCGTTCGACGAAGGCGCGGTGGACGCGGGCCACCATGAAGTCGTCGTCGACCACGAGCACGCCGATCGCGCCGTCGTGGCCGTGGGCCGCCGGCGCCCCCGCCGTACCGGCGGCGTGGGGCGTGCCGCTCGTACCCGTCATGAGGTTGCTCCTTCCGCCACCGCGTCGGTGAGGTGGCTGACGGTCATGCGTGCGGTGAACATGGCCCCCTCGGGGGTGTTGGTCACCGAGATCTCACCGCCGTGACGTTCGCAGACGAGCCGGGTCAGCGCCAGGCCGATGCCGCGCTCGCCCTGCCGGGCGGCCTTGGTGGTGAAGCCGTGGGAGAAGACCTCGCGGGCCAGTTCGGGAGCCACGCCGGGCCCCGAGTCGCGGACCACTATCTCGACGCTGGCGGCGTCCTGCCGCAGCTCGACCTCGACCCAGGCGTCGTGGTCCTCGCCCGCCGCCGCGGCGGCGTCCACTGCGTTGTCGACGAGGTTGCCGAGGACGGTCGCCACGTCGGCGGCGTCCTGCGGGACGAGCCGGTCCAGTGCCGTGCGGTCCGAGACCCGCAGCGCGACCCTGCGCTCGGCGGCGAGCGAGGACTTGGCCGTGATCAGCGCGGCGACGGCGGTGTCGCGGACCCGGCGGCTGAGCGTGACGTCCAGGGACTGGCGGCGCTGGTTGAGCGCGCGGATGTAGCGCACCACCTCGTCCTGCTCACCGATCTGGATGAGCCCGGAGATGGTGTGCAACTGGTTGGCGAACTCGTGGGCCTGGGCGCGCAGCAGCTCGGAGGTGCTGCGGAAGGAGCCGATCTCCCGCTCCAGGCGGGCCAGTTCGGTGCGGTCGCGCAGGGTGGTGACCGAGCCCAGCGGGCGGCCGTCCTTGGTGACGGTCATGCGGTTCATGACCAGGACCCGCCCGTTGCGGACGACGACCTCGTCGCGGGGCTCGGCGGCGTCCGGCGCGGTCCCGGCCAGTACGTCGCGCAGCCGCCCCTCGATGCCGAGGCCGTCCAGGCTCTGGCCGACGCAGTCGGCGGGAAGGTCGAGCAGGCGCCGGCCCATCTCGTTGACCAGGGTGAGCCGGTGCTGTGGATCGAGGGCGACGACGCCCTCGGCGATGCCGTACAGCATGGCTTCCCGGTGCTCGGCGAGCCCCGCGATCTCGCGCGGCTCCAGGCCGAGCGTCTGCCGTTTGACGCGCCGGGCCAGCAGCCAGGAGCCGGCCACGCCGAGGCCGCTGGCGATGCCGAGGTAGGCGAGGAGGTAGGAGGAGGCGCCGCTCAGCCGCTGCCACACCGTCGGGTCGGCCTCGCCGACCATCACCGTGCCCAGATGCCGGCCCAGGGTGTCCCGGGTGGCGCCGAGCACCGGGACCTGGGCGACGAGTTCACGGCTGCCCCGCAGGGTCAGGGGCCCCGACCAGCCGCGCCCCGCGGCGGAGCCCGCCACGCGCGGCAGCCGGCCGCCGATCAGCGTGGGGTCGGTGGAGCTGACGACGCCGCCGTCGGCGTCGGCGATCGTGACGGAGGTGACGCCGGACTGGGTCTGCGTGGAGTTGACCAGCGGGGCGAGGGCCTCCTGCGGCACGGGGCGCAGCAGCTGGCTGCGGACCAGCGGCGTGGCGGCCAGCTGTTCGGCCAGCGCGGTGACCCGGCGGCCCTCGACGCGGTTGAAGGTGGCGCGGGACTGGGCGAGCGAGACGGCGGCGACCGCGCACAGGACCACCACGACGATGGCGAGCTGGAGGACCAGCATCTCGCCCGCGAGGGTCTGACGGCGGAAGGTGGGTGCCACGGCGGACTCGATCTCGGCTGACTGGGGGCGGGCGGGTGTGCCGGGTCGCCATCATGGCGCCCACCTGCGGCGAAGGAAAGAGATGTGCCGTCTTCGCAATGAAGCGGCGACCGCAATGACCACAACCTCCCTTGGTTCCGCAAGGAAGACACGCCGCCGGAGCGCGGGCACCATGTGGCCCACGTCACCCTTCCCCACAGGGCTCCCCGTACCGATCTACCCAACCGACAGGTGGTGTCATACGTGCGCCTGCGCACCCCCCTTGCCCTGCTCGGGGCCGCCGTGCTCGTGCTCGCGGGACCGCCGCTGCTCTCCTCCGGCGGCGACTCCGACTCCGGCACGCAGATTCCCGGCCTGCGCTTCATGGTTCCCAACACGCCCGGCGGCGGTTACGACATCACCGCCCGCACGGCCGCGAAGAACGCCGAGGACGCCGGGCTCACGCACAACATCGAGGTGTTCAATCTGCCCGGCGCGGGCGGCACCGTGGGTCTGAGCCGGCTGGTGAGCGAACACGGCAACGGCAAGCTCGCGATGTCCATGGGCCTCGGCGTCGTCGGCGCCGCCCGCTCCAACCACGCGCCCAAGACCCTCGCCGACACCACGCCGATCGCGCGGCTCACCGAGGAGCAGGACGTCGTCGTGGTCGCCAAGGACTCGCCGTACCGGACGATCGGCGAGCTGATCGACGCCTGGAAGAAGGACCCGGGCAAGATCCCCGTGGGCGGTGGCTCGTCGCCCGGCGGGCCCGACCACCTCGCGCCGATGCTGATGGCGCAGGCCGCCGGGATCGCCCCGAAGTCGGTCAACTACATCCCCTTCGACGGCGGCGGCGAGCTGCTCGCCTCGATCCTCGGCAACAAGGTCGGCTTCGGCGTCTCCGGCGTCGGCGAGTACCTGGACCAGATCAAGGCGGGCGAGCTGAGGGTGCTCGCGGTGACCGGCCCCGAGCGGGTGGACGACCTCGAGGACGCGCCGACGCTGAAGGAGTCCGGCTACGACGTGGACTTCACCAACTGGCGCGGCATCGTCGCCCCGCCCGGCCTCTCGGAGGCGGAGCGGAACAAACTGACGCGCCTGGTCGAGGAGTTGCACGACTCGCCCGAGTGGCGCGAGTCGATGGACAAGAACGGCTGGGACGACGCGTTCCTCACCGGTGAGAAGTTCGGCACCTTCCTGGAAGCCCAGGACAAGCGTGTGGTGTCGGTGCTGAAGGAGCTGGGACTGTGACGACTCCGACCGACGCCACCCCCGCCCCGGAGGCGGCCGGCGCCCCGGCGCCCGAGCGCCGCTCCTGGCTGCGGGACCACTCCGAACTCGGCGTGTGCGCCATGCTGCTGGCGCTGGGCGTCCTCGTCCTGACCGACGCGCTCACCATGGACGTCGACATCACCCAGCGCGGTCCGGTCGGCCCGAAGACCGTGCCGATCGTGGTCGGCATCGGCCTGCTGGTGATCGCCGCGCTGCTCGCCGTGGACGTCCTGCGCGGCGGGCGGGGCGAGGCCGAGGGCGGCGAGGACATCGACCTGTCCGAACCGGCGGACTGGCGCACGGTGCTGCTGCTCTCCGGGATCTTCCTGGGCGCCGCGGCGCTCATCGAGCCGGCCGGCTTCCCGGTCGCCGGGGCCCTGCTCTTCTGGGGCGCCGCCTTCGCCCTGGGCAGCCGGCGCGTGGACCGCGACCCGCTGATCGCCGCGGCGCTGTCCCTGCTCACCTATGTCGTCTTCGACAAGCTGCTCGGTGTGCCGCTGCCCGGCGGTCCGCTGATGGGAGTGCTCTGACATGAACGCCCTCAACTCCCTCATGGACGGGTTCGGCACGGCCCTGTCCCCGCTCAACCTCCTGTGGGCCGCCCTGGGTGTGCTGCTCGGCACGGCGATCGGCGTCCTGCCCGGCATCGGCCCGGCGATGGCGGTTGCGCTGCTGCTGCCGGTGACGTACGGCCTCGACCCGGTCGCGGCGTTCATCATGTTCGCCGGCATCTACTACGGCGCGATGTTCGGCGGTTCGACCACCTCCATCCTGCTGAACACCCCCGGCGAGAGCGCCGCGGTGGTGGCGGCCATGGAGGGCAACCCCATGGCCAAGGCGGGGCGCGGTGCGCAGGCACTGGCGGCCGCCGCCATCGGCCACTTCGCGGGCGGCATGATCGGCACGATCCTGCTGGTGGCGCTGGCGCCGACGGTCGCCGACCTGGCGGTGGACATCGGTGCGCCGGACTACTTCGCCATCATGGTGCTGGCGTTCATCGCCGTGACGTCGGTGCTGGGTTCCTCGCGTGTCAGAGGTCTGGCCTCGCTGCTGATCGGCCTGACCATCGGCCTGGTGGGCCTGGACCAGATGACGGGGCAGCAGCGGCTGACCTTCGGTTCGCTGCAACTCGCCGACGGCGTCGACGTGGTGATCGTCGCGGTCGGTCTGTTCGCGATCGGCGAGGCCCTGTGGGTGGCGGCGCACCTGCGGCGCGGCGCTGCCGAGCCGATCCCGGTGGGCCGCCCCTGGCTGGGCCGCGGCGACGTCCGCCGCACCTGGAAGTCGTGGCTGCGCGGCCCCTTCATCGGCTTCCCGTTCGGCGCGATCCCGGCGGGCGGTGCGGAGATACCCACCTTCCTCTCCTACGTCACGGAGAAGCGCCTGTCCAAGCACAAGGACGAGTGGGGCAAGGGCGCCATCGAGGGCGTGGCGGGACCGGAGTCCGCGGCGTCGGCCTCGGCGGCGGGCACGCTGGTGTCCATGCTGACCCTGGGCCTGCCGACGACGGCGGTCGCGGCGGTCATGCTGGCCGCCTTCCAGCAGTACGGCATCCAGCCCGGCCCGCTCCTCTTCGAGCGCGAACCCGAGCTGGTCTGGGGCCTCATCGCGTCCCTCTTCGTCGGCATGGTGCTGCTGCTCGCGCTCAACCTGCCGCTGGCACCCGTGTGGGCCAAGCTGCTGCGGATCCCGCGGCCGTACCTGTACGCGGGGATCATGTTCTTCGCGGCGGTCGGCGCGTACGCCGTCGGCGGCGAGGTCGTCGACCTGGTGATCCTGCTGATCATCGGCCTGGTGGGGTTCGGCATGCGGCGCTACGGCCTGCCCGTCCTGCCCGCGGTGATCGGCGTCATCCTCGGCCCGAACGCCGAGCAGCAGCTGCGCCGCGCCCTGCAGATCAGCGACGGCAGCGTGACGGGCCTGGTCGACACACCGTTCGCGGTGACGGTGTACGCGGTGATCGTGCTGCTGCTGGCCTGGCCGCTGCTGAGGCGACCGCTGGCGCGGCTGGCGGGCCGGGGACGGACGCGGGCCGACGCCTGACCCCGGATCCTCGTACCGTGATCGGAGACGGGTCCTGCTCCGTCCGGCAGGACCCGCATCCGCACGACAGAGGGAGAGCCCCATGATTTTCATCACCGCGAAGTTCCAGGTCCTTCCGGAGCACGCGGACCGGTGGCCGGAGATCTCCGGCGACTTCACCCGGGCCACCCGGGCGGAACCCGGCTGTCTCTGGTTCGACTGGTCCCGCAGCGTCGAGGACCCCGCGGAATACGTCCTGGTCGAGGCGTTCCGCGACGACGAGGCGGGCGCCGCGCACGTCCAGTCGGCACACTTCCGCGCCGCGCAGGAGCAGCTGCCGCGCTACCTCGCCCGGACACCGCGCATCGTGAACGCGTCGCTCGACCAGGACGACTGGTCGCTTCTGGGTGAGATGGCGGTCGATCGCGGCTGACGGTCTTCGGTCGTCCGGTCGGGACGGCCTCCGCCGGAGCTCGGGGCGCCCTTCCCCAGGGGGCGCCCGTCGCTCGATCAGCCTGTCAGGGCGTCCACGGCCCGAGCATGTCCTTCATCGCGTCCGTCATCGCGAACTGCAGCAGCGGGCCGTACGTGATCCGGCCGACGCCGAGGCGGCGGAAGCGCTCGAGGTCGTGCTTGACCGGGTGGGCCGTGGAGTTCACGGGGATGGAGACTGCGCCGACCACAGCCGCGAGCAGGTCGTCGTCGTCCTGGATACGCACCGGGTAGACACTGTCGGCGCCGGCCTGCTCCAGGGCCCGCAGCCGCTCGATCGCCTCGTCGAGGACGCCGGACGCGTCCTCCGCGTGCAGGAAGAGGTCGGTGCGCCCGTTGACCCAGACCGGGATCCCCGCGTCGTCGGCCGCCTTCCGCAGGCCGGCGATGTAGCTCGCGTGCTCCTGTGTACTGCGCACGCGTCCGCCCTCCGAGTGGACGGTGTCCTCGAGGTTGAGACCGACGCCGCCGGCCTCGGTGAGCCCGGCGATGAGATCCGCGGGCTCCTGTCCGTACCCGGCCTCCAGGTCCACGGACACGGGGACGTCGACCGCCGCGATGACGGGCCTGACCGCGGCGAGCACCTCCTCGAACGTCTGCCCCTCCCGGTCCTCGGCTCCCCGGGAGTCGGCGAGCGGATGGCTGCCGATCGTCAGCGCGGGGAACCCCGCGCCGGCCGCCGTCCGCGCGGACCACACGTCCCAGACGGTGGGCAGCACCAACGGCTGGTGCTGGGCGTGCAGTTGCCTGAGGAGTTGAGCCCGCTCAACAGTGGTACGAAAGTCCATGCCGAGGACGCTACCCCGGATCACGTGATCGCGGGACGAGGGATCCGCGGTATGCCGGGTGTCGAACTCCTGCCGTGCGCGGTTGTCGGACGCGTCGGCGTCCCTTCGCCGATGCCGCGCCGTTCAGCCCAGCGCCCGGTCGAGGTTGAAGGCCGCGCTGATCAGGCCGAGATGGGTGAACGCCTGCGGGAAGTTGCCGCTCTGCTCACCAGTGTGGCCGATTTCCTCCGCGTACAGCCCGAGATGGTTCGCGTACGTGAGCATCTTCTCGAACGCCAGCTGCGCCTCCTCCAGGCGTCCGGCGCGGCTCAGTGCCTCGACGTACCAGAAGGAGCAGATCGAGAACGTTCCCTCCTCGCCCCGCACCCCGTCCGGACTGGCCTGCGCGTCATACCGGTAGACCAGGGAGTCCGCGACCAGCTCCTCCCCCAGTGTGTCCAGCGTCGACAGCCACTTCGGATCCGTGGGGGAGATGAACTTGGCCAGCGGCATCATCAGCACGGAGGCGTCGAGGACGCTGTCGCCGTAATGCTGGAGGAACGCCTTCCGTTCGGCCGACCAGCCGCGGTCCATGATCTGGCGGTAGACGGCGTCGCGCGTGCCGCTCCAGCGCGCGTCGTCGGCCGGCAGCCCGCGGCGCCGGGCCAGGCGCATCGCCCGCTCGATCGCCACCCAGCACATCAGTCGGGAGTAGAGGTAGCTCTTGCGTCCGCCGCGGGTCTCCCAGATGCCCTCGTCCGGCCGGTCCCAGTTGTCGCAGACCCAGTCGACCAGGCCGCAGACCGTGTCCCAGTGGGCGCTGGATATCGGCTCTCCCCACTTGTCGTAGAGGTAGATCGAGTCGACGAGGGCTCCGTATATGTCCAGCTGCAGCTGGCCGACCGCCTTGTTGCCCACGCGGACGGGGGAAGAGCCCCGGTAGCCCTCGAGACCGGGCAGCTCACGCTCGGCCAGGTCCCGGCGACCGTCGACGCCGTACATGATCTGCAAAGGTCCGTTTCCGGAGTCGGAGGGGTGGGCGTACTCGGTCAGGAAGCGCATGAAAGCCTGCGCCTCCTCGGTGAAACCGAGCCGCAGGAGCGCGTAGACGCAGAAGGCCGCGTCGCGGATCCAGACGTACCGGTAGTCCCAGTTCCGTTCGCCGCCGATCTGCTCGGGCAGGCTCGTCGTGGGTGCCGCCACCATGGCGCCGGTCGGGACGTAGGTGAGCAGCTTGAGCGTCAGTGCGGAGCGGTGCACCATCTCGCGCCAGCGGCCGCGGTAGCGCGACGTGGACAGCCACCCCCGCCAGTACCGGACGGTGGCCTGGAACAGTTCCTCCGCCTCGGCCACGGCGCAGACCCGGGGGGCGACGCTCTCCCCGACACGGTCGAGTGCGAAGACGGCGCTCTCGCCCTCGTGGAGCTTGAACAGCGACCACACGTCACGGCCGTCGTGCTCCACCGGGACGCTGGAGGTCAGCGCGAGGGAGAGCGAGGCCGACTCGAAGACCGGACAGCCGTGCTCGGTGCGGATGGTGTGCGGCTCGGTCGCGTACCCGAACCGTGGTGAGACGCCCGCCCGGAAGGGCAGTGATCCGCGGACGCAGACCACTCTGCGGATCAGCCGATGCCGGTCGGCCTCACGGGAATTGTCGACGATCGGCATGAAGTCCTGGATCTCGGCCACACCGTCGTTGGCGAAGAAACGGGTGATGAGCACGTTGGTGTCGGGGAAGTAGAACTGCTTCGTGCGGGCCGGCACGTCCGGCGCGAGCTCGAAGCTCCCTCCCTTCTCGGCGTCGAGGATCGAGGCGAACACACTGGGAGCGTCGAATCGGGAGCAGCAGTACCAGTCGATCGTGCCGTTCGTCCCCACGAGAGCAGCACTGCGCAGGTCCCCGATCAGCCCGTGTTCCGAGACGGGCAGATACCTGGCAGACACGGTGAAAGCCCTCCTCTGCCGGAGGAAAGTGCTGTTAAAGCCGTTTACAGCTTATTTCATACTAGAACGTGAGATGCCGATCAGGTCGCGGTCGAACAGTCCGGCCCACCGGCGACACTTCGTGTCGCCGCCAGTGCGCACCGTCATCAGAAGCGCGTCGGGCCATTGCCGGTGACCGGACGGTCACACCAGGTCCGGCAAGTCCATCAGCGCGAGTTCGGCCGGGTCGACGACGGCGGTGATCTCGGTGATGCGGCCGTCGGCGACGGTGAACGTGAGCAGCGACAGCGGGATGCCGTCCTCGTTCCAGGCGATGACGCCGGGGCGCCCGTCGACGGTCACGGGACGCCCGTGTGCCGCGCCGCCTGCCACGCGGGCACGGCCTGCGACCTCGGTGGCTCCGATCGTGACGAACCGTCCGCCCGGGGCGTGCACGGTGAACTCCACCTCGGGATGGAGAAGTTCCAGCAGCCGCTCGAACCTGCCCTCGCGGGCCGCGGCCAAGAACGCCCCGACCACCTCGCGCCGCCGCTGCCGGTCGCTCGCCGACTGCCGGGCGGCGCGCACCTTGCGGCGGGCGCGACTGGTGAGCATCTTGGTCGCGTCGGTCGACCTGCCGAGGATGGTGCCGATCTCCCCGTGGGGTACGGCGAACACGTCGTGCAGCACGAACGCGAGGCGCTCGTCGGGACGCAGCGAGTCCAGGACCGTCAGCAGCGCCAGGCCCACCGAGTCGCCCAGTGCCACGAGCTCTTCCGGAGTCGAACCGTCGTCGAGCGTCACGGTGAGTTCGGGCAGCCGGTCGTCGAGGGGCACCGTCGGACGAGTGCGGCCGGAGCGGAGGAGATCGAGGCTGATGCGGCCGACCACGGTGGTCAGCCAGCCGCCGAGATTGTCGATGCCGTCGGCGTCCTGGCGGGACAGCCGCAGCCACGCCTCCTGGACCGCGTCGTCCGCGTCGGCGTGCGAGCCGAGTACGCGGTAGGCGACGGCCGTGAGCCGGGCTCGGTGCGTCTCGAAGGCCTCGGCGATCGGATCGGCGGGATGGGCGCCGGACATGGTGTTACCTCCCTGGTAGCTGCTCCGTCATAGGGGTGACGGGCACCAGCCCCGCAAGGTAACCCCGACCAAGGAGAGCACCCTGCCATGCAGAACCGACTGAAGAACAAGAACGGCGACAACCCCGACGTGTGGAAGGCGATCGGGCACCTGCACAAGGCGATCGCGGCCGGGGGTGTCGACCCGAAGCTGCTCACGCTGGTCCACCTGCGCGTCAGCCAGATCAACAGCTGCTCGGCGTGCGTCTTCGCCAGTGTCGCCGGCGGGAAGAAGACCGGTGAAAGCGACGAGCGGCTGCACAACGTGGTGGCGTGGCGGGAGGCGCCGTTCTACACCGACGCGGAGCGTGCGGCACTGGCGCTGGCCGAGGCCGCCACCCGGTTGCAGGACGGCGCGGAGGGAGTCACCGACGCGATCTGGGAAGAGGCCGGCGCCCACTTCACCGAGGAACAGATCGGCGCGATCAACCTGGAGATCGCGCTGACGAACTTCTTCAACAGGATCAACCGCACCATCAAGGAACCGGCCGGCCAGACCTGGGGCTGAGCCCGGCGTCCGCCGTACCGCGGACCGGTACGGCGCTGAAGGACCTGCCCCTCAGCCGGGCGCGGGACGAGATGAGGCAGCACGGCACCCGAACGCCCTCAAGGACCCCCTTTGTCCCGATCAAGGGAAAAGTAGCCGTGTTTCGCGCTGAAGGTCTTACGCAGTCACCCGATGACCGCTAGCTTCTTTGTTGCGGCCATGTCATGACCTGCCGACGGCCGCACATCGGCGCGACGGCGCGCGCCAGTACTCCCCACACATGCCATCTGACGGGCATGCATGCCTGAACCCCTCACAGCTTCGGGAGACACCTGTGCGCACGAAACGACCGTTAGGAAGCAGCACCCCAGGCCGGCGCCGCACCCAGGTGCCGCCGGCGGACACTCCCACGTCGTGCGTCCCCCACCGCGGCACAGCATGCCCGGACGTCGAGGCCTGACGGCCGGGAACTCCGGGCCCCGTCCCGTGCCCGATCTCGCGATGTGAGCTTCGCCGGGGCGACTCGCCCGTCATCTCGTCCGGGATGCCCCGGCGACGCGCCCCGGCATGCCCGTTGAACCCCGCACCGCCCTCGTGCGCGGTGCGGGGGGGGGACCGGTGTCCGAGACGCCTTCCGACGGGATCTCCCCCTCCCTCACTGCGCAACTCCGTGAGTCCGTCCCCCTCTCAATGAAGGAGATGACGCCGTCTTGCACAGAAAACTGATCGGCACCCTGGCCCTGATCGCGGCGGCAGCGCTGAGTGCCACGCCGTACGCCGTGGCAGCGCCCGAGAGACCGTCTCCGCCGTCGGCGCCCACCGCTCGGGCGGCGCCGGCAGCCGCCGACCCCCATTACGAGGTCCTGGTCTTCTCCAAGACGGCCGGATTCCGCCACTCTTCGATCGACGACGGACTGGCGGCCCTGCGCGAACTGGGAACGGCCAACAACTTCACCGTCGACGCCACCGAGGACGCGGGAGCCTTCACGACCGCCGGGCTGGCCCCCTACGAGGCGGTGGTCTTCCTGTCGACCACGGGTGACGTGCTGAACGACGCCCAGCAGACGGCCTTCGAGCAGTACATCAACAACGGCGGCGGCTACGTCGGCGTGCACGCGGCGGCCGACACCGAGTACGACTGGCCGTTCTACGAGGGTCTGGCGGGCGCCCTCTTCCAGTCCCATCCCGCCGTCCAGTCCGCCACCGTCCGGGTCGAGGACCGGGCCCACGACGCCACCGCCCATCTCGACCGGGCCTGGCAGCGCACCGACGAGTGGTACAACTACCGCACCAACCCGCGTGCCTCCGCCCGCGTCCTGGCCTCGCTGGACGAGTCGAGCTACTCCGGCGGCTCCATGTCGGGCGACCATCCGATCGCCTGGTGCAAGGACTACGAAGGCGGCCGTGCCTTCTACACCGGTGGCGGCCACACCGACGAGTCCTACGGACAGGCCGAGTTCCGCCGCCACCTGCTCGGCGGTGTCCGGTGGGCGGCCGGCGTGACCGAGGCGGACTGCCGTCCGGAGACCGGCTACACCAGCCTCTTCGACGGCTCCGGCACCAGCGGCTGGAGCCAGGCGGGCCCCGGCGGCTTCACGCTCGCCGACGACTCCCTGACGTCGTACGGCGGCCTCGGCATGATGTGGTACACCGCCAGGGAGTTCACCGGTGACTACTCCGTGAAGCTGGACTGGAAGATGGACGACGACTCCAACTCCGGTGTCTTCCTCGGCTTCCCGGCCTCCGACGACCCCTGGTCCGCGGTCGACAACGGCTACGAGATCCAGATCGACGCCACGGACTCCCCGGACCGCACCACGGGCTCCGTGTACGGGTTCCAGGCGGCGGACATCGCCGCACGGGACGCCGCGCTCAACCCGCCCGGAGATTGGAACACCTACGAACTCCGCGTCACCGGCGAACGGCTGGAGATCTTCCTCAACGGCCGCAAGATCAACGACTTCACCAACACCGACCCCGCCCGCAGCCTCCGCCAGGGACACGTCGGCATCCAGAACCACGGTGACGGCGACACGGTGTCGTTCCGCAACATCCGGGCCAAGGTACTGAACGCCGGTCCGTCCGCGGGCGAGGTGAAGGGCGTGAACGGCAAGTGCCTGGACGTCGACAACTCGCAGACCGCGGACGGTACGAAGGTCCAGTTGTGGACGTGCAACGGCACCGCCGCGCAGCAGTGGACGGTGCAGGGAGACGGCACGGTGAAGGCACTGGGGAAGTGCCTCGACGTCTCCGGCGGTGGCAGCGCGGACGGCACCCGCGTCCAGCTCTGGACCTGCAACGGCACCGGCGCGCAGTCCTGGCAGCCCCAGGCCGACGGCACGGTACGCAACCCGCAGTCCGGCAAGTGCCTCGACGCCTCCGGCGGAACCTGGAACGACGGAACGCCGGTCCACCTGTGGACCTGCCACACCGGCGCCAACCAGAAGTGGGCCCTCCCCTGAGGAACCGGGCCTGAGGAACCGGCCCCGACGGAGACCGCACGTTCCTGAGACACCTCACCGAGCCAGACGCGGGGGCGGCTCCAGTCCCCGTCCGCACCCTGCCGAGTCCGGGACGACGGCGCGTCCCGGCCGCGGTGGATCTCCCACCCATCCGACCGAGTCCCTCCGCTCCGGGGGACCGTCAGGAGGTCACGTGTATCCACGCCCGCACCCTCACCGCCTGGGCAGACGCCTGGCCGGCTCGCTCGTCGCCTCCCTGCTGGCCGTCGGACTGTCGTCGTCTCCCGCCCCGGCACAGGACGCGGCCGCCGCCGATCCGCCCCCGCAGGAACCGGGCGTCACCCTGCGCGTCTTCGACGTGCAGACCCCGTTGAGCGGGATCTGCACCCTCAAGGCCGGCCAGACGCCCAACATCGACAAGCTGATGCCGGTGATCGACTGGTCCTCGGTCGACGACTTCGGCCTGGAAAGCGGCTTCGTCACGCACGCGCTCGGCAACCTCGACGCCCCGGGGGCGGGCAGCTACGCCTTCCGCCTCACGAGCGACGACGGTTCCCGCCTCTGGATCGACGACCAACTGGTCGTCGATCACGACGGCCTGCACGGTCCCGAGCCGAAGGACGGCACCGCGGAGCTGACGGCCGGGTACCACTCACTGCGCATCGAGCACTTCGAGCGCGACGGTGGCCAGCAGCTGACCCTGGCCTGGAAGCCCCCGGGCGCCTCCGGCTTCTCCGTCGTGCCGAACTCGGCGCTCAGCACGGACGCCGACGTCGTCCGCGTGACCGCGCCCGGCCAGAAGGAGTGCGAGGGCGGCACGGACTCGCCGGGCGACGGCCTGCCCCTGACGGGAGTGCATCCGAACTACACCCTCACCGACCTGCGTCCCGCGGGTTTCGAGCCGCAGGTCTCAGCGATGGACTGGCTGCCGGACGGCCGGCTGGCCATCACCACCTGGGGCGGCAGCAACAACACCACGGGCGAGGTCTATCTCCTGGACAACGTCACCGGGAACACCGGCCCGGACAAGGTGACGGCGAAGAAGGTGGCCTCGGGCCTCAAGGAGCCGATGGGCATCAAATACGTCGACGGAAAGCTCTACGTCTCCCAGAAGCACGAGCTGACCGAACTGAACGACACCAACGGCGACGAGGTCACCGACACCTACCGCAGGGTCGCGACCTGGCCCTTCGGCGGCAACTTCCACGAGTTCGCCTTCGGCCTGCTCTACAAGGACGGCTCCTTCTACCTGAACCTCTCCGTCTCCATCGACTACGGCGGCGCGACGACCGACCCGCAGCCGGCCCAGAACCGCGGCACCACCATCAAGGTGAACAAGGAGACGGGGAAGGTCGACTACATCGCCGGCGGGCTGCGGACGCCGAACGGCATCGGGTGGGGCCCCGAGGGCGGGATCTTCGTCACCGACAACCAGGGCGGGTGGCTGCCCTCGTCGAAGCTGGTCCACATCAAGCAGGACCGCTTCTTCAACCACTACACCAACCCGGACGGCCCCTTCGACAACAAGCCGGTGACCCAGCCGGTGCTGTGGCTGCCGCAGAACGAGATCGGCAACTCGCCCAGCACACCACTGCAGTTGACCGAGGGACCGTTCGCCGGGCAGATGCTCTTCGGCGACGTCACCTACGGCGGCGTCCAGCGCGGCTACCTGGAGAAGGTCGGCGGTGAGTACCAGGGTGCCGTCTTCCGCCTCACCCAGGGCCTGGAGGCAGGCGTCACACGGATCAGCATCGGTCCGGACGGAGCGCTCTACGCGGGCGGCCTGGGTGCGGGCGGCAACTGGGGCCAGGAGGGCAAACTCAGCCACGGCCTCCAGAAGCTGACGCCGAACGGCGCGGACGCGTTCGACATCCGCGCCATGCGCGCCGTGCCCGGCGGCTTCGAGCTGGAGTACACCCAGCCCCTGTCCGAGGAGACGGCGGCCGGCCTGGCCGGACGCTACAAGATCAAGCAGTGGCGCTACGTCCCGACCGCCGACTACGGCGGCCCCAAGATCGACCAGGAGACCCTCACCGCCCGGTCGGCCACGCTCTCCGCCGACGGCAGGACGGTCACCCTGGCCATTCCCGGCCTCAAGGCCGACCGGGTGGTCCATGTCCGCTCACCGCGTCCCTTCAGTTCCGCGGGCGGCGAGTCCCTGTGGAGCACCGAGGCGTGGTACACGCTCAACAGGATGCCGGGCGCGATGTCCGGCACGGGTGAGGTGAAGGGCGTGAACGGCAAGTGCCTGGACGTCGACAACTCGCAGACCGCGGACGGGACGAAGGTCCAGTTGTGGACGTGCAACGGCACCGCCGCGCAGAGGTGGGCGCTGCCCGGGGACGGCACGGTGACGGCGCTGGGCAAGTGCCTCGACGTCTCGGGCGGCGGCAACGCGGACGGCACGCGCGTCCAGCTCTGGACCTGCAACGGTTCCGGCGCGCAGTCCTGGCAGCCCCAGGCCGACGGCACGGTACGCAACCCGCAGTCCGGCAAGTGCCTCGACGCCTCCGGCGGAACCTGGAACGACGGAACCCCGGTCCACCTGTGGACCTGCCACACCGGCGCCAACCAGAAGTGGACCCTGCCCTGACCGTGAGGTTCACCGTCCGACGTTGAACGCGGCGACCTTCACGTGACCGGCGTTTCGTAGGGGGTGTCCCCTGACGGGCACGCGCCGGATGCGGGCGCGCCGGGCGTCGGTCATGCCGGACGGATCTCGGCCACCCGTTCCCGGACCTCCCCTGGGACCGGCTCATCCCCCGGTGAGCGGATGACACCGCGGTCCTCACCACCTTGTTCAGGGGGCGGACCTCAGCGACGGTGCCTGCCACGTCACCCCCGGCGGCTGGAGCAGGGGCGAGGGCTCGGGACCGGGGTCGTCGGAGTCGACGACCCCGGCAGCCGTGTGATCGAAGCCGGCGGGCCAGCGCGTGTGCTCACTGGCCAGGGCGCCGGTCAGGCGTGCCTCGACCAGACTGGCCTTACTCAAGTCGGTGCCGCGCAGGTCAGCCATGCGGAGATCGGCGCGGTGGAAGACCGCACCGTGCGCGGTGGCCTTGCGCAAGTTCGCCTCGCGCAGGTCGGTCTCGGTGAAGTCGGCGTCACACAAGTCGGTTTCGACCAGCTTCGCGGCCCGCAGGTCGGCCAGGACGCAGCGGACCCGACGGAGGACCCCGGTGGTGAGGTCGGCGTGCCGCAGGTTGACCGAGACCAGGGACGCCTGTGTCAGATTGACACGGTACAGACTCGCCGCCTCCATGCAGGAGCGGTCGAAGTTGACCTCGGGGAACCACAGCCCGTCGCAGTCGGCTCGGCGCAAGTCAGTGACGCTGAGATTGACCCAGGACTCCTCCCGGCGCCGGCAGAGCACGCCGAGCGCGGTCAGCGCCACCTGGGCGTCGGCGGTGCGGGTCTCCAACGGTGCGATGTCGTTTATGGGCACGTCCGGCGCCGGTGACTCCGGTCCCACGGGCGGCCAGGGCAGGTGTGTACGCAGATACGCGGCCTGAATGGAGATGATGGCCTCCCGGTCTCGGGTGGACTGCTCCGCGATCCGCCACAGCGCGTGCAACCCGCCGATGCGCACATCCAGCTTGTCGCTGCCGAGCTGGTCGACGGCGCGGCTGAATCGGTCGGTGACGTAGCCTTCCTGGGTGGCACGCAATCCCTCCTGACTCAGCCGCAGTTGCCGCCAGGTGGCGTAGGCGCCGAAGAGCACGACCAGGCCACCGACCACCTGCAGAAGCGTCGTACGGACGTCGTTCACCGCCTTCAGCCGGTCCTGCGCGGCGACGCTCGCCCCGGCGAGGTCGTGGTCGACCACCACCCCCGGCAGCACGACGAACAGCACGCCCAGCATGACCAGACCAGCCCCGGCCAGCAGACCCGCGGCAATACGACGCCTGACCGGCCTGTCGTACCATCCCCGCCGCCCGCGGTCCGGCTCCCCCGTCTCCATGGGCATGGGAGCCTAGGCGCCGCTCAGAAGACGATCAAGAGTGACGCCACGGGCCCGCGCCATGAGAACGGCCGCACGGGTTGCACGAGTCGTGAGGACTGCCCGAGCGCGAGCAGCCCGTTCCCGTCCCGCCCTGTCCGGAAACCGGGTTCAGTCGATACAGAATTCGTTGCCCTCGATGTCCAGCATCGGGATGCACGATTCGTTTTCCTCATCGGCGTACAGCGTTTGCACGTGGGTCGCACCGAGCGCGACCAGTCGTGCGCACTCTGCTTCGAGTGCGGCGAGGCGCTCGTCCCCCACGAGCCCGGTGCCGACCCGGATGTCGAGATGCACCCGGTTCTTCACGGTCTTGCCTTCGGGGACGCGCTGAAAGTACAGGCGCGGGCCCACACCTGAGGGATCACTGCAGGCGGACCACGATCCCCGCTTCTCAGGCGGAAGGGCGCGGTTGAAATCGTCCCAGGTGCTGAAACCCTCCGGTGGCGGCGGCATGACGTACCCCAACGCTTCACACCAGAAGCGGGCGACGCGCTCAGGCTCGTGGCAGTCAAAGGTGACTTGGAACTTCTTGATCGCTGACATCGGCGCACCGTACCGCGTGCCGGGCACGCCCTGCTGCTCATTTCCCCGGGCGGATCCGTCCGTCACGCGTCGGATCCCGGGCACTGTGGACGCCAAGTGATCAGCGCCCAGGACATTGGCCGATGCCGCCGGAGGGTGTAGGAGTCCGGCCGGTGATACCCGCGGCCTGGCAGGTCACGTCTTCGACGTCACCGGCGGCACCTTACTGGTCTGCTCGTGATGCAGTTCGGTCCCAGCGGCGCGGATCACTCTCCAGTGTGGCGCGGTCCCAGTCGCCGAGGTCGGCAGCGGCCTCGTAGGTGGTGTGCAGGAATTCCATCAGCGCGTGGTCGGGATCGCGCGCGGTGCGCACGGTCTCGTACGGCAGCAGGAACTGTCCGTTCTCGGTGCTGTAGTAGGCGCCGTCGGGGCGCACCGGATGTGCGGCGAAGCCGTCCGGCTCGGGGTACGCATAGGAGTAGAAGGCACCTTCGGCGCCTCCGCCGGGCCAGAATCCACAGCTGGAGAGTTCCCGTGAGTAGCCTTCCACCATCACCCAGTCACCGCAGTTCGGGGCGCCGCCCGGATGGGTGGGAGCGGCCCGGCCGGAGAAGCGGGTGGATGCCAGGTCCATGGCGCCCCAGAAGAAGTGAACGGGGCTGACCTTGCCCACGAACTCCGCGCGGAAGCGGCCCAGGAGGCGGTTGGCCTGGAGCAGTTGGCGCCAGAAGAGGTGTGCCGCCGTCGCGTCGTAGGAGCGGTGCTGCTCGTCCTCGGCGAACGGGATGGAGGGTTCCACCTCGTTGGGCCGCCGTTGGAAGGCAGCTTGGATGCCCAGCGCGCCCAGGGCCTGCATGGTTTCGGCGTAGAAGGTCGCGACCGACTTGGGCTCCAGGGCCACGTCGCGGCTCGCGCCCTCGCTGCTGCGGATGACGAGCCGGTGGTCGACGAAGTCGAACTCCGCATCGAAGGCGCCGTCGCCGTAGGGCACCGAGCTGGTCGTCAGGCCCCTCGGGGTGACGTAGAGGGTCACCTGCCACCAGTGGTTGACCATGGGGGCGTGGGCCAGCCGCAGCTTGCCTACGATCTGGGTCCACATGTGCAGGGTGTCACGGGTTTCGGTCCAGTCGGCCACCCGTAGCGAGGGCCATGCTGCGCGGTGCGAGGACTCGGATGCGGTGGGTGAGTGCTGGAGGCCCACGGCGTCCACCTCCGCTTCGCTATCGGTGTTCCGGGTTGCTGGAGTCGGCGCGGCAGCCGGCGTCCCATGCGGTGCGCTGGTTGCCGTATGGCGGGATGCCTCCGGCCGCGCGCAGCATCGCCGCCAGGTGGAGCAGGTTGTATGTCATGAATGTGGTGTTGCGGTTGGTGAATTCATTGTCCGGCCCGCCGGAGCCGGCGTCCAGATAGGACGGTCCCGGTCCCGCCTCTCCGACCCAGGCCGCGTCGGCCTGCGGCGGGATGGTGTAGCCCAGGTGCTGCAGGCTGTAGAGGACGTTCATGGCGCAGTGCTTGGCGCCGTCTTCGTTGCCGGTGATCAGGCAGCCGGCGGCCCGGCCGTAGTACGCGTACTGACCTGCGTCGTTGAGCACGCTGGAACAGGCGTACAGGCGCTCGACGACGCGCTTCATGACGGAGCTGTTGTCACCGAGCCATACGGGGCCGCACAGGACGAGGATGTCCGCGTCCATCACGCGACGGTAGAGCTGGGGCCACTCGTCCGTTGCGGCGCCGTGCTCGGTCATGTCCGGCCAGACGCCGGTGGCGACGTCGTGGTCGGCGGCCCGGACGATGTCGGCCCGCGCTCCGTGGTGCCGCATGATCTCCACGCTGCGGTCGATGAGGCCGTCGGTGTTGCTGACCTCAGGTGACCGTTTGAGGGTGGCGTTGATGAACAGTGCCCGCAGCCCGTCGAAACGGGGCCCTTTCCCGTCTGTGGACCTCGCGCCTGCTTCCGTTCCGGGTCCTGCCATGATCGGTTCCCCTTGGGTGCGTGGTGAGCGGTTCGAGAGCGCCGCGACCAGCACCGTAGGTCGGCCCAGGGGGTTTGCCGACTGCGCCACGCCCACCGGGGGCGAAGCGAGCGGGGTGCGGGATGCCTGGGCGCGGCCGGAGGCGGGCACTCGGCTCATGTCCGTTCGATCCCCACACTCCGTTCGGGAGGTAAGGACGATGGCGCAGCAAGACCTGCCGGCTCCGGCCGAGGGGCTGGTCCTCACTCACTTCCTGACCGTCCGCGACGTGGCGGTCTCCCGGCGCTTCTACGCCGATGTCCTGGGCGGGGAGATCGTGCTGGAGGAGAACCCGGCCATCGTGAAGGTCGCCAACAGCTGGATCATCATGAATCCCGGGGGCGGACCCACCCCCGACAAGCCCGGCATCTCGCTGGAGCCGCCGGGGGATCCGGCGAGGGTGTCCAGCTTCCTCAACGTTCGGGTGGCCGACATCGCCGCCTTCTATGCGGATGCGAGCGCGAAGGGGGCGCGGTTCGTGACCGAGCCGATCGATCGCAAGGCGGAGGTGCGCTGCTACATGCGGGACCCGGACGGCTACCTGATCGAGGTGGGGCAGGCCACCGGAATGCTCAAGGGTGTCTTCGCCGACCCACCCGCGGGCGCCGGTGGGTAGCGGACGGCCCGTTCCCTCACGCGGGCTGTGAGGAAGATGCTGCCGCCGGACAGCAGGGGCCTGAGTGGGCGGCATGGTGGGCGGCGGTGCATCCGGCGGGGCCGGAGCCGATGATGACGATCTCGCGCATCTCACTCACGCCGAGGCCTCCGGCCTCGGGGCGATCTCGGCGATCAGCACCTCAACAAGGGTCTTGATCTCGTCGCGGATGGGGCGGACGGCCTCGACGCCCTGTCCGGCCGGGTCCTCGAGCGTCCAGTCCAGGTAGCGCTTGCCGGGGAAGACGGGGCAGGTGTCGCCGCAGCCCATGGTGATGCAGACGTCCGACTCGCGGACCGCGTCGACGGTGAGGGCCTTCGGCGTCTCCTCGGAGATGTCGATGCCGACCTCGGCCATGGCCTCGACGGCGGCCGGGTTGACCCGGTCACCGGGGCTGGAGCCGGCGGAGCGGACCTCGACGCGGTCTCCGGCCAGGTGGGTCAGCCACGCGGCGGCCATCTGGGAGCGGCCGGCGTTGTGGACGCAGACGAACAGGACGGACGGCTTGTCGGCCATGGTGATCGTTCCCTCTCGTCGCATGGCGGAACCCGGCCGCCGATGACTTCAGCCCCCGCTGATATCAGCGAATGATGATGTGAGAATATCAGCGCATGCTGACTTCAGTCGATCCTGATGTGATTCGGGCGCTGGGCGATCCGCTCCGCTTGAAGATCGTGACCCTGCTGGCGCGCGAGACGCTCTGCACGACGCACCTGGTCGAGGAGACCGGAGCCAAGCAGACCAATCTGTCCAACCACATGAAGGTGCTGCGCGAGGCCGGGATCGTGGAGACCGAGCCGTGTGGCCGCTTCACCTACTACAGGCTCAAGCCCGAGGTCTTGGCCGGGCTCTCCGAGCAGATTGCCGCGCTGGCCGAGTCCGCCCGTATCGCCGCCGAGAACAAGAGGGCCTGCCCGTGACGGCCACCGGGCCCACCACCGCCCGCACCCGGAGCACCGACGCGGCCGGGGACGACTCGGTCGTCAGGAAGCTCTCCACCCTCGACCGCTACCTCGCCGTGTGGATCCTCGCCGCCATGGCCGTCGGCCTGGGCCTGGGCCGGATCATCCCGGGCATGAACGACGCGCTCGCGAAGATCGAGATCGGCGGGATCTCCCTGCCGATCGCCGTCGGCCTGCTGGTCATGATGTACCCGGTCCTCGCCAAGGTCCGCTATGACCGGCTCGACCGCATCACCGGCGACCGCAGACTGCTGGTCTCCTCGCTGGTCATCAACTGGGTCGTCGGCCCGGCGGTGATGTTCGCGCTGGCCTGGATCTTCCTGCCGGACCTGCCCGAGTACCGCACCGGCCTTGTCATCGTCGGTCTCGCCCGCTGCATCGCCATGGTCATCATCTGGAACGACCTCGCCTGCGGCGACCGCCAAGCCGCAGCCGTCCTCGTCGCGCTGAACTCGGTGTTCCAGGTAGTCGCCTTCGGCCTGCTGGGCTGGTTCTACCTCGACCTGCTGCCCCGGTGGACGAACCTCGGCGACGGCCAGGGCCTGGACGTGTCCGTCTGGCACATCGCGCTGAACGTCATCATCTTCCTCGGCATCCCGCTGCTGGCCGGCTTCCTCACCCGCCGCATCGGCGAGCACAAACTGGGCCGCACCGCCTACGAGGCGGAGTTCCTGCCGAAGATCGGCCCTTGGGCCCTGTACGGGCTGCTGTTCACGATCGTCGTCCTCTTCGCCCTCCAGGGGAAGACGATCACCTCACAGCCGCTGGACGTCGCCCGGATCGCGCTGCCACTGCTGGTCTACTTCGCGGTCATGTTCTTCGGCACCTTCCTCCTCGGCAAGAGCCTGGGCCTGGCATACGACCGCACTACGACCCTGGCCTTCACGGCTGCGGGCAACAACTTCGAGCTGGCCATCGCGGTCGCCATCGCCACCTTCGGCGTCACCTCCGGACAGGCCCTCTCCGGTGTCGTCGGACCGCTCATCGAGGTCCCGGTGCTGATCGGCCTGGTCTACGTCGCCCTCTCCTGGCGACGGCGGTTCGCCGCCGACGCTGTCACGACGCCCCCGTGACGCAGCACACGGAGGTGGTGGTGGTCGGCGGCGGCCTCCCGACCGCGATGCCGGTGTTCGCCCGGCTCACCGCCGACGGCGTCCGGTGGGGCGACGCCAGCCACACCCTGGCGGACACGGTCATTTGGTGCACCGGCTTGCGCCCGGCACCGGCCCGGCTTCCGCCACCCTCATCCGCGTCGGCCGCCCGGCGCGTGACGCCGCCCGCGCGGTCGCACAGCTCCTGTGACGATCAGGTGGTCCCTGGGTGAGTCGCGGCCCGCGTAATGCGTTCCGCGCTCGCCACATCCCCCGCCCGTCCACTCGTCAGGCGACGGCCGGTGTCGTCAGCAGCTTGCCCATCGCGGCGAGCACCGACGGCTCGACGCGGTAGTACACCCAGGTGCCGCGCCGCTCGGAGGTGAGCAGGCCGGCTTCCTTCAGCTTCTTCAGGTGGTGGGACACGGTGGGCTGGGAGACGCCGACGTCGCTGATGTCGCACACGCACGCCTCACCCCCCTCGTGCGAGGCCACGGCGGAGAACAGCCGCAGCCGGACCGGGTCACCGAGCGCCTTGAACATCCGCGCGGCCGTCTCGGCCTCCTCCGCGGTCATCGGGCGCTCGGTCAGCGGCGGGCAGCACGGCGCCACGCCCCGGACCTCGGCGGGCTCGAGCAGCGGCAGCACCTTCGCATTCGACATGCGTCTATGTTGACACACATCGAACCAGTGCAGGAGATTCTCACCGGCGCGCGAGGCAGGCGGCCGGGCGCCGGGCCATCCGACCCGCGTCCCGACCCACCCCGCACGGCGAGTTCGACGACAGGCCGCACTGCCACTCCAGCCCGACCAACGCCGGCCCGGCACCCTGACGGCCAAGCCCTCGCGGTGACGGCCCGGCCGCCCTCCCGGCCAAACACCCCCCAGCAGCACCGGCCGCAGCCCGCGGCGCAGCAGCGCGTCGGCGGCGACCAGCCGGGCTGCCCACCGCCGATCACGGCGACGTCGACGCAATCCATCACCAGAACCTCTAACTTCGATGAATGTCTATGTTGACGTTCATCGATACAGGTGTCATGCTGGGCCGCGCAAGCCATCGACAGGTGTCGAAACACGCAAGGAGTCGTCGTGAACGCGCCCGCCACCACCGAGCTGCCCGTCGTCGTGATCGGGGCCGGACCCGCCGGTCTGGCCGCCGCCGCCCACCTCGTCGACCGGGGCATCGAGCCCCTGATCCTGGAAGCCGGTCAGCGAGCCGGCGCCGCGGTGCGCGAGTGGGCGCACGTACGCCTTTTCTCCACCTGGGGCGAGGTCGTCGACCCGGTCGCCGAGAAGCTCCTCGCCGCCACCGGCTGGACACGGCCCGACCCGGCGGCCTACCCCTCCGGCGGCGACTGGACCGAGCTGTACCTGCAGCCGCTCGCCGACGTCCTCGGTGACCGCGTCCGCTACAACGCGATCGTCACCGGCGTCTCCCGCACGGGCCGGGACCGCATCGTGGACGCCGACCGCGAGCAGCAGCCCTTCGTCGCGCACGTCGCCCACGCCGACGGCCGCGAGGAGCGCCTCTTCGCCCGCGCCGTCATCGACGCCTCCGGGACCTGGACCACCCCGTCCCCGGCCGGCGGCAGCGGACTGCCCGCGCTCGGCGAGAAGGCCGCCGCGGACCGGATCACCTACCGCGTCCCGGACCTCACGGACCCGGCTGTGCGCGCCCGGTACGCGGGCAAGCGCATCGCCGTGATCGGCTCCGGCGCCTCCGCCTTCACCGCGCTCGCCTACCTGGCCGACCTCGCCAAGTCCGAGGACGGCGCGGGGACGAAGGGCGTGTGGATGCTGCGCCGGGGCATCTCGGGCTCCACGTTCGGGGGTGGCGAGGCCGACCAGCTCCCGGCCCGCGGGGCCCTGGGCCTGGCGGCGAAGGCCGCCCTCGACGAGGGCTACGCGGACGCGGTCACCGGCTTCCGCACCGAAGCGATCGAGCGCGACACCGAGGGCCGCGCGATCCTGGTCGGCGAGGACGGCCGCCGCCTCGACCCGGTCGACGAGGTCATCGTCCTGACCGGCTTCCGCCCCGATCTGTCCTTCCTCGACGAGCTGCGCCTGGGCCTGGACGAGCGACTCCAGGCGCCGGTCGCGCTGGCTCCGCTGATCGACCCCAACCAGCACTCCTGCGGCACCGTCTACCCGCACGGCCACCGCGAGCTCTCCCACCCGGAGACGGGCGTGTACCTGGTCGGAATGAAGTCCTACGGCCGCGCCCCGACGTTCCTGGCGATGACCGGCTACGAGCAGGTCCGCTCCGTCGCCGCCGCGATCGCCGGCGACGTCGAGTCCGCCGACCGGGTCGCACTCGCCCTGCCCGAGACCGGAGTCTGCGGCGGCGCCGGCCTCTTCGACACCCCCGAAGCCCGGGAGGCCGACGCCGGCGGCTGCGCGCCCACCCAGCAGCTCGTCCAGCTCGGCGCGCCCGCCACGATCGGGGCGGCTGCCGAGAAGGCCCCGGCGGGCGGCTGCTGCGGCTCGTGACCGCCCCGGGCACCCCCGCGTGCGGGGCCGCGACCGGAACAGGGGACCGGTCGCTGCCCGCGCCGCTCTGCCCGCCCTCTGCGCCACGGGATCGTGAGCCGGGGCATGGTTCGACGGCCGGCTCGCGGCCGCCGCGCTCGTGGATCATTCGTCTTGCGTGCTGCGATGCTCGACGATCAGGTGATGGCACAGTCGTGCGCGGTCGGCCACCTCACCTCCAACGGCTGTCAGTTCCGCCAAGTAGCTCAATATCTCGGCGAGGTTGCCCGACCCCGGAAGCGCGGCGAGCAGCTCCCGCGTTGCCTCCGTCACACGGTTTTCCGGTTCGACGAGCAAGGCGCGGAACAGGCCCGTCACCGTGACGTCGACTTCGTCCGGCGAGAACAAGGGAGACGCGAGCAGATCACTCCACTGTTCCGCACACGATTCGAGCCGACCCTCCACAGTGTCGAACATCATCTTCTCGAACCTGGAGGAGAGGTCTTCCGAGCTCACCGCCACTGCCTGCTCCAGGTCCACTCGCGCCTTTTCGTGGTGCCCTGCCTGCCGATGTGCTCTGCCACGGATGCTGAGTGCCCAGGCGAGTGTGGGGTCGATGTCGAGCGCCGCGGTGATGTCGGCGACGGCCCGGTCGTAGTGGCCGGCTTGCTGGTGGGTTTCTCCGCGGGAGGCGAGCGCCCAGGCGTAGGTGGGGTCGATGTCGAGCGCCGCGGTGAAGTCGGCGACGGCCTCGTCGAAACGGCCCGCCTGCCGGTGGGTTTCACCACGCTGGCTGAGTGCCCAGGTGTAGCCGGGATCGAGTGCGAGCGCGGCGGTGAGGTCGGTGATCGCCTGCTCGTATCGGCCGGCCTGCTGGTGTGCTTGGCCACGGGAGGCCAGCGCCCAGGCCCAGGAGGGGTCGCTTTCGAGCGCCGCGGTGAAGTCGGCGACGGCCTCGCCGAAACGGCCCGCCTGCCGGTGGGTTTCACCACGCTGGCCGAGTGCCCAGGTGTAGCCGGGGTCGATGTCGAGCGCGGCGGTGAGGTCGGTGATGGCCTGGTCGAGCCGGCCGGCTTGTTGATGTGCGTGGCCGCGGAAGGCGATTGCCCAGGTGAGTGCGGGGTCGATGTCGAGCGCGGCGGTGAGGTCGGTGATCGCCTGCTCGTATCGGCCGGCCTGCTGGTGTGCTTGGCCACGGGAGGCCAGCGCCCAGGCCTCGGAGGGGTCGCTTTCGAGCGCCGCGGTGAAGTCGGCGACGGCCTCGTCGTAACGGCCCGCCTGCCGGTGGGCTTCTCCCCGGTAGGCAAGGGCCCAGGTGAGTGTGCGGTCGATGTCAAGCGCGGCGGTGAAGTCGGCGACGGCCTCGTCGTTACGGCCCAGCCAGCAGTGGACTCTCCCTCGAACAGCCCAGGCGTGGGCGTTGCGGGCGTCGTGCGCGACAGCGCGTTCCAACTCGACGAGGGCCTCCTCGTCGCGGTCGGAGAGGTAGAGGCGCTCACCTCGGTAGGTGTGGGCCCAGCTTCTGGCCGCCACGCCGAGGCGTCCGTGGACAAGCACACCGAGGCAGGCAAGGACGGGCTCGTCATCGGCGAGTCCACCTCGAAGGCGTATGGACCAGCCGAGAAGAGCGGCGTCCGCGGTGTCATGTGCGGCTTGGTCCACGGCCTCGACCCACTGCCGCAGGATTGCTTCATCCTGGCCCGCGGCGTGTACCACCTCTTCGATGGCGGGTGTCAGATGCGATGGGGGGTGGGCGCACAACCGGTGATACGTCTCGTTCATGCGGTGGCGGCGCCATTCCGGGTCTTCCCAGTGCTTGGCCTCGCAAAGCCGTTCCTCGGCCGCAGTACGCCAGGTGGCATGAGCGTCCGCGAGCCGCAGATGTGCCGAAACCCAGTTCTGAGGGGAATGGGCGCGCTGCTGGCGGACCATGCTGGCGCGAACCACCGCGTGGTAGTGCTTGAAGCCGCCGCGGCCGCTGACGAACGGCTGCCGGCAGAGCCACTCCCACAACCCCTCCGCCCCGGGGCCGGCAGCGGCAGCGAAGACGTCCTCGTTCAGCTGCAGCGGCAGCGCGCATGACCGCACGGCCTCGCGTTGCACGGGATCCGTGATCCACTGCACGAACCGCTCCACCGCAGCGTCCGCGACGTCCGCGCCCGTCTCCACTTCCGCTCCTGTGTCGGGACGGGCCAGGGCGAGGAGTTCCACGAGCAGCGGCAGCCCCATGGACAGCCGCAGCACCGCTTCCATCACGCCCGGATCGGTCACGCCCCGCGCGGTGAGCAGCGCGCGCGTCTCGACCTCGGTGAAGACCTCCAACGGCACGTCAGTGACCTGATCCCGCAGCGGTGCCCACTCCCGCTCCACGAGTTCGTCCCGGCCCGCCAGTACGACGATCACATTCGCCGGCACCGGACCGAACTCTTCATCCAGCAGACTCAGCAACCACCCGTCCAGGTAGCGGGCAGTCTGCTCCCACGTGTCGAAGAACAGCACCACCCACCGATGGCGACGGGACAACCGCTCCAGCTCCGCGACAAAGGCCCGGCTCAAACCCGCCTCATCACCCCGCGCGCCCCGCCGCCTGGCACGGGCCTGGGATGCCGACCGGAGCCGGTCCAGCCCCAGGGCCGCCGCATCCGGGTTGGCCATCGCCGTCACGACACCAGCCCCCGGAATCAGCGAAGCCGCTCCCAACGCAGCCTGCGTCACCACTCGGCTCGACACCGACACCTCGCCCTCCACGGGCACCGGCTCCCCCCGCGCCGCCTGCTCCCGCCGGAAGTGCTCGACCGCCTTGTCGAACTCCTTGCACGGACCGGCCTGCTCGGCCAACTGCCTGACCAGCTCGACCAAGGCCTGCTGCACCCCGTGAACGTCGTTCTCGTCCACCACCGCGGTCACCGCGTCCGCACGCCTCGCCGCCTCCTGCCACTGCCGCAGCAGGGTGGACTTCCCCACGCCACCCACACCACGCACATGGAACAGAAACTCCGCCGGGTCCTCCTCGGACTGGGGGTCCTTCGACAAGTTCTCCGCGAACAGCGCCAACTGCGCCCGCCGACCCACGAACCGCGCCTTCGCGCGCTGCCGGATCAGCGCACCCCTCGACAGACCCCGATTACCTGATGCCGACATCTCCGCCCCCGTCATTTTGCCCGACTCACCGTTCGGGCAGACAGCACACTGATCCGAAGCACGTGCGTCGGACGCAGGTCATCAGTCTCCGGTCCAGCCCTGTCATTTGTCAGCCGAGCGCAGGGTCTCCGCCAACCTCCGTCGGGACGGGACGATCGTCCACAGGTCAGGCCGGCATGGGTAGGCTCCGGATCTCATGAGTGCCATACGACCCTGGGTCCAAGCCAAACTCGCGGGCGGGCCCGTGACTTCGATCGTCGTTCTCGGTGACCTGCTTGTGTGTGCCGTGCTGCTCCTGGCGTCCATAGGGGTCGTCGGCACGGAGCCGACCACCCGAGCGGAGGAAACCGCCGCTTGGCAGTCTGCCGGGAAGCTGTACTTCGGCTGGCTGGTGGTAGGTGCGACGTCTTTCGCCGTGCTGCGCATGCCGAAAGCTCTGCTCGCGCACGTGTCGACGATGCTGCTCTCGCCCATTGCCCTGTTCGTGCTGCTGGTCTCGCCTGCTCTCGGTTGATCCTGGCGTGCGGGTGTGGACCGAAGGAGCAGGCTCGGCGACCATCGCCACTTCGGGCGCCCACCGCGCCACGAGCGGCGAGAGATCGTGAACTCGATCCGGGGCGCTCCCCGCCATGAGGGGCTGTCAGTCGACCGGCTGCAGTTCCTTCGCGGCGGTCGTACCGCGGCGTTGTTCCAGGCGGATCGACCAGCGGCTGGTGTACAGGAGTCCGGCTCCGGAGGCGAGGAACAGGCCGGCGAGCAGCACCCAGCCCGGTGAGCCCCATCCGGCGAGCAGCGCCGTGAGCAGACCGGGGGCGAGCATCATCGCGGCGCCTTCGCCGACGCCGAACATGCCCTGGTACTCGCCGTGGGCGTCTTCGCGGGTCATGCCCACGGAGAGGCCGTACCCGCCGGCGACGAAGAAGAGTTCGCCGAGGGTGTGGACCGTGGCCGCGACGAACAGCAGGGCGATGACGGTGCCGGCGGTGGCGCCGTCCGTGGTCGCGAAGACCAGGCAGGACACCGCAAGAGCGATCCCGGCCAGAGCCGACATGCGTCCCGCGCCTCTGACGGTGGTGGCTGCCTGGGTGAAGCGGTTGAGCAGCAGCACGATGACCACACCGTTGAAGGCCAGCAGGACGCCCATGGTCCAGGGTGGCGCCTGGGTGTGAGAGGTGATCCAGACGGGCAGGCCCGCGTCGAGCACGCCCCAGTTGAGCGCGAGGACGCCGTTGAGGACGGTGAGGACCAGGAACGGGCGGTCGCGCAGCACCAGCATCTTGCGTGTGACCTGGCGTTCCCGGAGCGACTCGACGTGCGGGACGCGCGCGATCAGGGCGGCGAAAGCAAGGCTGGCCGCTCCGCAGACCAGCACCATCCCCACGTAGCCGGGGCGGTTGTCGAGGGTCAGCACCACGATGCCGATGACGGAGCCGGCGACCGCGCCGATCTCCTTGATGACGTGGCAGTTGCTGATCGATTTGAGCCGGTCGGGGCCGTCGGTCAGGCCGGAGAGCACGGCGATGCGGATGCCCGGGGACGCCTTCTCCGCCGTCACCACGACAGTGGTCGCGAGCATGGCTGTCCAGAAGTTGTGCACCAGCGCCAGGGACATGGTGGCCAGGCCCTGGACCGCCGCAACGGCCATCAGCACCTCGCGGGGCCCGATGCGGTCGGCGAGGTAGCCGACCGGCATGCCGGCGACCATACCGACGAGACCCGCAGCGGTGATGCCGACGCCGAACTGAGCCGGCGACAGCTCGACGGACCGTAGGAAGAACAGCGCCCAGCAGGCGTACCAGGCGCCACGGCCGACCGACAGCACGAGGGTCGCGACGTAGACCGAGCCGACCGGCCCCTGCCAGAAGCCGCGTCGGGTCCATCCGGGTCGGCCCTGCCGCCCGGTGTCCTGCTCCTCCGTCGCCGTCACAGTCGTCACCGCTCCTTTCGCCCGTGTCCGCTCAGCATCGCGGGGTGCGGCGGAGGGCTTCATCTTCCGTGTTGCGCAGTTTCGGCCGGGTCGCCGGCAGTGCGCATGACGGAAGACGACAGACCGGGACGACCGAAGCGAGGCTCGGGCCGGTAATCGACAGCCGCGGGAAGGGAACGCAGTGGACGAGCGGGTTGCCTCACGAGCGGACCGGATGGACGGCGGGGGGCGGCCCGTACATCACGCGGTCACATACTGGGCCCGCCGTACTCCTCAGGCACCGGCGATCACCTGCGCCGACGGTGTGCTGTCCTACCGCGAGCTGGACGAGCGGGCCAACCGGCTGGCCCACCATCTGCGCGGGATCGGCGTGGAGCGGGGCGTGGTCGTCGCCATCCACCTGGACCGTGGCCTGGAGCACTATGTGGCGCTGCTGGGCGTGCACCGGGCCGGGGGTGCCGCGTTGCCGCTGGACACCAGCTATCCGGAAGCGCGTCTGCGGTACATGCTGGAGGACAGCGGCGCCCTGGTGGTCATCACGGGGCAGGATGCGGCCGCCGGAACAGTGGTGGACCCGTACGCCGATGCGGCGCTGATCGCCGCGTGTCCCGCCACGCCGCCGGACGTCGAGGTGCGCCGGGACGACCTGGCCTGTCTGATGTACACGTCGGCGTCGACGGGCGCACCCAAGGGGGTGCAGCTCGAGCACGGCGGGATCGCCGACCTCTGCCGCTGGCATGCGGAGGCGCTCGAGCTCACCGCGGCCGACCGGGGTTCGCTGGCCGCCCCGCTGAGTTTCGACGCGTCGATCCTCGATCTGTGGCCACTGCTGAGCGTGGGCGGGCATGCCGTCGCGGTCTCGGACGACGACCGGGCCGACCCCGAGCGGCTGGTCCGAGCGTTGCGGCACCATGCGATCACGGTGTGTTTCCTGACCACCGCGCTCGCCGAGATCGTGCTGGCCCAGCCGGGCCTCGAGACGTTGGCGCTGCGCTGGCTGGTGACGGGCGGTGAGGCGCTGCGGCGCCGCCCCCGGCCCGGCCTGCCGTTCCGGCTCGTGAACATCTACGGTCCGACCGAGACGACGGTGTACGTGACGTCCGCGGTGGTCGCCGACGAGGCCACGGCGGACGGGCCGGTCCCGATCGGGCGGCCGTTGGGCGGGGTGGATGTGCGCCTGCTCGACCCGCAGGGCCGACCCGTGCCCGCGGGTGAGGCCGGTGAGATCGTGGTGGCCGGTCCCGGTGTGGCCCGAGGTTATCTGCGCAGGCCCGAGCTGACGAGCCGGCGGTTCGGCGTGCACGGCGGGCTGCGCACCTACCGAACCGGAGACCTGGCGCGGCTCGGAGCGGACGGGCAGTTCGAGTTCCTCGGGCGGATCGACCGGCAGGTGAAGGTCCGCGGGCATCGCATCGAACCCGACGAGGTCGAGCGGGCGTTGATGCGGCACCCCGGTGTGCGGCAGGTCGCGGTGGCCGCTGTGCGGCCCGCGGGGCAGGCCGCACGGTTGGTTGCGTACGTCGAGAAGGCCGGCCCGGGAGGTGTGGCGGGCTGGTCGGTGCCGCCGGGGCCGGCCGGGGGCGCGGTCACCACGGTCGCCGCCGTGCGGGCTCTCGCGCCACGGTCCGTGCTGGAGATCGGGCCGGGTGTGCCGGGCCTCGACGCGGTGTGTGACGTCCATGAGCGGCGGGACTCGCTGACACCTGACGTGCGGGGGGCCTACGACCTGGTGCTGGTCGATGCGCACGCCGTGGATGGTGCCGCTGGTCTGCTCGCCGCGATCGGCGCGGCGCAGCGGCACGGCGACACGGTGCTGGTGAGCGGGGTGCGGTCGCTGCCTTTGCTGGAGCCCGCCGCGTGGCGGGCCGAGCTGGCGACGGCGGTGGACGGCACCACCGCCGACGAGCTGCGCTGGCGGGCCTACCGGCGGAACCGGGACGATGCCGGGCAGGCTGTGCATCCGGTGGTGTTCGCGGACCTGCCGGCGGGATCGGTGGAGATCGTGCCGCGGTACGACCGTGCCGACCCCGGCCGGTTCGATGTGCTGGTCCGGGCGGGCGAGGTCCCGGCGGCTCCCGGCTTCGAGTGGCGGGACTACGGCGGCGAGGTCGACCTGGCGGCGATCCGTGCGGTGCTGCGTGGTGGCGAGCCGCGGGTGTTCGGTGTCCGGGGCATTCCGTACGCGGAGCTGGCGGCGCGCTTCGCGGCGTGGCGCGGCATGGCCGGGCAGGTGACCGCCGGTGAGCTGCGGGCGCGGGCCCGGCCGGGCGGGGCGCCGTCGCCGGTCGATCTGCGGGCGCTCACCCTCGGGCTGCCCTACCGGGTGCGGCTCAGCTGGGCCGCCGGGCGCGCCGACGGTGCGCTGGACGCGGTGTGGCTGCACGACACGGTGCCCGAGCCGGTGCGGCTGCCCTGGCCCGGCCCGGCCGCGACACCCGTCGAGACGGTGAACCGGGTGCCGGACGAGGCGGGTGACGAGCGGCTGCGGGACGAGTTGCGTGAGGTGCTCGCCGCCCGGTTCGTACCGCACGAGATGCCCGACCTGCTGGTCCTCCTCGACCGGATGCCGTTGACGCCGGTCGGCAAGGTGGACCGCAACGCATTGCCGTTGCCGTCGTGGCTCGACGGGCCGCGGCGTGGTGCGGACGGGCCGCGGAGCGCCGCCGAGGAGGCCGTGACCGGGCTGGTCGAGGAGCTGCTCGGCCGTGGGGTCGGCCGGGACGACGATCTGCGGACGCTCGGCGCGCACTCGCTGACTTTCGCCCAGCTCTCGTCGCGGATCATGCACGAGTTCGGTGTGCGTGTCCCCGTACGCCGACTGCTCGAGGAGCCTTCCGTGGCGGCGATCGCCGGTCGCCTCGCGGTGTCCGGGACGAGCCTTGTCGATCACACGGAGGTCAGCTGATGGATGCCCCGCTCACCTTCGCCCAGCAGCGGTTGTGGTTCCTCGACCAGCTGCATCCCGGTGCCGCCGGCTACAACATTCCGTCCGCGCACCGTGTTCGGGGGCCGCTCGCGCCCGGTCTGCTGGCGCGGGCGCTGACCGAGGTGGTGCGTCGGCACGAGGTGTTGCGGGCCGCGGTCACCGACGGGCCCGGCGGTCGGCCGGTGCACCGGATCCAGGCCTGCGAGCCGGTCGAGGTGCCGGTGACGCCGGTCGGCGGCGGGCCGGTGGAGGAGCGGCTCGCGCGCGCCGCGGAGCTGGCCCGGGATCAGGTGCTGCGGCCGTTCGAGCTGCGCAGGGGCCCCTTGCTGCGGGCAGGTCTGCTGCGTATCGACGACGACGACCACGTGCTGGTGCTCTGCCTCCACCACGTGGTGGCCGACCAGTGGACCCTGTCGCTGCTGCTGCGTGAGGTGTCCGAGCTGTACGAGGCGTACCTCCTCGACATGGATTCGCCGCTGGGCGAGCCGCCGCTGCAGTACACCGACTTCGCCCGCTCGCAGCGGGAGACCCTCGACGAGGACGTCTTGGACGGTCAACTCACCTACTGGCGCGACAAGTTGGCGGGCTGTGAGCCGCTCGGGCTGCTCACGGACCGGCCGCGGCCACCGGTGCAGCGCTGGGACGGGGCGCGGGTGCGGCGGCGTATTCCCGCCGAGGTGCTCTCCGCGGTGCGTGGGCTGGCCGCCCGGTACGACGTGACGCTCTTCGCGGCCGTCGCCGCCGGGTTGTCGGCGCTGCTGGCCCGGCACACCGGGCAGCGGGACGTACTCCTCGGCGCGGCCCTGGCCCACCGCGATCGCCCCGAGCTGGAGGAACTCCTGGGGTTTTTCGTCAACACGGTCGTGCTGCGTACGGACCTGACGGGTGACCCGTCGTTCGGTGAGCTGCTCGGGCAGGTGCAGGAGACGGCGCTGCAGGCCCAGGAGAACCAGGACCTGCCGTTCGAGCGGCTCGCCGACCTGCACGGCCCCGACCGTGATCTGAGCAGGCCGCCGCTGGTCAATGTCGTGCTGTCGTTCCTCAACACGCCCGCCGATCCGCTGCGGGTGCCCGGCTCGACGGTCACCGAGTTCGTCTTCGATCCCGGTGTCGTCAAGTTCGAACTCGACGTGATGGCCTTCGAGGCCGGCGGTGAACTCGTCGTCGACGTCGACTACCGGCAGGACCTGTTCGACCGCTCCACCGTGGAGCGTCTCCTTGCACACCTCGAACGGATCCTGGCCGGTGCCGCCGCCGGCCCGGACCGGCCGGTGTCCGCGCTGCCGCTGCTCACCGCCGACGAAGAGGCCGAACTCCTCGCCCGGGGCAACGCGGCCGCGCCGGCACACGGCCCGGGCAGATCGGTGCCGGAGCTGTTCGCCGAGCAGGTCGTGCTGCGCCCCGACGCGCCCGCCGTACGCGAAGGGGCCGAGGTCCTCACGTACGCCGAACTGGACGCGCGGGCCGAACGGGTCGCGGCCGCGCTCGCCGGGTTCGACGGCCCGGTGTGTGTCGGTGTCTGCCTGGACCGCTCCGCGGACCAGGTGGCAGCGCTGCTGGGCATCCTCAAGGCGGGCGGCCACTACCTGCCGCTCGACCCCGGCTATCCGGCGGAGCGGCTCGGCGATCTCCTTGCCGATGCCGGTGCCGTGGCGGTGGTGACCGGCAGCCCGTACGCGGAGAAGACCGCGGCCTGGACGGGGCCGCGGGTGCTGATGGACCGGCTGCCCGAGGCCACGGGCCGTGCGGCGCGGGGGGTGCCGGGGCCGGAGGATCTGGCGTACGTCATGTACACCTCCGGGTCGACGGGCCGTCCCAAGGGGGTGCGTGTGCCGCACCGGGCGGTGGTGCGGCTGGTGCACGAGACCGACTATGCCGACATCGGGCCCGGTGACCGGGTCGCGCACAGCAGCAGCATCTCGTTCGACGCCGCCACGTTCGAGATCTGGGGCGCCCTGCTCACCGGCGCCGAGGCGGTCGTCCTGCCGAAGGAGACCGTGGTGGAGCCCGCGGTGTTCGCGGCCGCGCTGCGGGAGCAGGGCATCACCGTGCTGTGGATGACGTCGTCGCTGTTCAACCACACCGTCGGCGAGGTGCCGGACGCGGTCGCCGGGGTCGGCACGGTCCTCGTGGGCGGCGAAGCACTCGACCCCGCGGTGATCCGTACCGTGCTGGAGCCGCGGAACGCGCCGGGGCGGCTCCTCAACGGGTACGGGCCGACGGAGAACACCACGTTCAGCACCACGCACCTGATCACCGAGGTGCCGCCGGACGCCGTGTCGATCCCCATCGGCAGGCCCGTCCGTGGTTCCCGCTGCTACGTCACCGACCCGCAGCTGCGGCTGGTGCCCGCCGGGGTGCCCGGTGAGCTGCTCGTCGCGGGCCTCGGTCTCGCCCACGGCTACGTGGGGGCGCCGGACCTGACGGCCGAGCGGTTCGTGCCCGATCCGTACGGCGAGGACGGGGCGCTGCTGTACCGCACCGGTGACATGGTGCGGTGGCTGCCCGACGGCACGCTGGAGTTCCTCGGCCGCAGCGACGACCAGGTGAAGATCCGCGGCTACCGGATCGAGCCGGGCGAGATCGAGGCGCGGCTCACCGGCTGCCCCGGGGTGCGGTCGGCGCTGGTGCTGGCGCACCGGGACGACGACGGGCCCCGGCTCGTCGCCTACGCGGTGCCGCACGTGGGTGCCGAGCTGTCCGTGCCGGAGCTGCAGAACCAGCTGGCCGCCGCGCTGCCCCCGTACATGGTGCCGAGCGACTTCGTGCTGCTCGACCAGTTCCCGCTGAACGCCAGCGGCAAGGTCGACCGTGCGCGGCTGCCGCAGCCGGTGCGGGCCGAACGCGCCGCCGGTGTCGCGCCGCGCACGGACCTGGAGGCGGCGGTGTGCCGTGTCTGGGCCGAGCAGCTCGGTGCGGGCGAGGTCGGTATGGCCGACAACTTCTTCCATCTGGGCGGCGATTCGCTGCTCGCCACACGCGTGGTGGCCAGGCTGCGCCGTGTCCTCGGTGTCCGGCTGAGCGTGCGCACGCTGTTCGACCAACCCACGGCTGAGGCGTTCGCCGCCGCTGTCGACGACCTCAGGAGGACCGAAGTATGAGCACGACGACCGTCGGCACGCCGGCGACAAGCGTCCAGGAACGCATGTGGTTCGCCGAGCGTCTCGAACCGGGCGGCGGACTCTACAACGTGCCGTACGCGTGGCGGGTGCGGGGCACGCTCTCCGCGGAGGCGCTGGAGCGGGCCGTGGCGGTGCTGATCGAGCGGCACGAGATCCTGCGTACGACGTTCGCCGAGCGTGACGGACGCCTGTTCCAGCAGGTCGGCGAGGCCTGGACGCCGGTCGTCGACCGGGCCGACCTGCGGGGCGAGCCGGAGCACGCCGTCGAGGCGTGGATACGTGCGGGCTCCCGCAGGCCGTTCGACCTGGGAGGACGGCGGCTGCTGCGCATCGGCCTGGCCCAACTCGACGGACAGCGGCAGGTGTTGTTCCTCTGCGCCCACCACCTGATCTGGGACGCCACGTCCACCCAGGTGTTCCTGCGTGAGCTGCGCGAGCGCTACGACGTGGCCGCCGCCGAGCTGGGCGTGGGTACCGCCCCGACCGCGACGCCCGTGTGGCAGGAGGAGGCGCTGCCGCTGCCCGCGCTGTTCCTCGGGCAGGCCGCGCGCACCCCGGACGACACGGCGCTGGTGCACGAGGGCAGCACGCTCAGCTATGCCGAACTCGGCCGCCGGGCGCACGCGGTGGCCGGTCATCTCGCGGCGCGCGGGCTGGGGCGGGGCGACCTCGTCGGGGTGTACCTCGACCGGTCGGCGGACCTGGTGCCGACGCTGCTGGGTGTGCTGCTTTCGGGTGCCGCGTATGTGCCGCTCGACCCGATCTACCCGGACGAGCGGATCGCCGGCATGCTCGACGACTCCCGGGCGGCGCTGCTCATCGCCGACCGGGCCCCGGGCGCCGAGCTGGCCGCCACCGGCGTCGAGACCGTCCTGTTGGGCGAGGTCCTCACGGCCGCACCGCTCGCCGTGCCGGTCCCGGTGGGCGGCGAAGACCTCGCATACGTCATCTACACCTCGGGTTCCACGGGCAGGCCGAAGGGCGTGCAGGTCACGCATCGTGGTCTGGCGAACCTGCTGCGGTCCATGGCGGTCCGGCCCGGGTTCGGCGACCGCGACACGATGCTGGCCCTCACCACGGTCTGCTTCGACATCGCCGCCCTCGAACTGTTCCTCCCGCTGATCACCGGCGGCACCGTCGACGTCGCCTCCGCGGAGGTGGCCCGCGACGGTGACCTGCTCGTGCGGCATCTGGCCCGTGCCCGCCCCACCCACATGCAGGCGACACCGGCGACGTGGCGGATGCTGCTCGCCGCGGGGTGGGAGGGCGACCCCGAACTGAACGTCCTCTGTGGTGGGGAGGCGCTGCCGCGGCCCCTCGCCGACGAGCTGCACCGCCGCTCGCGGGCGTTGTGGAACCTGTACGGCCCCACCGAGACCACCATCTGGTCGACCGCGGGACTGGTCGCGGCCACCGGCCCGGTCACGCTGGGCCAGCCGGTCACCAACACCACCCTGCACGTCCTCGACGAGAAGCTGCGGCCCGTACCGGCGGGGGAACCGGGCGAGCTGTGGATCGGCGGTGACGGTGTCGCCGCCGGATATCTGCGCCGGCCCGAGCTGACCGCCGAGAGGTTCCGCACCGACCCGGCAGACCCGGAGGGCGGCATCATCTACGGCACCGGTGACCTCGTGCGGATGCTGCCGGACGGGCAGCTCGCGTACGTCAACCGGGTGGACAACCAGATCAAACTGCACGGATTCCGGGTGGAGCCGGGTGAGATCGAGGCGCTCCTGCGGGAACGGCCCGACGTGGCGGACGCGGCGGTACTCCTCGACGACGCCGACACGCTCGCCGGGTACCTGGTGTGCGACGGGGAGCCGCCGTCGGCCGCCGACCTGCGCGCCCATCTCTCGACCCGGCTTCCTTCGTACATGGTGCCCGCGGTCTTCCGGATCGTGGAGCGCTTCCCGCTGACCGGCAACGGCAAGGTGGACCGCAACGCGCTGCGCGCCCAGGGCGGCGGGCTGCCGACCGCGCCCCGCGCCGAGCCGTCGACACCGACGGAACAACTCCTCGCCCAGATCTTCACAGAGGTCCTCGGCTGTCCGCCGCCGGGCGCCGGTGACTCGTTCTTCGAGATCGGCGGGCACTCCCTGCTGGTGCCCCGGCTCACCGGGGCGATCGCCGCCCGCACCGGGATCCGCCTCTCCGTCCGTGACCTGTACCGTGTGCCGCGGCTCGACGAACTCGCCGCGCACCTGGACACGCGGGCCGAAGACCGGCTCGTGGAGCAGCCGGAGACGGCGGCGTCCGGTGTGCCCGCGACGAGCATGCAGGAACAGATGTGGCTGGCCGAGCAGATGGACTGCACCGGTCCCGCCTACAACGTTCCCCTGTCGTGGCGGATCACCGGCGACCTCGACCCGGGGGCGCTGCGGACCGCGCTGGGCGCGCTCGTCGAACGGCACGAGATCCTGCGGACCGCGTTCCACCACCACGACGGGCGGCTCCACCAGGTCGTCACCGAACCGTGGACGCCTGAACTGGTCCGTGACACCGAGGACCTGGCCGTCCTGACCGACCGGGAGGCGTCGACGCCGTTCGACCTCGCGGCCGGGCGGCTGCTGCGGGCCCGCCTGGTGCGGACCGGACCGGACGCGCACACGCTGCTGCTGTGCTTCCACCACATCGCGTTCGACGCGCAGTCGGTGCCGACGCTGGAACGCGACCTCGCCCACTTCTATGCGCGCGCCCTCGGTGGGACCGTCGGTGAGCTGCCGCCCGTGGTGCAGTTCGCGCAGGCCCGGTGGGACGAGGACCCGGACGCCGTCGGCCACTGGGTGGACCGGCTGACCGGCGCGCCCGAGACCCTCGCCCTCGGCGCGCCGCCGCGGCGCCCGGAGGCGCACGGCGCGGTGCCGGTCCCGTTCGCGCCGGACTTCGCCCGCCGCACGGCCGCGCTCCGCGACGAGCACCGGGTGTCCTGGTACATGGTGGCGGTCGCGGCGGTCGCCGCGTGGCTGCACCGTGCGGACGAAGGCGGCGACGTCACGTTCGGGCTGCCGATGGCCAACCGGGAGGGCGACGACCTCGACGACCTGCTGGGGCCCTGTCTGAACACGGTGGTGCTGCGATCGCGGGCCGAGGCGGCGACGACGTTCGCCGACCTGCTCGGCGAGGTGCGCGACAGCATGCTCGACGCGTTCGAGTACCAGGCGGCGCCGCTGCCCGAGGTGCTGTCCGAACTGGCCCCGCAGCGGCGGTCCGGGCGCACCCCGTACCTGGACGTCATGCTGAACCTGGTGTCCGTGCCGCGCACCCGGCAGGCGCTGGGCCCGGCGACGATGGCGGCGCTGCCGTTCGACCGCTGGCAGCACGAGACGAAGTTCGGTCTCACCGTGACGTTCGTGGAGGACCACGAACGGCTCACCGCGGTGCTGTCGTATCGCGGGGACCGGCACACCGCCGCCCGTGCCCGGCGGCTCGCCGAGCGGCTCGGCCGGGTCCTCGACGGGCTCGCCGACCTGCCCGAGGTGCCGTTGGCCGAGCTGCTGCCGTCCGGCCGTCCGCAGTTCCGGGACTTCGCGATGGCACAGGCCGGGGAACGGGACAGTGCGCACGGCCGTGAGGCGCTGGACGCGTGGGAGCGGCGGCTCTCCGGGACACCGGCGTTCCCGGCACTGACTCCGCCGTTGCAGACCTCGCCGCCCGGTTCGGTGACCATCCCGCTCGGGCCCGGGGCGCTGGACGGGCTGCGCCGGATGCGCGGGGAGCACGGACTGTCCTGGTTCATGGTCGCCGCGACCGGGCTCGCCGCGCTGCTGCACCGGTGGACCGGGCAGGAGGACGTCGCGTTCGGCTGCCCGGTCGCCAACCGGGACGAGTTCCCCGACCTGCTCGGGCCGTGCCTCAACACGCTTGTGCTGCGCTCGGAGTGCGATCCGGACACCACGGTGCTGGACCTGGCGCTCGCCATGCGGGAGACCGTGCTCGGCGCGTTCGACCTGGACCGGGTGCCGTTCGAGGACGTGGTGAGCCGGCTGCGGCCGCCGCGCCGCCCGGGCTGGACTCCGTACGCGGACGTCACGCTGGCCGCGACCGCGGCGGGAGCGGCCGCCATGCCGGTCGGCGGGGCCGCGCTCACGCCTGTCGAACTGGACCACGCGGGGGCCGGGTACGCCGGGAAGTTCGGGCTGACCGTCGGCTTCGAGGAGACCGACGGCAGGCTGCGGGGCACGATCCTGTACCGCGGTGACCGGCTCACCGGCGGTGAGGCGGAGCGGATGGCCGCCTGGCTGGGCCGGTTCGTCGAATCGTTCGCCGAGGTCGCGGACCAGCCGGTCGGCACGGTCGACCTGCTCGGCGCCCCCGAACGGGAGGAGCTCGCCCGGTTCGAGGAGTCCGCCCCGGCGGATGCGGAAACGACGGTTCCGGCGCTGTTCGCGCAGCGGTGCGCCCAGCAGCCGGACGCGCCGGCGCTCCGCTCGCGCAGCGGTGTCCTCAGCTACGCCGCGCTCGACGCGCGGGCCGACGCGCTGGCGGCGGTGCTGCGGCCGCTGGCCGGTGACCGCACGGTGGTTGCGCTGCTGCTGCCTCGCGGGGCCGACCTCGTCGTATCGATGCTGGCCGGGTGGAAGGCAGGGCTGGCGATCTGCCCGCTCGATCCGGAGTACCCGGAGGACCGGATCCGGTTCATCCTCGGCAACGCCGGTGCGTGCGCGGTCGTCACCGACCTGCCCGCCGAGGCCGCCGGTGCCGTGCCGCCGGGCGTCGAGGTCGTCGACATCGGCACGGTCGACGACAGCGTCGGCACGCTCACCAAGAACGCCCCGGCGGCGCTGCCGGGCCCGGATGCGACGGCGTACATCCTGTATACGTCGGGCACCACCGGTGAGCCGAAGGGTGTCGCGTACCGGCACGGGAGCCTCGCGCACGTGACCCGCTGGCACATCGACGCCTTCGACGTGCGGCCCGGCGACCGGGTCAGCCAGATCCACAGCGTCGCGTTCGACACGACGCAGCACGAGTTGTGGCCCGCGCTGTGCGGCGGCGCGGAACTGCTGCCGTACGAACGTCCCGTCGTAGTCCCCGAACTCACCTCATGGCTCGGCGAGCAGGGCGTGACGATGTTCTTCGCGCCGACACCCGTGGCCGAGGCGCTGTGGGCGGCGGGCACCGAACTGCCGGCGCTGCGCTGGCTGTTCTTCGCCGGCTCGGCGCTGACCACGCTCCCGCCGGCCGTCCCGTACGGGGTCTGCGACGCGTACGGGCCGACCGAGACGTTCATCACGACCAGCCATGTCCTCGACGTGTCGACGGCGACGGTGCTGAACTGCATCGGCCGGCCCCTCGACGGTGTACGCCCGTACATCCTGGACGCGGCGGGGCGACGCTGCCCGGTGGGGATGCCCGGCGAGCTGTTCGTCGGCGGGGCGACCGTCGCGCAGGGCTACTGGGGCCGGGAGGACCTGACCGGGGAGCGGTTCAGTGACCGCGATCCGGACGGCAATCCCGGCTGGGTGTACCGCACCGGGGACCGGGCTCGCTGGCTGCCGGACGGCACCCTCGAATATCTGGGCCGCCTGGACCGGCAGCTGAAGATCCGCGGCTACCGGGTCGAACCCGCCGAGGTCGAGACGCAGTTGCTGGCCGACCCCGCGGTGCGTCAGGCGGTGGTGCGCGGCCGTCCGGGTGAGGCGGCGCCGCTGGTCGCCTATCTGGTGGCCGTGGCGGGCGAGCGTGCGGACACACCGGCGGTGCTGACGCGATTGAAGTCGCGGCTGCCCGAGTTCATGGTGCCGAGTGCCGTGGTGTGGCTGCCCGAGCTGCCGCTGAACCATCGCGGGAAGCTCGACACGGAGGCGCTGCCCCGGCCTCAGCGCGCCGACCGGGTCGGTGAGATCGCTTGGACGGCGCCGGAGTCGGAGACGGAGCGGCGGATCGCCGGTGTGTGGTCGGCGGTGCTCGGCCTCGACGCGGTCGGTACGCACGACAACTTCTTCGACCTCGGCGGCAATTCGCTGCTCCTCGGCACGCTGCACGCCCGGCTGGAGAGCGAGCTGTCCCTGACCCTGCCGATCCGGCGCCTGTTCGAACATCCCACCGTGCACGCGCTGGCCCGGTCCCTGGCCGCCGGCAACGGCGAGCCGTCCTCCTCGGCCGCCCAGGTCCGCAGCCGCGCCGTACAGGCGCGGCGGGCCCGTCGTGCCCGCACCGCCCGCCCGACAAAGGTTGGAGAGGACGCATGAGCGAGTCCAATGCCGTGGCCATCGTCGGGCTGGCCGCCCGGCTGCCCGGGGCTGAGAACGCCGGCCGGTTCTGGCGAAACCTGCGCAACGGTGTCGAAGGCATCAGCCGGTTCGGCCTCGACGAGCTGATCGCCGCCGGGGTGGATCCAGCGCTGGCCCGGCATCCGCGCTATGTTCCCGCCCGCGGTGTGCTGACGGGCGGTGAGTTCTTCGACCGCAGGTTCTTCGGCTACAGCCCGGCCGAGGCCGCGGCGATGGACCCGCAGCAGCGGGTCTTCCTGGAGTCGGCGTCGACGGCGCTCGACGACGCCGGGATCGACCCGCAGCGCTTCGACGGCTGGGTCGGTGTGTACGCGGGCTGCGACATGATGAACCCGGAGCTGCAGGGCACCGGGGGCGACGGACTGTCCAGCATGATCGGCTACGACAAGGACTTCCTCGCCACCCGGGTCGCGTACAAGCTGGGGCTGCGCGGCCCGGCGCTCACCGTGCAGACAGCGTGCTCGACGTCGCTGGTGGCGGTGCACCAGGCCGCGCAGAGCCTCCTCAACTACGAGTGCGACGCGGCCCTCGCCGGGGGCGCCTCGCTGTGGCTGCCGCAGGTCACCGGCTACCTGTACGAGGAGGGGTACGTCGAGTCCGCGGACGGCCACTGCCGCCCGTTCGACGCGGCCGCCAGCGGCACGGTCGGCAGCAGCGGCGTGGCCGTGGTGGTGCTGCGGCGGCTGGAGGACGCGGTCAAGGACGGCAACCGGATCGTCGCGGTGATCCGCGGCTCGGCGCTGAACAACGACGGCGGGGAGAAGATCGGCTTCAGCGCGCCCTCGTTCGCCGGCCAGCGCGACGCCATCCAGTACGCGCACGCCCAGGCCGGTGTGGAGGCCGACGACATCGCGTACGTGGAGGCGCACGGCACCGCCACGCGGGTCGGCGACCCCGTCGAGGTGGCCGCGCTGACCGCCGCGTTCCGTGAGTCCACCGACCGGGTCGGCTACTGCCGGCTCGGCGCGGTGAAGAGCAACATCGGCCACACCGGTGCCGCGGCCGGCGCGGCCGGGCTGATCAAGACGGCGCTCATGCTGCAGCACCGGGAGCTCGTGCCGACGCTGCACTTCCGGGATCCGAACCCGGGCCTGGAACTGGACACGTCGCCGTTCCGGATCGCCACCGAGCTGGCCCCCCTGCCCGCCGAAGGGCCGGTCCTCGCCGGGGTGAGCGCCTTCGGCGTGGGCGGCACCAACGCGCACGTCGTCCTGGAGTCGCCGCCGGTCCGCAGGCGTACGGACTCCGCGAAGCCCCGTGTCTTCTGCCTGTCGGGAGCTTCGGCGGCGGCCGTCCGCAGCCAGCGCACCGCACTCGCCGAGCACTTGGAGTCGTCCGCCGACCCGCAGGACGACGTGGCGTTCACCCTGGCCACCGGGCGGCGGCGCTTCGACCACCGCAGCGCCGTGGTCGCGACCGACCGGGCCGAGGCGGCCGAGGCGCTGCGTGCGGCGCCGCCGGTCGCCCGGGTCTCTGCCGAGCGGGACATCGCGTTCCTGTTCCCCGGTACCAGCGTGCTGCGCTCCGGATTCGGCGGCGCCGCGCACCGCAGGCTGCCGGTGTTCCGCGAGACGTTCGACGCGCTCTCCGCCGAGTGCCACAGCCGCTACGGCATCGACCTCGGCGTCGTGCTGCGCCCGGACCCCGGCCTGGACTGGCTGCGGAGCATGGTGAACGAGCAGCTCGCGCTGTTCGCCATCGGGTTCTCCCTCGCCCGGCAGCTGCAGGCGTACGGCATCGAGCCGAAGGCCATGCTGGGGCACAGCGCCGGTGAACTCGTCGCCGCGGCCGTCGCCGGACGGTGGTCCCCCTCGGACGCACTGCGTCTGGTGCACGAACGCGGCACCATCCTGAGCGGCGTCGGGCCGGGCCGGATGCTGACCGTCAAGGCGTCCCCGGACGAGGTGCGGGAACTGCTCGCCGCGCGGCCTGGCCTGGCCGTGGCGATCGAGGCGCCCCGCTACTCGGTGCTGGCCGGCCCGGTCGAGGAGGTCGACCGGCTGAAGGCCGACGGGTTCGGCGACCAGATCCTCGACATCAACGGCGCCTTCCACACGGAGGCGGTCAGGCCGGCCGCCGAACGGCTCGGCCGGATCGTCGAGGAGATCCCGCACACGACCCCCACCCTGCCGTACCTGTCCAACGTCACCGGCGGCTGGGCCGATCCGGCGGTCACCTCGGGCGGCGCCTACTGGGCCGACCACGCGGCCGGCACGGTGCGGCTGTCCGACTGCGCGGACACCCTCCTCGACAGCTCCTGCCGGGTCTTCGTCGAGCTCGGCCCCGGCCAGACCTTGACCCGGATGCTGCGCGGGCATGCGGCCTGGACCGGCGAGCACCTGGCGGTGCCGGTCAGCGGAAGCGCCGAGAAGAGCGAGGAGGAGAACCTCCTCGCCGCGCTCGGCAGGCTGTGGGAGCGCGGCTTCGACATTCCCGTCGAGGACCTCCTCGACGCGCCGCAGCTGTGCGCCCTGCCGCCGCACCCGTTCGAGCCGATCGATTGCGAGAGCAATCGCGTCCGGCCCACCGGGAATCCGGCCGCGGGCCGGCGGGAGCACGACGTCGTCGTCACGGTCGGCGACCTGCCCGCGCCGGGGCTGATCGCCACGCTGGCCGGCGACACGGGCACCGTGCGGTCCGCCGCGGCGGACGGGGCGGTCGCCGCCACCGAGGGCGCGGTCGTGCCGGCCGTCGCCGTCGCGGTCGACGACCCCTCCGTACGGGACGCACTGCCGGAACTCGCCGGGCAGGCCGCCGTCGCAGGGGTGCGGCTGCTGCTGGTGGGCAGCGGCCTCGTCGGCGCAGGACCGGTGCCCGACCTCGTGGCCCGGCTGCGGGAGACCGCTCGGGTCACCGTGTTCGACCTGGAGGAACAGGCGCCGGCCCCGGTGCGGGCGCCGGCCGCTGTCGGTGCGGTGCACGCCTGGCGCGACGGCCGCTGGTGGCTCCTCGACGAAGAACCCCCGCCCGCCGTGGAGACCGTGCCCGGGGCGGCGGAGACGGAGGCCGCCGACGAGGTCCTCGACGGGCCCCGGGACGCGACCGAGGAGGCCGTCGCGGCGATCTGGTGCGAGCTCCTCGGGCTGGCCGCCGTCGGCGTCCACGACGACTTCTTCGAACTGGGCGGGCACTCCCTGCTCGCCACCCAGCTCGGCTCCCGCCTGCGGGCCCGCTTCGAGACGGAGCTGCCGATCGAGTCGGTCCTCGACAACCCGACGGTCGCCGGACTGGCCCGTGCGATCGGCGGCTCCGGTCTGGCCCGGCGGCAGGCCGTCGTCCCCCGGCCCGTGTCGGACGAGCCGCTGCCCGCCGCGTTCATGCAGCGGCGGCTGTGGTTCCTCGAACAGTCCGGTGCGGACCTCGCGTACGCCATTCCGCTCGTCCTCGACCTGACGGGCGATCTGAGAATGGGGCCGCTGCGCGACGCCGTCACCGAGGTGGTGCGGCGGCACGAGGTGCTGCGCACGGTGCTGCCCGAGCAGGACGGCGAGCCGGTGCAGAAGGTGCTGCCGCCCGTGCCGGTGGAGATACCGCTGGTCGACGTGACGGGCCTGGACGAGGCAGGGCAGGAGCAGCGGATCACCGACGATCTGCGGCGCCCCTTCGACCTGGCGGCGGGGCCGATGCTGCGGGTCACCGTGTTCCGTACCGGCACCGACCGGTACGTGCTCGCCCTGTGCGTGCACCACATCGTGATCGACGGCTGGTCCCTCGACGTGCTCTGCGACGAGATCAGCCGCCTGTACAACGCGTTCCGGGACGGCCGGGAGTCGCCGCTGCCGCCGCTGCCCGTCCAGTACGGCGACTACACGCTGTGGCAGCGCGACCGGATGCCCGGCATCCTCGACAGCGGCCTGCCCTACTGGACCGAGCAGCTCGCCGGCATCCCCGCCGCCCTGGAACTGCCGACCGACCGGCCCCGGCCGCGGGTACAGACCAACAACGGCGCGGTCGCCGACCGACAGCTCCCGGCCGGGCTGCGCGCCGACCTCGAACGGCTGGGCCGCAGCCACGACACGACGCTCTTCATGACGCTGCTCGGCGGCTACCAGGCCCTGCTGCACCGGTACACCGGCGCGACCGACATCTGCGTGGGCACCCCGGTGGCGGGGCGCACCGAGGTCGAGCTGGAGCGGATGATCGGCTTCTTCGTCAACACGCTGGTGCTGCGCACCGAACTCGACCGCACACTGTCCTTCACCGACCTGCTGGCCCGGGTACGGGAGACGGCGGTGGGTGCTTTCGCGCACCAGGAGGTGCCGTTCGAGCGGCTCGTCGAGGAGCTCAACCCGGCCCGTGACCCCAGCCGCAACCCGCTGTTCCAGGTGATGTTCAACCTGCTGAACCTCAACGACGACCCGCTCGACCTGACCGGGGTCGCGGCGCATGACCGGCCGGGCTCCGGGCTCGGCAGCTCCCAGGTCGACCTGTCGCTGGACATCTACCAGCGCGACGACGGCCTGCTGTGCCGCCTGGAGTACAACACCGACCTGTTCGACGCCGCGACCGCCGATCGGCTGCTGCGCCACTTCGAGACGCTCCTGACCGCGCTGGCCGCGAATCCGGGTGCCGCGCTCGGCAGTTGCGAGCTCCTCGACTCGGCGGAGCGGCGGCGGCTCCTGGAGGAGTGGAACGACACCGCTTGCCCGGTCGAGCCGGTGACCGTGCCGGAGATGTTCGAGCGGGCCGCACGCCGCGTGCCGGACCAGGTCGCCGTCGTGGCCCGGGACGGCAGGCTCACCCACGCCGAACTGCACGCCCGCGCGAACCGGGTGGCCCGTCATCTGATCGCGCAAGGGGTCGGCCCGGAGGACCGGGTGGCGCTGGTCCTGCCCCGTACGGCCGACATGGTGGTGGCGCTCCTCGGGGTGCTCAAGTCCGGGGCCGCCTACGTTCCGGTCGACCTCGCCATGCCCCGCGACCGGGCCGGCGCGATGCTGGAGGACGCGGCACCCGCCGTCGTCGTCACCGGGCTCGACGACGAGGTGCTCGCCGGTTTCCCGGACGGTGACCTCGACCCGGCGGAGCGGGTGCGGCCCCTGGACCCGCGCCACCCGGCCTATCTGATCTACACCTCCGGTTCGACGGGGAAGCCCAAGGCCGTCGTGGTGGAGCACCGCAACGTGGTGAACCTGTTCCACGAGCACCGGACCACGCTGATCGCGCCGCTGGCCGCACGGGCCGGGACCGTCCAGGTGGCGCTCACCGCGTCGTTCTCCTTCGACACGTCGTGGGACGAGCTGCTGTGGCTCGCCGACGGGCACACCCTGCACGTCATCGACGAGGAGTTGCGCGCCGACACGGAGGCCCTCGTCCGATACGTGCGGGACGAGAGGATCGACTTCCTGGACGTGACCCCGTCGTACGCGAAACCGCTGATCGCCGCCGGTCTCCTGGACGGCGGCGACGGCGGAGGGCACGCCCCGGCAATCCTGTCGGTCGGCGGTGAAGCCATCGACGCCGCCCTGTGGGACGAGATCGGTGCCGCGCCGCGGACCGACTGCTACAACTACTACGGGCCCACCGAGTGCACGGTCGACACCCTCGGCAGTCCGATCGTGGCCGGCCGTCCGGTCACCCTGGGCCGTCCGCTCGCCAACACCCGTGCGTACGTGCTGGGCCCGGACTTGCAGCCGGTGCCGCCGGGCGTGGCGGGCGAGCTGTATCACGCGGGTGCGGGGCTGGCCCGCGGCTACCGGGGCCGGACCGGGATGACCGCCGCACGGTTCGTCGCCGACCCGTACGGCGAGCCGGGCTCGCGGATGTACCGCACCGGTGACCTGGTGCGGTGGCGGGGCGACAGCACCCTGGAGTATCTGGGCCGCACCGACGACCAGGTGAAGATCCGCGGCTTCCGGATCGAGCCGGGCGAGATCGAGACGGTCCTCGAAGGCCACCCGGCGGTCACCCAGGCCGTCGTCGTGGCGCGCGAGGACCGGCCCGGCGACGCACGCCTGGTTGCCTACGTGGTCCCGGCCGATGCCGACGCGGCCGAACTGCGGGCCTGGACCGCCCGGTCGCTGCCGGACTACATGGTCCCGGCGGCGGTCGTGCCGCTCGCCCGCATCCCGCTGAACACCAGCGGCAAGGCCGACCGGAAGGCGCTGCCCGCGCCGGTGTTCGCCGCCGCGGCGGCGTCCCGGGCGCCGCGCACCCCGGCGGAGCGCACGCTCGCCGACCTGTTCGCCGACCTGCTCGCGGTACCGCCGGTCGGCATCGACGACGACTTCTTCGCGCTGGGCGGGCACTCGCTGCTGGCCACCCGGCTGATCACCCGGATCCGCTCCGCGTTCGACGCGGACCTCCCGGTGCGAGCGCTGTTCGAGACGCCGACCGTGGCGGGGCTCGCCGAGCAGCTCGCCGCGGCGGGCCGCGCCTGCGACAGCGCGCTGCGCGTCTTCGAGCGGCCGGAGATCCTGCCGTTGTCGTTCGCCCAGCAACGGCTGTGGTTCCTCGACCGCCTCACCGGGTCGGACTCGACGTACAACCTGCCGTTCGCGCTCAGGCTGACCGGCACGCTCGACCCCGGCGCGCTGCGGCAGGCCCTCGCCGACGTGACCGGCCGGCACGAGGCGCTGCGGACCGTGCTGCCCGAAGTGGACGGGGAGCCGCGCCAGGTCGTCCTGGCCGGGCCGGGCGCCCGGCCGGAGATGACCGTCACGGACGTGGCGCGTGCCGGCCTGGAGGAGGCCGTCGGGAGGGCCTGCACCACCGGCTTCGACCTGGGGTCCGAACTTCCGTGGCGGGCGCACCTGTTCCGGCTCGCCGACGACGAGCACGTCCTCGTCGTGGTGCTGCACCACATCGCCGGTGACGGCTGGTCCCTCGCACCGCTGGTCGAGGACCTCGGCACCGCGTACCGGGCCCGCCTCACCGGGGCCGCCCCCGACTGGCGTCCGCTGCCCGTTCAGTACGCCGACTACACGCTCTGGCAGCGGGAGATCCTCGGCGACGAGGACGACCCGCAGAGCACCCTGGCCCGGCAGATCGCCTTCTGGAGCGACACCCTGGCCGGCGCGCCGGAGCTCCTCGACCTGCCCCTGGACAGGCCGCGCGGGGCGAGCGCCGACGGGCACAGCGGAGTCCTGGACTTCCGCATCCCCGCCGAGGTGCACGGCGCGCTGGCCGGGCTCGCCCAGGAACACGGCTGCACGTTGTTCATGGTGCTGCAGGCCGGACTGGCGACACTCCTGACCCGGTCGGGCGCCGGTACCGACCTGCCGATCGGCACGGTGGTGGCCGGGCGCCAGGACGAGGCGCTCGACGACCTGGTCGGCTTCTTCGTCAACACGCTCGTGCTGCGCACCGACACCTCGGGCGATCCGACGTTCCGCGACCTGCTGGCCCGGGTCAAGGAACGGGACCTGGCGGCGCTGGCCCATCAGGACCTGCCGTACGACCGGCTCGTGGAGATCCTCAACCCGGTCCGGTCGCCGGCCGCGCACCCGCTGTTCCAGGTGGCGTTCGTGCTCCAGAACACCGGCCGGGCCGAGGTGGTGCTGCCCGGTCTGCGGGTCGAGCCGGAGCCGGTGGGCGGCGTCAACGCCAAGTTCGACCTTACGTTCAACTTCAGCGAGACCGACGACGGTGTCGACGGCTCCCTGGAGTACCGGACGGACCTGTTCGACGCGTCCACCGTCGCCGCGCTGGCCGAGCGGCTGCTGCGGCTGCTGACCGCCGCGGCCGCCGAACCCGACACCAGGGTGTCCGCGTTCGAGCTGCTCTCCGACGACGAGCGGCGCCGTGTCCTGCCCGACGCGTCCCCTGCGCCGGTGCCGCCTCGCACGTTCCCGGAGCTGTTCGCGGACACGGTGGCCGCGTACCCGGACGAGATCGCGGTGGCCGACGGCCGGGTGGAGTGGACGTACGCCGAACTCGACACCCGCGCCGACGACCTGGCCCGGCTCTTCGCGGCGCACGGGGCCGGACCGGAGGACGTGGTCGGCCTGGCCCTGCCGCGGTCGGCGGAGATGGTCGCCGCGCTGCTCGCGGTGCAGAAGGCCGGTGCGGCGTACATGCCGGTCGACCCCGGGTATCCGGCCGAGCGGATCGCCTACCTGCTGTCCGACGCCGCGCCCGCGCTCGTCGTCAGCACCGGGGAGACCGCCGCGGTGCTGCCCCGGCTCGACTGCCCGGTGCTCCGCCTCGACGCGCTGCCCGAGGCCCCGGCCGACGGGCCGGTGCCCGCCGCCGTCGACCTGCGCAACCCGGCCTACCTGATCCACACGTCCGGGTCGACCGGCCGGCCCAAGGGTGTGGTCGTCTCGCACGCCGGTCTGGCCGCGTTCGCCGCGACCCAGCGCGAGCGCATCGGGACCGGTCCGGGCGACGTGGTCCTGCAGTTCGCCTCGCCGAGCTTCGACGCGTCGGTGTGGGACCTGTCCCTCGGCCTGCTCTCCGGCGCCCGGCTGGTGCTCGCGCCGCCGGAACAGCTGCTGCCCGGGCCCGCGTTGACCGGCCTGATCCGGCGGCACGGGATCACCCACATGTGCCTGCCGCCGTCGTCGCTCGCGGAGCTGGACCCGGCGGAGGTCCCGGCGTCGGTGACGGTCATGGTCGGCGGCGAGGCCTGCCCGGCCGGTGTGGCGGCGACCTGGTCGGACGGCCGGACCCTCATCAACGTGTACGGGCCGACCGAGGCGACCGTGGTGGGCACCGTCAGCGACCCGCTGAGCGGTAGCGGCGCGCCGCCGATGGGGCGTGCGGTGCGGGACATGCGCCTGTACGTCCTCGACGGGACGCTGCGGCCGGTGCCGCCGGGGGTACCCGGTGAGCTGTATCTCGCCGGGCCCGGGCTGGCCCGCGGCTATCTGCGCCGGCCCGCCGTCACCGCGGAACGGTTCGTCGCCGACCCGTACGGCAGCGGCGGCGCCCGGATGTACCGCACCGGTGACCTGGTGCGGTGGCGGGGCGACGGCACGCTGGAGTATCTGGGCCGCACCGACGACCAGGTGAAGATCCGCGGTTTCCGCATCGAGCTGGGCGAGGTCGAGGCGGTGCTCACCGGCCACCCCTCGGTGAGCCAGGCCGCCGCCGTGGTCCGCGAGGACCGGCCGGGCGACCGCCGTCTGGTCGCCTACGTGACCACCACCGGTGCGGAGACCGCCCCGGCGGAGCTGCGCGCATGGATGCGGGAGCGGGTCCCGGCGCATCTGGTGCCGTCGGCCGTGGTGCTCCTGGGCGCGTTCCCGCTGACGCCCAGCCGCAAGATCGACCGCAAGGCGCTGCCCGCGCCGGAGGCCGGCGTCGCGAACCGGCCCGCCCGTACCGCCCGTGAGGTCGCGCTGTGCGGTCTGTTCGCGGAGGTGCTCGGGCTGGAGCGGGTCGGGGTCGACGACGGGTTCTTCGAACTCGGCGGCCATTCCCTGCTTGCGGTGAAGCTGTTGAAGCGGATCCAGTCCGCACTCGGCGCCGAGCTGAACATGCGGACGCTGTTCGCGGCGCCCACGCCCGAGGCGCTCGCGGAGCAGCTCGACCTGGCCGTCCCGGCGAACGCCGCGGTCGACGTGCTGCTACCCGTCCGGGCCGTCGGCACCGCGCCCGCGCTGTTCTGCGTGCACCCGGTCTCCGGGCTCAGCTGGTGCTACGCGGGCCTGCTGCCGCACCTGCCGGGCCATCCCCTGTACGGGTTGCAGGCGCGCCGGGAAGAGACTGCGGCGGACCTGGACGCGATGGTCGACGACTATCTGGCGCAGCTCCGCTCGGTCCAGCCGGCCGGCCCGTACCACCTGCTCGGCTGGTCGGCGGGCGGGACGATCGCGCACGCGCTGGCGTGTCGGCTGCAGCGCGACGGTGAGCAGGTGCGGTTCCTCGCCCTGCTCGACTCCGCTCCCGCGGACGGCCGGATGGACCGTGCCGCGATCGCCCGTGCGATCGGCGACGACGTGGGTGTCACCGGTGAGGACCTGGACGTCCTGGTGGACAGCGGCCTGCACACGCACCGGCTGCTGCACGAGACCCCGCCGGGGGTGTTCCACGGGAACGTCGTCTACCTGACCGCCGCCCGCGATGGCGCACCGGCCGTCGACTCCTGGCTCGGCCACGTCGACGGGGAGATCAACGAGTACCGGATCGACTGCCACCACACGACGATGATGCGTCAGGGCCCGCTCACCGAGATCGGTCCGATCATCGCCGCCGAGCTGAAGGAGACACGATGACGAACCCGTTCGAGGACGCCGACGGCCGGTACCTGGTGCTGGTCAACGACGAGGGCCAGTACTCGCTGTGGCCGGAGGCGGTCCGGGTGCCGGACGGCTGGCGGTGCGCGCGGCCCGCGGACAGCCGGCAGAGCAGTCTCGACTTCGTCGAGCGGACCTGGACGGACATGCGGCCGATGAGCCTGGTCCGGGAGATGGAGCGGGCCTCGTAGGGCCCGTACGTCCGAACCCCCGTCATGTGCCCTCCGGAGGGCACATGACGGGGGTTCGGACGTACGGGTGCGGGCGACCGCGGTGTTGAGGGCGCGACGTCAGAGGTTCGGAATCAGAGAGTCGGCGTCAGAGATTCGGCTTCAGAGGTTCGGGGTCAGAGGTTCGGGGTCAGAGGGACACTGCCATGCGGTGGTCGGAGACACGGCCGTGCTCGGGGCAGGGCTCGCTGGACGCATGCGGGCAGAGCATGGAGTGTTCGGTCACCGTGGCCCGGTACGCCCGGTACCGGCCGGGGGGCCGGAAGACCTCGGGGCCCCGGCTGAACGGTGCCTTGTCCAGGTAGATCTCCAGGCCCCGGTCCAGTTCGTCCCCGGTCAGCTCGCATGCCGTGGCGGACATGTACACCGCTTCGTCCGAGCCCGGCACCTGCTGCGAGTTGAACACCACGATGCCGACCTGGGGCCGTGCCGCGATGTTGCGGACCTGGGTCGCCTCGGGGGACGAGATCCAGTAGAACGTCGCGTATCCGTCGGCCACGTAGTAGACCGGGGACGCCCAGGGTTCGCCGTCGGCGTTCGCGGTTCCCAGGGTCATGAAACTGTTTCTGTCGATGAGGGCCCGGCCCTCCGCTCTCAGTTTCTCCATGTCCATGGCGTAGACCATACAGCTGAGACGCCGTCAAAGCCGTTGCTTCCGCGGAGGTTTCCTTTCCGGGGAGGTTCCTTCCCGGGGGTCCGGACATTCCCCGGTATTCGCCGGTCGTTCTCCGGGCCCGACGGGCGGAGTCTTCCCCGTTCACTGACACGCAAGAGCAGAGGCCATGCCTGAACTCCCGTCGCCTGACAGCATGTCAGTCGACGGGAGTTCAGGCATGGCCTCTCAAAGAGTGGTGCCGGCGAATGCGGTCACCGGTGTCGTGTCCTTGCTGACCAGGAATTCCGGGCGCGGCGACGAATGGGGGGCGTTGCTCACCGCGTTGTAGGTGATCAGCAGCATCGCCCGGCGGTCCGGGGAACGGTTCGACGACGAGGCGTGCACGATGCTGGGGTGGAAGGCGAAGACCGAGCCGGCCGGGCCGACGATCAGCTCCTTGCCGTACTCCTCCCGCAGCCGCTCCGCGACGTCGTCGGGGACCGTGTACTCGAGGTCCGCCGCGACGTGTTGGCGCCAGTCGCCCGAACGCCCCGCTCGGCCGGCCGTCTCGACCAGCCCCAGCTCATGGGTTCCCGGCAGGACCTGCAGCGGGCCGTTGCCCTCGTGGGTGTCGTCGAGGAGGACGGCGATGTTGACCGCACGGTCGTCGGTCATGCCGTCCTCGTTCCGCCAGAACGTGTAGTCCTGGTGCCACGGCCAGGCCGCGCCCTCGAAGGGCTGCTTCAGGTTGACCTTGAACTGGTAGACGTAGACCGGCTCGCCGATGATCGACTCGGCCAGGCCGAGGAGCAGCGGGTGCCGCACCAGCCGCGCGCTCGTCTCGTCGAAGAGATGGCAGCCGTGGACCGCCCGCACGACCTCGGTGTCCTTCTCGAACACCACCTCGGGACGGGTCTGACGGCTGATCCGGTCGATGCTGTCGCGGATTCTGCCTGTTTCATCGGCGCTGAGCGACTCGGTGTGGCGATGATATCCGGCAGTCCGGTATTCGACCTGAGCGATATCAATGTCCTGCGTGGCCAGTGCCATGGCTGGCGACACCTCCGAATGGTTGTCTTCTGTCCCGATTGTTCGACGGCCGGTCGTCGCAAGCGCGCCGGAAAGGGGCCGGTCCATGCGCTCTCATCGGCATCCGGCTCCGCAATTCCCCGGACTTCGGGGCGAAATCCCATAGTGGTCGGCGCGCCACCCGGGGTCATCTCTCTGATTGCGGAGCCGCGCACGCTCAGCCGACGGATTTCCCGGAGGTCGGCGGCGCCCACCACGCGCGGTGGTCGGCGTACCAGCGCACGGTCTGCTCGAGGCCCGTGTCGAAGTCGTGCCGGGGCACGAACCCCAGCAGGCCGGCGATCTTCGAGCAGTCCACCGAGTAGCGCCGGTCGTGACCGGGGCGGTCCGCGACCCGGCGGATGCGGCCCCGGCCGCAGAGCGCGACCAGCCGCTCGGCGATCTCCCGGTTGGGCAGCTCGGTGCCGTCGCCGATGTTGTAGATCTCGCCGGCCGCGCCCTTGGTGCGCACCAGGTCGAGCGCCCGGGCGTGGTCGGCCACGTGCAGCCAGTCCCGCACGTTCAGCCCGTCGCCGTACAGCGGTACGTCCCCGCCGTCGAGCAGATTCGTGATGCACCGTGCGATGAACTTCTCCGGGTGCTGGTAGGGGCCGTAGTTGTTGGCGCACCGGGTGACCCGCACGTCCACGCCGTGGGTGCGGTGGTAGGCGAGGGCGAGCAGGTCGCTCGCCGCCTTGGTCGCCGAGTACGGCGAGCTCGGGTCGAGGAGATCCCGCTCGCTGCTGCTGCCGGTGGGCACCGAGCCGTACACCTCGTCGGTCGAGACGTGCACGAACACGGCGGCATCGCCGTGGCGGCGGGCGGTGGCCTCCAGGAGGGTCTGGGTGCCGAGCACGTTGGTCCGGGCGAAGGCAGTGCCGTCGGCGATCGCCCGGTCCACGTGCGACTCCGCCGCGAAGTGCACGATCTGCTCGTGTTCGGCCACCAGGGTGTCGACCAGAGGGACGTCGCAGACATCGCCCCGCACGAAGCGGAACGAGGGGTGTTGCGCGACGGGGGCGAGGTTGTCGAAGCGGCCCGCGTAGGTCAGCTTGTCGAGCACGGTGACCGTCGCGGGCGGGCTGCCGTCCGTGAGCAGCGCGCGGACGTACTGCGAGCCGATGAAACCTGCCCCGCCGGTGACCAGAATCCGATCCATGTCCTGATCGTCGCCGCCGGTCGCCGCGCGGGCATCTCCCAGCGTGCCACGGCCCGCAATCGGCGAGTGGCCCTGCCGCGCGTGCCTCGGTAACCCTGGTGCGGTGACTGACGAGACCACGCCCACCCGGCTGGTGGGCGGTGCCCTGGCCTTCGCCGTGCCGTCGTTCCCCGACGAGCGCGGTGTCTTCCGTACGCCGTTGCGGTCGTCGGCGTTCACGCCCGCGGCCGCACATCCGCTCTTCCCGGTGGCCCAGGTCAACTTCAGCGTCTCGCGCCGCGGTGCGGTGCGGGGCCTGCACTACACCGCGACCCCGCCGGGCACCGCCAAGTACGTCTACTGTGCGCACGGCCGCGCCCTGGACTTCGTGGTCGACCTGCGGGTCGGCTCGCCGACGTTCGGGAGTTACGACGTCGTGGAGCTCGGCCGGGAGGACAGCCCGGCCCTGTACTTCCCGCTCGGGGTGGGCCACCTGTTCGTCGCCCTCGAGGACCACACGGTGATGAACTACCTCCTGTCGCTGGAGTACCGGCCCGAGAACGAGCTGGCGCTCGATCCCTTCGACCCGCGGCTCGCGCTGCCGATCCCCGGCGACATCGAACCCGTTCTGTCGCCGCGCGACCAGGCGGCGCCCAGTCTCGACGAGGCGCTGGACGCCGGTCTGCTGCCCGACTACGCGGCGTGCCGCCGCTTGGAGGAGCGGTACAGCGCCTGCCAGTAGTAGCTCCACACCGGTGTGGCGGCCTCGGCGGCGCACTCCCAGCGGTCGCCCGGGGCGTAGACGGACACGAACCGGCGGGACTGCTCGTGCACGGCCTCGCTGTCGAAGATGTCGATGACCTCGGTCAGCAGTCCGTTGCTCAGCGCGGTGGCCACCTCGTCGGCGCCCCGCGCGTGGTTGTCCAGCTCCTTGTCGAGGAACTTGCCGACCGGCCCGTTGACGTAGAACGCCCGGCACCGCTCGTCGACGAGCCGGAGGTAGCCGCGTACCGCGTCCGGCGGCATGCAGGCGAACGAGTCGATGTTGACGGCCAGGTCGACGTCGTACGGGAAGGTGTCCGCGGCGTCCGTGGCCGAGTGGAACGACACCTTGGCGAACTGTTCGGGGCCGAGCACCGTGCGCAGGTAGGCGCGGGCCAGCGGCAGCGACTCCTCCTGCTCGACGATGTGGTACTCCGCGACGTCGTGGGCGGTCATCAGCGCATGGCCCGTACGGCCGTACCCGGCGCCGATCTCGACGATCCGCGCACCGTCCAGCCGGACCTGCTCGGCGAGGTAGCCGACCTCCTGCACCGCCCGCAGGTAGTCCATGTCGATCTCTTCGCCGCCGTGCCGGACGGTGATCGGGCCGCCGACGTCACGGGGGCTGATGCGGCGCAGCTGCTCCCGTTCCAGCGGGCTCAGCCGGCCGGCGGCGCTGTACAGCAGCGTCTTCAGGTAGCGCACCCCGTTGGTCCGCGGATCCCACAGTGTCAGCCTGAAGTTGGCGTCATCGGCCCGGAATCCCCGCAGTGTCTCGGTGTCCTGCTCGACGATCATCGTCGAAGCCTCCTCGATGAGGGTGATGGGCCTGGGCGGCCCGGCGCAGTGGAGTATCACGCCGTTCCCCGGCGGGTCACGCCTTTGAGAATGCGCACCGCCGGGCCACCTCGCGGGGCATGTGCAGACCGCATTCCAGGAGATCCGGCCGCGGGTCGCCCGCCACATACTCGGAGCCTGCGTCTCCGCCAGATCCGACTCGACGAACGGAGCGGAAGGTGAAGGGAATCGTTCTCGCCGGCGGCAGCGGCACACGGCTCTACCCGCTGACGCTGGCGACGTCCAAGCAGCTGCTGGCCGTCCACGACAAGCCGATGCTGTACTACCCGGTCTCGGTGCTGATGCTGGCCGGTGTCCGGGACATCCTGATCATCTCGAACCCCGACGTGGTCCCGCGCATCCAGGACCTGCTCGGTGACGGGTCCCGGCTCGGCCTGAACATCAGCTACGCCGAGCAGAAGGAGCCGCGCGGCATCGCCGAGGCATTCCTGATCGGCGCCGACCACATCGGGCACGACCGGTCCGCGCTGGTCCTCGGCGACAACCTCTTCCACGGCGCGGGTTTCTACAACGTGCTGCAGCGGGAGACCCGTGCGGTCGACGGCTGCACGCTGTTCGGCTACTCCGTCGCGGATCCCGGGCGGTACGGCATCGCCGAGACCGACGACACCGGCCGGCTGCTGTCGATCTGCGAGAAACCCCGCAGCCCGCGCTCCGACCAGGCCATCACGGGCCTCTACCTCTACGACGACGACGTCGTCGGCATCGCCGCCGGGCTGCGGCCCTCGGAGCGCGGCGAGCTGGAGATCACCGACGTCAACCAGGAGTACCTGCGGCAGGGCCGGGCCAGACTCGTACCGCTCAGCCGCGGCTACACCTGGATGGACTGCGGGACGCACGACACCCTGACCGCCGCCAGCCAGTACGTGCAGGTGATCCAGGAACGTCAGGGGGTGCGGGTGGCCTGCCTGGAGGAGATCGCGCTGCGCATGGGCTACATCGACGCCGAGACCTGCTACGAACTCGGCGCCCGCATGTGGCAGTCGGACTACGGCCGCTACCTCACCGAGATCGCCCACACCTTCGCCGCCCACACCTTCGCTTAGGAGGCCCGCCATGGGAAGACTGCTCAGGACGGCGACCCGGCGCGTCGTGCCCGCACACCTCCGGTTCGTCCGGCCGATACCACCGGGGGCCGCCGCCGAACCCGTGGCGCGTGTCTACCGCCAGGTCGAGGCCGACTTCGGGATGCTCGCCCCGCCGCTCGCCCTGCACGCCGCGGCACCCGACGTGCTCGCGGCGTGCTGGAGCATCCTGCGGGAGACACTGCTCGTACCGGGCCTGGCCGGCCGCGCCGACAAGGAGGCGGTGGCCGCGGCGGTGTCGCTGGCCAACCGCTGCCCCTACTGCGTGGACGTGCACGGTGCCGCCCTTACCGGACTGCTGGCCGGACCGGACGCCGCCCGCATCGCGGCCGACGGGACCGACGAGATCTCCGACCCCGGGCTGCGCGCCCTGGTCCGCTGGGCGCGGACCGGCCGGGGGCCGGAGCCGTTCCCGGCCGAACAGCGGCCCGAATTCGCCGGGGTCGCGCTGACCTTCCACTACATCAACCGCATGGTCAACGTGTTCCTCCGGGACTCGCCGCTGCCCTCCGTGCCGCAGCCCGCCGAACGGGTCCTGCGGCGCACTGCGGCCTCGGTCATGAGACGGCTCGGCCGGGTCCAGGTCGCCCCGGGCGAGTCGCTCGGCCTGCTGTGCCCGGCGGCGCCGCCCGCGGACACCGGCTGGGCCGCACCCGTACCGCACATCGCCGAGGCCGTGCACCGGGGGGCCGCCGCCATCGCCGCCGCCGGTGAGCGGAGTGTCCCGGCCGGGGTGCGCGCACTCGTCGAAACCCGGCTCGACGACCCGGACTCCGGTACTCCGCCGGTGGACTTCCCCGGATGGCTGGAGGGGGCGGTCCAACCGCTGCCCGCGCAGGACCGACCGGCCGCGCGCCTGGCGCTGACGACCGCCGTCGCGTCCTACCGCGTCACCCCCGAGCTTGTCGCGGAATGCCGCGCGGACGACGCGCAGCTGATCGAACTGACCTCCTGGGCAGCGTTCTCCGCAGCCCGCCGGACGGTCGGGCGGCTCGTACCGCAGGAAGGCACGCGGAAAGATGTGGGGCCGTCCGCCTGACTGCGACGCTCCACCGCATGGGCGGATCCAGCGAGGTTCCGTAGTCCTCGACGCCCTGCGCCCCACGCCGCCGCCAACGGGCCGAGCGGTCACGAGGAAGGGTGGACCACTGATGGGCAAGAAGCCACGCCGGGCGCTGGTGCTCGGCGGCAGCTACGCCGGCCTGTTCGCCGCGCGCGTCCTGACCGAGCAGTACGACGAGGTCCTGATCGTCGACCGTGACCGACTGGTCGGCGAGCGGGGACCGCGCCGCGGCCGCCCACAGGGCCGGCACATCAACGCCATGCACGTCCGCGGCCTCCAGGTCACCGAGGAGCTGTTCCCCGGCTTCGTCGACGGACTCGTCGCCGACGGCTGTCCGACCGGCGACTACGCCGGCTCGTGCCGCTGGTTCTTCAACGGGCAGCCGCTGGTCCGTGAGGACATCGGCTACATCGCGGTACCGGCCACGGCCCCGCTGATGGAACGTCACCTGCGGGAGCGCGTGGAGCGGCTGCCCCGGGTGCGGTTCGTCGAACGCCACGACATCGTCGGCCTCGAAGCCACGCCGGACCACTCCCGGATCACCGGGGCCCGGCTGGCCGACCTGGACGACGACCGGCGCGAGGTCGTCATCGAGGCCGACCTGGTCGTCGACGCCACCGGCCGCGGCTCGCGGACCCCGGCGATGCTGAAGCGGTTCGGCTACGGGACGGTCCCCGAGGAACGCATCAAGATCAACCTCGGGTACGTCACGCAGCACTACGAGCTGGACGATGACCCGTGGCGCGGCGACCTGGCCATCATCCCGGTCGCGTACCCGGGCTCCCCGCGTGGCGCGATCTTCACGCAGACCGACCACGGCCGGGTCGAGCTGACGACGTACGGCCTGCTCGGCGACCATCCTCCGACCGACCAGGAGGGCTTCTACGAGTTCGTCCGGTCGCTGGCGATCCCGGACATCGCCGACGCCCTGAAGACGGCCCGCCCGGTCGACGATCCGGTGCCCTTCCACTACCCGGTCACGCTGCGCCGCCGGTACGAGCGGATGTCCCGGCTGCCGGCCGGCCTGGTCGTCACCGGGGACGCGGTCACCAGCTTCAACCCGGTGTACGCGCAGGGCATGACCGTGGCCGCGATCTCCGCGCTGACGCTGCGCCGACACCTGCGCCCGGCCGGTGAGCCCGACCCGGCGACGTACTTCCGCGACCTGGCCCGCGACTGCATCGACGCGCCCTGGGAGATGACCACGACGGTCGACCTGAACTTCCCGGACGTCCCCGGCAACCGTTCCCTGAAGATGCGCATGGTCCAGCGCTACCTGCGGCTCGTCCAGGTGGCGGCGACCCGGGACCCGAAGGTCACCACGGCGTACCTGCGGGCCGCCGGCATGGTCGACACCCCGCAGTCGCTGATGCGCCCAGCCGTGCTGTGGCGCGTTCTGCGCGGCGCCTTCACCCGGCCCGCCGCCGCCCCGCCGCGGCAGCCGGCTCTCGCCCGGACGCGCTGAGAGCCCGCGTGCGGGCCCCGCCCGGGGTTCGTACGCAGGCGCTGAGCTCAGCCGGTCCGCCACAAAGGGCCCGTCGTGCAACCTCCCCTGCACGACGGGCCCTTTGTGGCGGACCGTCTCAGCCACCACCCACCCCCTCGGCGGCCGGAGCGAACCACCGCGCGGCCAACCGCCCGGAAGACCTCCCCGGCGCACCTGTCGTCACAGCACCGGCTCTCCCCGGCTCTCCGTCAGCCGGCGACCATCGACCTTGCCGGTCGCGGTGCGCGGCAACGCGCCCGGCACGATCCGGAACCTGATCGGCAGCCGCACGTCACCGAACCGCTGCCGCACAGACGCCCGCCACTGGCGCTGCGGCGGCTCCTCCTCCCGCGACACCACGTACGCCATGAGCGAGGTGACGAGGCCGTCGTCGTTGCGGGCGGCCAGCACGGTGCACTCGGCGACCGAGGAGTGCCCGTCGAGGACAGCCTCGACCTCGGCGAGTTCGATGCGGTGGCCCTGGATCTTCACCTGCGCGTCGTGCCGGCCGCGGAACTCCAGGAGTCCGTCCGGCCGTCTCCGCCCCCGGTCGCCGGTGCGGTACCAGGGGCCGGGGCCGCACCCGGGGACGGGACGGAACGCGGGACCTTCGCGGCCGCCCCGCAGATAGCCCGGGGTGACGTACGGGCTGCGCACCACCATCTCGCCCTCGTCCGCCTCGCGGTCCGCGTCGTCGAGGAGCAGCACCTCCCGGCCAGGAATGGCCCGGCCGACGGGGACCGGGCCGGCCGCGCCGCGCGGGATGCGGTGCCAGGTCGCGGCGATCGTCTCGGTGGGGCCGTAGAGGTTGTACAGCTCGATGTCCGGGGACCCGGCGTGCAGCGCCCCGACCAGGTCCGGCGAGATCGCCTCGCCCATCAGGACCAGTCGCCGCACCGGCTGCGGCCGCCCGTCGCTCGCGCGGGCCAGCTCGCGCGCGAAGCTCGGGACGGTCTGGAGCACGTCGACCTGCGTCTCGGCGAGCCAGTCGAGCAGCCGGGCCGGGTGAGCGCGGATCTTCGGCGGTACGGGGCACAGCGTCGCCCCCGAGAAGAGAGCGGCGAACGTCTCGCAGATCGCCGGGTCGTGCTCGGGGTGCACCCACTGGGCGACCCGGACGCCGGGGGCGAGGCCGAAGGCATCGGCGAACCAGCGGCCGAACTGGGCCAACGCGGCGTGCGTCTGCGGCACCCCCTTGGGGCGGCCGGTGGAGCCGGACGTGTGCGCGATGTACGCCCAGTCGTCGGGCCGGACCTCTTGATCGGGCGCGGCCGCAGCGGGCAGTTCCGTCACGTCCAGGGGTGCGGTCCCGGTGTGCCCGGCGTACCAGGCGACGAGGGCGTCCGGGGGGCCCGCGGTCAGCACCGCGGCCGGGCGGACGTCGTCCAAAATCATCCGGGCGCGCTCACCGGCGGCCCCGGTGTCGAACCAGACGACGTGCGCCCCGGCGCGCAGCACGCCGAGCAGCGCCGCGTAGCGGTCCGGTCCGGGCGGCACCCGTACCGCGACCGGGCGGCCGGCGAGACCGGCGAGCGCGGCGGCGATGCGGACGGACCGGTCGTGCAGGTCTTCCGTGGTGAACTCCTCGGAGTCCCAGAGCAGGGCAGCGCCTTCGGGCCCGGGCTGCCGGACGAGGTGGTGTACGGCATCGGCTGTCATGCCGTGAGCGTGTCGCCACGGCGGGCCGCGGGTCTCCTCTCAGCGTGCCCACGGGGCGAAGAGAGCACGATACGAGGAGGGGTTGCACCGTTTCCTCCCCCTCCGCCCTTTCCGCCTTTCCGTCTTTTTTGCCCGCACGCTCTCAGAGCCGGTGTCCGCGCCCCGGCGCCCCGCGGGCTCTCAGCGTTCCGGTGCCCACAGGTCGGGGGCGGTCCAGCCGTCCAGGTCGTACTCGGCCAGGCACTGTTCGGCGAACGCCTTGTAACCGTCGAGGAGGCCCGTCGCGGTCTGTGCGTGCAGCAGTTCGACCCGGGTGCTCTCGTGGTTGCCGGCGTAGTTGCGCTCGTAGAGCTCGTGCCGACCGCCGAACTCGGTGCCGGTCGCATCCCAGAGCAGCTTCATCACCTTGACCCGCTGCTCGGCGTCCGAGCCGTCCGAGCCGCGCAGATACCGGTCGAGGTAGGGCCGTATCTCCGGGCTGCGGAAGTCGTCGGCGCTGGAGTTCACGTAGATGAGCCCGCTTGCCACGTCCTGCTGGATGATCTCCTTGACCCGTGGATAGCCGACCTGCATGAACCAGCGGTACGCCATGCCGTACTGCGGGTTGGGCAGCAGTGCGCCGTTCTTCCACTCCACCGGGTTGCGGGCGGCCGCGTCGGAGAGCCCCCAGAACAGGTTGCGCCAGGCGAGCACCTCGCCGAGGCGGCTCTGCACGCCGCGGAAGTCCTTGGTGCCGGTGAGTTCCAGGGCCTTGGCCAGGAGGCCGGCGAGGAACTCGAGCTTGACGGCGAGCCGGGTGCAGCCGTGGAAGGTGAAGCGCTCGGAGAATCCGGACTGGCCGGCGAACATCTGGACCTTGCCGAGGTCTCCGTAGACGAACACGTTTTCCCAGGGCACCAGCACCTGGTCGAGGACCAGGATGGTGTCGTTCTCGTCGAGCCGCGACGACAGCGGGTAGTCGAACGGGGTGCCGACGGCGGCGGCGTTCGCCCCGTACGACGGGCGGCAGATCAGCTTCACCCCGGCCGCGCCCATCGGCACGGTGGCGATCAGGGCGAACTCCTTCTTGCGGACCGGCAGGCCGAAGTGGGCGATGAAGTTGTAGTGGCTCAGTGCCGAGCCGGTGGCGACCACCTTGGCGCCGCTGACGACGAGCCCGGCGTCCGTCTCGCGTTCGACCCGGATGTACACGTCGGCGACCTGGTCGGGGGCGCGGTTGCGGTCCACGGGCGGGTGCACGATGGCGTGGTTCCAGAAGAGCACCTTCTCCTGCGACTCCCGGTACCAGCGCTCGGCGTTGCCGCTGTACGGCGCGTAGAAGCCGGAGTTGGCGCCGAGGGTGCCGAGGAACGACGCCTTGTAGTCGGGGCTGCGGCCCATCCAGCCGTAGCTCATCCGGGCCCAGGCCGCGATGGCCCGCTGGTCGGCGACCATGTCGTCGACGGTGCGCGGGGTGCGGAAGAAGGGGTGGGTGAAGCCGCCCGAGCCGGTGTCGGTGGGGGCGGTCAGCACGTCGCGCTGCGCCGGATCGTGCAGCGCGTCGTAGAGCCGGGCGGTCATCCGCACCGGGTTGCGGAAGGCGGGGTGTGTGGTGACGTCCTTGACCCGCTCGCCGTTGAGGAAGACCTCACGGTCGTCGCGGAGGCTCTCGACGTATTCGTCCCCGGTCAGCGGCCGGGTCACTGTGCTGCCCCGGCACGTCGGCGTGCGAAGGGCCCGGACGCGACGGCCCGGGCCCCTTCGGACAACTCGGACGGGGCGGGAAGGGGGCGAGGGAGGGAGGGCGGCGTGGTGCCCGACTCGGTCATGCGCGGGATGACGGTCATGCCGTCAGCGTCACACCGGTTCCGGTGCCCGGGCATCTCCTCGGGTGCTCAGCGGTGAAAACGCTGAGCCCGGGACAGGCCTTGGACGTGAAAGTCCTGCTAGTCTTCTGAGTCAGGAATTCTGTTCAGATGTGTAGGGTTGCCTGATGGCGCGTACTGGGCGGCCGAAGGCCGAGCTGATCCTGTCGGATGAGGAGCGGGCTGCGCTGGAGGGGTGGGTGCGGCG
>NZ_QHJH01000029.1 GCF_003947455.1 Streptomyces sp. WAC 04229 | reverse complement strand
CCGGCCCCCCGCCCCCGGCTCGCCCAGCCCGGCGAGTCGGGCGCCCTGGCGGCCCCGCTGCTGCGGTGCGGCGTTGAGCACGCCGTCCCCGTCCCCGGCGCCACCCCGCGAGGCGCCGCCCCCCCGCCCGCCCCGCCCGCCTCGTGGCCTCCGCCCTGACGGCGGGCGGGGCGGGAGGGTCGACGGCTCATCGCGGGATGCCTCCTGGAACGGGAACGGTGTCCTCAGCGCATCACCGCGACCGCGGGCCCACCAGCGCACACAGCTGTCCGGGTGACGTGACCCGGGGCCGGGCGGCCGGGCTCAGCCCGCGCGTTCCAGGGTGTCCTCGGCGACGTCCTTGTCCACCGCGGCGCGCACCAGCGCGGCCGCGAGGACGGCCGGTTCCGTCGTCCCGGCGAGGCCGAGGAGCCGGTCCGGGTCGGACGGCAGGCCGAGGCGTTCCGCGCCCTGGAGGGCCTTGCGGTCCAGGGTGGGGCCCGCCTCCGGCCAGACGAGCTGGGCCTCGCGCAGGAAGATGTCCGCCCCGGTCGGCCCCACCCCGGGAAACTCCCGGAGCAGCCGCCGTACCTCGGCGAGGTCGCCGTCCGCCTCCTCGCGGAGCCGGCGCAGGTCGCCGCCCCACCGCTCGGTCAGCAGTGCGGCGGCCTCGCCGAGCTGGGTGGCGGTGCGCTCGTCGTAGCGCCGGTAGCCGCCCCGGCCGAGGGCGTCCACCCGCTCCTGCCAGTCGGCGTCGGCCATGCGCCGCGGGTTCCGCAGCCCCGCGTCGTACAGGGCGCGCGCGGTGGCCACCGCGATCGAGCCGCGGATGCGGGCGCTCAGCAGGTGGGAGAGGACCAGCAGCCGGTACAGCGGCTGCGGGGTGTCCCTGAGCCGGATGCCCGCCTCCTCGGCGTACGTCCGCCCGTGCGCGTCGACGAGCGCGCGCACGATCTGCCGTTGGCCGGGGCTCACGGCTAGGGCTTCAGCGGGTCGTGGCCGACCGTCATCAGACGGTGCCGGAGCGCGGTGTCGTCGGACCGGGGCTCGTTCTCCAGGTCCGCCTGCTCCGTCACGGTGTCCACGACCTCGCGCATCGCGCCCAGGTCGTCCTCCGTGAGGTCGGTGCGCCGCTTCTGGAGGATCGACAGGACGTGCCGGCCCAGCGGCGGTCCCGCGTCGTCCGGCAGCGGCTCGGTCAGCTCACCGGAGTCGCGTATCCGGAGCCAGTCCGCGAGTTCCGCGGAGGTCATGTTCACCACGCGGTGGAAGTCCTCCCACAGCGCGTCGAGTTCGAGGGCGTCGGCCATGAGGTGCCCCTCAGTTCGTCGTGCGTACGTGCGTAGGCGCGGGTGCCCGAGGGGCGGAGCGGCAAACGCGCCGCCCGGTCAGCGGGCGAGCACACCGTCCAGGAAGCGGGTGACGTCGGCGAAGACCTCGGCGCGGTTGGTCTCGTTGAACAGCTCGTGCCGGGCGCCCGGATAGATCCGCTCGGTCAGGTCGCCGCCGCTCAGCGCCTCGACGCCCGGGCGGCTGCCCGGCAGCGGCACCAGGCGGTCGTCGTCCCCGTGCACCCACAGCAGGGGCAGCGGGCCGACGTCGCCCTCCTCGGCCACCTTCCCCAGGGTCCGCACGAAGGCCTCCAGGGTCGGCCGCTTCATCGGGCCGTGCCAGACCAGCGGGTCCGCCGCGTACGCCGCGCCGACGGCCGGATCGCGGGAGAGCGAGGCCGGGCTGATCGGGATGTCGGGGATCTCCGGCAGGGCGAGCAGCCGGCGCGGCAGCTCCCAGTCGCCGATGACCGGCCCGGACAGTACCAGCGCGGTCAGTCCGCCGGGGTGGCGCTGGGCGTAGCGGGAGGCGATCAGGCCGCCCATGGAGTGGCCGATCACGACGAACGGGAGGTCCGGGTGGGCGGCGCGGGCCCGTGCGGCCACGGAGTGCACGTCGGTGACCACGTCCTCGAAGTCCTCGACCAGCACCCGCTCGCCGTCGGACCGGCCGTGTCCGGTGTGGTCGAGCCCCCAGACCGCCGCGCCGTGTCCGGCCAGGACACCGGCCACCTCCTCGTAGCGCCCGACGTGCTCGCCGTAGCCGTGCACCAGCAGCGCCACGTACCTGGGCCGGTCCGCGGGCCACTCGCGGGCGGTGATCCGTCCCCGTGTTCCGGGCAGGTCGTGTGCGCGGGCCTCGGCCATGGCTCCTCCGGCTGCGTCGGTGAAGGTCACCGGAGGATCTTCCCAGGGAGCGGTCCGGCGGTCTATAGTCCAAAACTAGCAGTGCTAATTAATGTCGTGTGCCCCTCGTCCGGCGGCGTGCCGTCCGGCGACCGGGCGACGACGGTCAGGAGTCCCTCGTGCGTCCCGTCCACTTCGCGGCCGCCCGCCGCACCCCGATCGGCAAGCTGCGCGGTGCCCTGTCCTCCGTGCGGCCCGACGACCTCGCCGCCGCCGTGATCCGGGGCCTGGTCGCCGACGTGCCCGCGCTCGACCCCGCCCGCGTCGACGACGTGTACTGGGGCGCCGCCAATCAGGCCGGCGAGGACAACCGCAACGTGGCCCGGATGGCCGCCCTCCTCGCGGGCCTGCCCGAGTCCGTCCCCGGCGCCACCGTCAACCGGCTGTGCGCCTCCGGCCTGGAGGCCGTCACCACCGCCGCCCGCACCGTCGCCGCGGGAGAGGCGGACGTCGTGCTCGCGGGCGGCTCCGAGTCGATGAGCCGCGCCCCCTTCGTGCTGCCCCGCCCCGACGAGGCACTGCCGCACCGCATCGAGACCGTCGACACCCGGCTCGGCTGGCGCCTGGTCAACCCGGCGATGAAGGACCTGCACGGACTGCTGGCGATGGGTGAGACCGCCGAGGAGGTCGCCGGGCGGTACGGCATCCCGCGCGAGCGCCAGGACGAGTTCGCCCTGCGCAGCCACCGGCTCGCCGCCGAGGCCCGCAAGAACGGGTGCTTCGACGACGAGATCCTCCCCGTCGAGCGCCCCGACGGGGTGGTCGTCGACGCCGACGAATGCGTCCGCGAGGACACCTCGCTGGAGAAGCTGGGCCGCCTCAAGCCCGTCTTCCGCCCCGGCGGCACGGTCACCGCGGGCAACGCCTCCCCGATGAACGACGGCGCCGCCGGACTCCTCCTGGTCAGCGAGGAGGCCCTGAACGAGCTGGGCCTGGAGTCGCTGGGCCGCTACGTCGCCGGCGGCTCGGCCGGCGTCCACCCGGACGTCATGGGCATCGGCCCGGTCCCCGCCACCCGCAAGGTCCTCGCCCGGGCCGGCTGGAGCGTCGACGACCTGGCCGAGGCCGAGTTCAACGAGGCGTTCGCCGCCCAGGCCCTCGCCTGCGTCGACCAGCTCGGCATCGACCCCGGCCTGGTCAACCCCACCGGCGGCGCCATCGCGCTGGGCCACCCGCTCGGCTGCTCCGGCGCCCGCATCCTCACCACCCTGCTCCACCGCATGCGCCGCACCGGAGCGGCCCGCGGGCTGGCCACCATGTGCGTCGGCGTGGGGCAGGGCAGCGCGGTGCTCGTCGAACGGCACTAGGCCTTGTCCGCAAGGTTCGGACACGACCCGGCCGCAGGTACGCCGCACCTCTCCGCAGAGCCGCAGCAAGGAACGGAGCAACACCCCATGGCAACCCTCTCCGTCGCCGCCATCCTCGCCGAGAACGCCCGGCGCCGTCCCGACAAGGAGGCGCTGGTCGAGGGCGGCCTGCGGCTCTCCTTCGCCGAGGTGTGGCGGCGGGCGCGGGCGCAGGCCGGCGCGCTGACCGGCCTCGGCGTCCGGCCGGGGGACCGGGTCGCGCTGATGGCACCGAACACCGCCGACTTCCCGCAGGCGTACTACGCGATCGCCGCCGCCGGTGGCGTCGTCGTGCCCGTGCACCTGCTGCTGTCGGCCGCCGAGGTCGAGCACGTCCTGCGCGACAGCGGCGCCACGCTGCTGCTGTGCCACCCCGCCCAGGCCGGGACGGGCACGGCCGCCGCGCGGGAGACGGGCGTACGGATGATCACCCTCGGCGACGAGTTCGGCAGGCTCGCCGCCGCCGCCGAGCCGCTGCCCACGTACGTCACCCGCGACGCCGACGACCCGGCTGTGGTCTTCTACACCAGCGGCACCACCGGTGTCCCCAAGGGCGCGGTGCTCAGCCACTTCAACCTGGTGATGAACGCGACCGTCAACGCCTTCGACGCCAACGACATCCGGCCCGACGACATCGCGCTCGGCGCGCTGCCGCTTTTCCACGCCTTCGGCCAGACCGTCTCCCTCAACTCGACCTGGCGGGCGGGGGCCACCCTGGTCCTGCTGCCCCGCTTCGACGCGGCGCGCGCGATCGAGCTGATGGCCGAGGAGAGGGTCAACACCTTCCACGGGGTGCCGACCATGTTCGTCGCCCTCGCCGCCGCGGCGGGCGACGCCGGCGCCCTGCCCGACCTGCGGGTGTGCGTCTCCGGCGGCGCCTCGCTGCCGGTGGCGGTGCTGGAGCGGTTCGAGGAGGCGTTCGGCGCGCGCGTCCACGAGGGGTACGGGCTGTCGGAGACCTCGCCCGCGGCGGCAGTGAACCAGCCCGTGTTCGGGACCAGGCCCGGCACCATCGGCCACCCGCTGTGGGGCGTGGACGTGGAGATCGCCCAGGCGGACGTCGAGGGCCGTGTCGTGCTGCTGCCGCCCGGTGAGCTGGGGGAGGTCGTCGTACGCGGCCACAACGTCTTCTCCGGCTACCTCGGCCGCCCGGAGGCCACCGCCGAGGCGCTGGTCGACGGCTGGTTCCGCACCGGCGACCTCGGCACCAAGGACGGCGAGGGGTTCCTGCGCATCGTCGACCGGAAGAAGGACGTCATCATCCGGGGTGGCTACAACGTCTACCCGCGGGAGGTCGAGGAGGTGCTGATGCGCCACCCCGGCATCGCGCACGTCGCCGTCATCGGCCTCCCGGACGAACTCCACGGCGAGGAGGTGTGCGCCGTCGTCGTCCCCGAGCCGGGCGCGACGCCGGACGCGGCCGGGATCACCGAGTGGTCCAAGGGGCACCTCGGCCGGTACAAGTACCCGCGCCGGGTGGAGTTCGCGGACGCGCTGCCGCTCGGGCCGAGCATGAAGGTGCTGAAGCGGGAACTGCGGGCCCGCTACGTGGACCACGCCCAGCTCCAGGGACCGCCGGCCAGCTAAGGACCGACTGGCGAGACGGTGCTTACGCGGACCGGTTGAGTGCGCATAGCATCAGTGGCCGCAATGGACACCATGACGCTCTGGCACCTCACCGGCTGGGAGTTCGCGGCACTCGCCTTCGCGGCCCTGCTCGTCGGTTTCTCCAAGACCGCCGTGAGCGGGGCCAACACGGTCAGTCTCGCGATCTTCGCCGCGGTCCTGCCCGCCCGCGCCTCCACCGGCATCCTGCTGCCCGTCCTGATCGCCGGGGACGTCCTGGCCGTCCTCACCTACCGGCGGCATGCGCACTGGCCCACGCTGTGGCGGCTGTTCCCCGCCGTGGCGGTCGGCGTGGCCGTGGGCACCCTGTTCCTGGTGTGGGCGGACGACGCGATCGTCCGGACCTCGATCGGCGTGATCCTGCTGCTCATGGCCGGGGTGACGGTGTGGCGCAGAAGACAGGCCGACGCGTCCGACCCGCCCGAGGGCGACGGCACGGCCTCGCGGGCCGGACGGGTCAAGGCCCGTTCGTACGGCGTCCTCGGCGGCTTCACCACGATGGTCGCCAACGCGGGCGGCCCGGTGATGTCGATGTACCTGCTCTCCGCGGGCTTCCGCAAGCTCGGCTTCCTGGGCACCTCGGCGTTCTTCTTCCTGATCGTCAACGTCTCCAAGGTGCCCTTCAGCGCCGGCCTCGGCCTGATCGATGGCCGTTCACTGCTCCTCGACGCCGCGCTGGTCGTGTTCGTGGTGCCCGGCGCGTTCCTCGGCAAGTGGGCGGTGACCCGGATCAACCAGCGCCTGTTCGAGCGTCTGGTGATCGCGGCGACGATCGTGGGCGGGCTGCAGCTCCTGCTGGCGTGAGGCGCCGCGGCAGGCCGTTGCTCAGGTCCTCCACCAGAAGGCGCTTGGCGATGGCGTCGACGGCGGCGCGCAGTTCGGTGCCGGTGGGCCGGCCGATGTCCTGCTCCACCCGGCGCTCCAGCCAGGTGGCCCACGCCCGCCCGATGACCAGGGCCTCGCGGGCGCCCGCGTCGGTGTGGGAGAGCAGGGAGCCGTGCCGGGTCAGGAAGCCCTCCTCGACCATCCGGTCGAAGACCGGCAGCAGCACCTCGGGCGGCAGCCGCCGGCGGGCGGCGATCAGCCCCAGGCTGGCGTGCCCGACCAGGCGGGTGAACAGCTCGACCTGCATCACGGCCCAGGCGCCGGCGACGTCGAGCCGGGTGTCGCTCTCGGCGATGATCCGGCGCGCGGTGTCCAGCTCCGTACCGCCGATGATCTTCCCGACCGAGGCCTCCAGGGTGCGCCTGTTGTCGGCGTCGTGCGGGGACGCGAAGCCCTCGCCCATGTCCGTGGAGCCCGCGCGGGCGCTGTCGCGCAGCTGGACCTGCTTGAGGAACAGGGCCACCAGGAAGCCGACCGCCGCGACCGGCACCGTCCACAGGAACACCGTCTGGATGGTGTCCGCGTACGCCCCGACGATCGGCGCCGACGTCTCGGCGGGCAGCCCGTGCACGCCCTCCGGACTGGTCGCCGCCCGGCCGATCGCCGACGGGTCGGCGGCGCCCGTGCGGGCGGCCTCGGCGACGCCGTCGCGCAGGTTGGGGCCGAGGGCGTTGACGTAGATGGTGCCGAACACGGCGGTTCCGAAGGAGCTGCCCAGGGTGCGGAAGAAGGTGACGCCGGAGGTCGCGGTGCCGAGGTCGGCGTAGTCGACGGTGTTCTGCACGGCGATGATCAGCACCTGCATGGACAGGCCGATGCCCGTGCCCAGCACGAACATGTACAGCGACTCCAGGACGGCGCCGGTCGACGGGTCCATCAGCGACATCAGGTACAGGCCGACGCCCATCACCAGCGTGCCCGCGATCGGGAACAGCCGGTACCGTCCCGTCCGGCTGACGACGCTGCCGCTGAAGACCGAGGCGATCAGCAGCCCCGCCACCATCGGCAGCGTCCGCACCCCGGAGACGGTCGCCGAGTCGCCGTCGACGTACTGGAGGTAGGTCGGCAGGTACGTCAGCGCGCCGAGCATCGCGAAGCCGACGATGAAACTGAGCACCGAGCAGACCGTGAACACCGGGTTGGCGAACAGCCGCATCGGCAGCATCGGTTCGGCCGCCCGCAGCTCCACCAGGCAGAACAGCGCGAGCGCGACCAGCCCGCCCGCGAACAGGCCCAGGATCACGCCCGAGCCCCACGCGTACTCGTTGCCGCCCCAGCTGGTCGCCAGGATCAGCGCGCTCGCGCCCACCGCGACCAGCGCGATGCCCAGGTAGTCGATGACGGGCCGGACGGCCGACTTCACCACCGGGATGGTGCGGGCCGCGGCGATCACGACGGCGATCGCGATGGGCACGTTGACGTAGAACGCCCAGCGCCACGAGAGATGGTCGGTGAACAGCCCGCCCAGCAGTGGCCCGATGACCGTCGAGACCCCGAACACCGCGCCGATGGCGCCCTGGTACTTGCCGCGCTCCCGCAGCGGGATCACGTCCGCGATCAGCGCCATCGCCGTCACCATCAGGCCGCCCGCGCCGATGCCCTGCATCGCCCGCCACGTGATCAGCAGCGGCATGCTGGTCGCCAGGCCGCACAGGAACGACCCGGTGATGAAGACGACCGCCGAGACCTGGAAGACCACCTTGCGGCCGAACAGGTCGCCGAACTTGCCGACCAGCACCGTCGCCACGGTCTCCGCGAGCAGGTACGACGTCACCACCCACGACATGTGGGATGCGCCGCCCAGGTCCGACACGATCGTCGGCAGCGCGGTGCCGACGATCGTCTGGTCCAGGGCCGCCAGCAGCAGCCCGAGCATGATCGTGACGAAGACGACGTTGCGCCGCCGCCGGTCCAGCACGGGCGGCTGTGCGGCGGCGGTCCGTGGCGCTTCCTCGGCGACTGTCACGAGGTCACGATCACACCCGTGCAGCTGCCACGCATGTGGGGACGGTCCGCCCGGGTGCGCCGGAGCCTAGGCTCTGGGGCGCCGCCGCAGCAGGTACGTGTCCATGATCCAGCCCTTGCGCTCCCGCGCCTCGGCGCGCAGCCGCTCGATGCGCGGACCGGCCTCGGCGACCGGACCCGAGTCGAGGATCTCGTCCGGGGTGCCCAGGTAGGCGCCCCAGTAGATGTCGAGGTCCTGGTCCGCGTACCGCCGGAAGGTCTGGTGGGCGTCCAGCATCACCACGACGTCGTCGACGCCCTCGGGGAAGCCCTCCGCGAGCCGCCGCCCGGTGGTGATCTGCACCGGCCGCGCCACCCGGTTCAGCCCCGTCCGGTGCCGGGCGGCCAGTGACGAGACGCTGCTGATGCCGGGCACCACGTCGTACTCGAACGCCACCGTGCCGCGCCCCAGGACCTCCTCCAGGATGCCCAGCGTGCTGTCGTACAGCGACGGGTCGCCCCACACCAGGAACGCGCCGCTCTCGTCCTCGCCCAGCTCCTCGGCGATCAGCCGTTCGTAGATGCCGGCGCGGGCCAGGCGCCAGTCCTCGACGGCGGGGGAGTACGCCGCGCCCTCCGCGCTCCGGTCCCGCTCCGGGTCCCGGGCCTCGACGACCCGGTACGTGCCTTCCGGCACGTGCGTCTCCAGCAGGTCCCGGCGCAGCCGCACCAGGTCGTCCTTCACCTCGCCCTTGCCCAGGACGAAGAACACGTCCGTGCCGCGCATCGCCCTGACCGCCTGCAGGGTCAGCTGGTCGGGGTCGCCCGCACCGATACCGATCACATGAATCTTCCGCACCCCACGAGTCTGCCGTACGCCACCGACAGCCCCCGGCCCGGGCCGCCGGTCCGGCCCGCGCGGGTCAGCCCCGCAGCCGCGGCGCCCGCGCCCCCGCGTCCACGGACGCGCCCTCCTCCACGTCCCCCGCCAGCTCCACGGCCCACCCGGCGACCGCGCCGAGATCCAGCCCGTACGGCCGTTCCCGTCCGGCGTCCGACGCCGCCCACTCCGTCACGGCGCCCGCCCCGCGCCGCAGCAGCCTGGCCCCGCCGGTGCCGTTCCCCCGGGCCGCGTGCGTGAGCCCCACCGCCAGCTGGGCCATCCCGCGCCACAGCTGCCGCTCCTCCTCGGGGCCCGACTTCCAGGCGTCCTCGAAGACCTCGTGCGCGTGGAACGGCTTCCCCTCGTCCAGCAGCCGCTGCGCCTCGGCGACCGTCGCTTCCGGCGCCCGTACGACGCCCTCCGGCTGACGGGCGACGCCGTCCGCGCCGTACGGCAGCGGGCGCCCCAGCCCGTCGCGCGGCCGGGCGTTGCGCGCCCGCCCCTCCTCGTCCCGGTCGCGGGCGCCGGCCGGGCGGTCCGATGCTGTGCTGTCCATACGGCCGATTGTCCCCCGCCCGTCCCGCTTAGGCGTGGCCCGGTGGGTGCGGTAAGGTGCTGTCGCGTGATCGCGCGGTCGCACCGCGCGTGGGCACCGGGACGTGGCGCAGCTTGGTAGCGCACTTGACTGGGGGTCAAGGGGTCGCAGGTTCAAATCCTGTCGTCCCGACGGTGACCGAAGAAGGACCTCCGCGGGCATGAGCCCGCGGAGGTCCTTCGCACATTCCCGTCCGCCACGGCCGCGGGACCGCCGGGTCAGACCTGGTAGCGCTCCGCCGCGAACAGATCCAGGTGCTCCTTCACCCACGCCGACGTGCGGCGCAGCCCGTCCGCCAGGCCGACCTGCGGCTCCCAGCCCGCCCACCGGCGGGCGCGGGAGTTGTCGGACAGGAGGCGCTGGACCTCGCTGCCGCTCGGGCGCAGCCGCGCGGGGTCCACGACGATCTCCGCGTCGGTGCCCGCGGCGACGGTGAGGGCCTGCGCCAGGTCGCCGATGGAAATCTCCCGGCCCGAGCCGAGGTTGACCACCTGCCCGAGAGCCCGGTCGCAGTCGGCCATCGCCAGGAAGCCCCGCGCCGTGTCGGTGACGTAGGTGAAGTCCCGGGTGGGCGTGAGCGAGCCGAGCCTGATGGTGCGGGCCCCGGAGTGCAGTTGGGCGAGGATGGCCGGGATCACCGCGCGGGCGGACTGCCGGGGGCCGTAGGTGTTGAAGGGGCGCACCACGGTGACCGGCAGTTCGAAGGCGTGCCAGTGGGAGAGCGCCATCATGTCGGCGCCGATCTTGGACGCGGAGTACGGCGACTGCGGCTGCAGCGGGTGGCTCTCGCTGATCGGCGCCGTGCGGGCGGTGCCGTACACCTCGCTGGTGGAGGTGTGCACCAGGCGGCGCACCTGGTGGCGCCGGCAGGCCTCGGCGATGTTCTCGGTGCCGACGACGTTCGTCTGGACGTAGGCGCCGGGCGAGTCGTAGCTGTACGGGATGCCGATCAGCGCGGCGAGGTGGAAGACGGTGTCGCAGCCGTCGACGGCGTCCGTCACGCGGCCGGCGTCGCGGACGTCGCCGGTGACCGTCGTGACCAGCGGGTGGCCGAGGAGGTGGGCGAGGTGGCCCTTCTCGGCGTACGGCTTGTAGTGCGTGAACGCCCGGACCCGGGCGCCCCGGGCGACGAGCAGGTCGACCAGGGCCGAGCCGATGAAGCCCTCGGCTCCGGTGACCAGGACCTCGCGGCCGGTCCAGTCGGGGGTGTGGTTCACGGGGTGCGCTCCAGGGGGTCGAGGGTCGGCAGGGGGTGGCCGGCGAGGCGCAGGACCTCGGCGGCGAGCAGGTCGGCGGCGTACGCGTGCGGGCCGGGGTCGGCGGCCGACTCCATCGCCGCGAGCCGGGCGGGATCGGCCAGCAGCGGTTCGATCAGTTCGGCCAGCCGCGCCGCCGAGGTCTCGGCGTCGGACAGCAGCAGGCCGGCCCCGGCGTCGGTCAGCACCCGCGCGTTGTGCGTCTGGTGGTCGCCGGGCGCGTGCGGGTAGGGCACGAGCACCGCGGGTACGCCGGTGCTGGCGAGTTCGGCGACCGTCGCCGAACCGGCCCGGCAGACCACCAGGTCGGCGGCGGCGTACACCTGGTCCATGTGGTCGAGGTAGGGCACCACGCGGGCCACCGGGCTGCCCGCGAGCCGGAACCCGGCCTCCTCCAGGGCGTCCGGCCCGGTCTTGATCAGCAGGTGGACGTCGGTGCGCCGCCGCCAGCGCCGGGCCAGCTCCGTCGCGGCCTCGGTGAGCCGCGCGGCGCCCAGGCTGCCGCCGTTGAAGACGACGAGCCGCGCCCCGTCCGGCACCCCCAGCGCCCGCCGTGCCCCGGGGCGCCGGGCGGCGCGGTCCAGCCCGGCGAGGGCCGCCGCGATGGGCATGCCGACGACGCGGGCGTTCTCGCCGCCGGCCAGTCCCGAGCGGGAGCGGTCGAAGGCGACCGTGACGTGCGGGGTGAGCCGGGCGGCGAAACGGTTGGCGCGGCCCGGCACGGCGTTGGACTCGTGGATCAGGCTCGGGAGGCCCGACCAGCGGGCCCCGAGGATCACCGGGGCGCTCGGATAGCCGCCCATGCCGACCGCCACCTGGGCCCGCTGGTCGCGCAGCACCGTCCGGCACTGCCCGGCGGACCGCACCAGCGCCGAGGGCAGCAGGTAGCGCCGGGCGCCGAGGCTCGGGTCGAAGGGGATCATGTCGACGGTGTGCAGCCGGTACCCGGCCTGCGGGATGAGCCGGGTCTCCAGGCCCCGGGTGGTGCCGACGAAGGAGATCTCCGCGGCCGGTACGGCGCGGCGCAGCGCGTCGGCGAGGGCGAGACCGGGGTAGATGTGCCCACCGGTACCGCCCGCGCCGATCACCACGGACAGCCGGGGCGGGGGACTGTGAGGTCCGGCGGGCGGCACGTGGGCCGGGCCGGAGGAGGATCCGAACATGGCCGCCACGGTCACAAGCCGGCCTAAGAAGGTTTTAAGACACTCCTTTGGCAGGCTGGGCGCGTGCTGAGAAGAATTCTGGTGGTCGACGACGAGCCCGAGGTGCGGGCCGCCGTCGAGGACGGCCTCTCCGTCGAGGGCTACGCCGTGCGGGGTGCCGCCGACGGCCTCGCCGCCCTCTCCGAGGTCGCCGCCTGGCAGCCGGACGCCGTGGTCGTCGACGTGATGATGCCGGTACTGGACGGCCTGGCGTTCTGCCGCCGCCTGCGGGGCATCGGCGACCGGACCCCGGTGCTGGTGCTGACCGCCCTGGACTCGGTGAGCGAACGCGTCGACGGGCTGGACGCCGGCGCCGACGACTACCTGGTCAAGCCGTTCGCGCTGGACGAGCTGACCGCGCGGGTGAGGGCCCTGCTGCGCCGGGCGGACACCGGCGCCCAGGAGCCGGGCGGCCTCCTGTCGTACGCCGACCTGGTGGTGGACCCGGAGACCCGGACCGGGCGGCGCGGCGAGCGGGCCGTCGAGTTCAGCCGGACCGAGTACGCGCTGCTGGAGCAGCTGCTGCTCCACCCCGGGCAGGTCCTCACCCGGGAGACCCTCTTCGAACGGGTCTGGGGACACGACTTCGGCCCCGGCTCCAACTCGCTGGCCGTCTACATCGGTTACCTGCGCCGCAAGCTGGAGGCGGAGGGCGAGCCGCGCCTGGTGCACACCGTGCACGGGGTCGGCTACCGCCTGGGCGCGGCGTGAACGGGCCGTGGCGTCGCCTGCCACGCCCGCGCCGGCTGCGGTCCCGGCTGGCACTGGCGGCGTCGGCGGCCGTCGTCCTCGTGACCGTAGGGGTGTGCACGGCCGCCTTCTTCGTCCTGCGCTACAAGCTCTACCAGCAGGTCGACCAGAACCTCGCCCAGTCGGCCACCCTCGTCGCCCAGCAGAGCCGGGAGGACGGGCCCGCCGTGCACCGCGGCGAGTGCCGCTTCCTGGGCGCCCCCGCCTGTGCCCAGACGGTGCCGCCCGATCCGGCCGACGACCCGGCCGAGCCGTACGTCCTGCCCGTGTCCCCGGCCGTCCGCGAGGTGGCCGCCGGCCGCCACGCGCCGTACTACCGGAACATCACCGTCGACGGGCACCCCGCGCGCATGCTGACCACCACGTTCGGCGACGGCACCGCCGTCCAGGTCGCGCTCCGCTCCGACGTGGCCGAGCGCGGCGTGCACCAGGCCGCGTGGCTGCTCGGCGGCATCGGCGCGGCGGGCGTGGTCGTCGCCGGACTGCTCGGCTACGCCGTCTCCCGGACCGGCCTCGCCCCCGTCACCCGGCTCACGGCCACGGCGGAGCGGGTCGCCGCCACCCGCGACCCGCGCCACCGCATCGACCTGCCCGCCGGTCCGGGTCCCGGCCGGCACCGGGACGACGAGATCACCCGGCTCGCGACGACCTTCAACACGATGCTCGACGAGCTGGAGCGGTCGGTGACGGCGCAGCGCCGGCTGATCGCCGACGCCTCGCACGAGCTGCGCACCCCGCTGACCGCGCTGCGGACCAACGCCGAACTCCTCACCCGCGCCGGCCGCCTGCCCGCCGACCGGCGCGAACGGGCGGCCGGCGCCCTGGTCCGGCAACTGGAGGACGTCACCACCCTGGTGAACGACCTCATCGAGCTGGCCCGGGACGAGGAACCGCAACCGCTCCTCGAACAGATCGACCTCGCCGCGCTCACCCGGCAGGCCCTGACCCGCGCCCGCGAACGCTGGCCCGGCGTCACCTTCACCCTGGACGTCACCGACCGCGCGGCCGGCCTGCTGCGCCCCGGCATCCCGGCCCGGCTGGCCCGGCTGCTCGGCAACCTGCTGGACAACGCGGCCAAGTTCAGCCCGCCCGGCGGCACGGTCGAGGTCGCCCTGACCGAACGGGAGCTGACCGTGCGCGATCACGGCCCCGGCATCGCCGACCGGGACCTGCCGCACATCTTCGACCGCTTCTACCGGGCACCCTCCGCCCGCGCGCTGCCCGGTTCGGGCCTCGGACTGGCCATGGCCCGCCAGATCGCCCGCACCCACGGCGCCGAACTCACCGCCGAGCGCGCCCCCGGCGCGGGGGCGTTGTTCCGGCTCGCCTTCTGAGACCGGCCCACCGGCCCGCGTCAGACGTCAGGTCCTGACCAGCAGCTGGAAGTCGAAGGCGTACCGGGACGCGCGGTAGATGTGCGTCCCGTACTCGACCGGGCGCCCGGTGTCGTCGTACGCGGTGCGCCGCATGGTCAGCAGCGCGGCGCCCTCCCGCTCGTCGAGGCAGTCGGCCTCCTCGCGGGTGGCGATGCGGGCGCCGACGGTCTGGCGGGCGCTGTGCAGGGTGATCCCGGACGCGCGCATCAGCCGGTACAGGCCGGTCGACTCCAGCCGTGTGCCGTCGAGTTCCAGCAGCCCCGCCGGAAGGTAGTTGCACAGCAGCGCCACCGGCTGGCCGTGGGTGAGGCGCAGCCGCTCCAGGACGGTGACCTCGTCGCCCTCCGCGACGCCGAGCGCCGCCGCCGCTTCGGCGGGGGCCGGGACGCCCTCGTTGCGCACCACCCGGGTGCCGGGGCCCTGCCCGGCCGCCTCCAGGTCGTCGTACAGGCTGCTCAGTTCCAGCGGGCGCTTGACCTGGCTGTGCACCACCTGGGTGCCGACGCCGCGCCGCCGGACCAGCAGGCCCTTGTCGACGAGGGACTGGATGGCCTGCCGGACGGTCGGCCGGGACAGGCCCAGCCGGACCGAGAGATCGACCTCGTTGCCCAGCAGGTTCCCCGGCGCGAGGACGCCGTGCTCTATCGCCCCCTCCAGCTGCTGGGCCAGCTGGTAGTAGAGCGGCACGGGACTGCTCCGGTCGAGGGCGAAGTCCAGGGTGGTCAGCGCGGGGGCGGTCACGGCACGTGCCCGGTCGCCGGTCTTCGCCATGGACGTACCTCCGTTGCGTGGATGACGGGGTGTCAGAGGTGGTGGCGGCGGTCGGCGACCGCGTGCTCGTACCGCGCGCGGGCGTCGTTGACGGGCTCGCGGGCCGACACCTCGGCCACCGGCACGTCCCACCAGGCCTCGGCCGGGAGGGCGTCGCGGGCCGCTGCGGTCTCGACGTGGACGCAGGTCGGGCGGGTCGCCGCGCGGGCCGTCGACAGCGCCTCGCGCAGCTCCCGCACGGTCTTGGCGCGCAGCACGTCCATGCCGAGGCTGGCCGCGTTGGCCGCGAGGTCGACGGGGAGCGGGGCGCCGGTGAAGGTGCCGTCGGCGGCGCGGTGGCGGTAGTCGGTGCCGAACCGCTCGGCGCCCACCGACTCGGACAGGCCGCCGATCGAGGCGTAGCCGTGGTTCTGCACCAGGACCAGCTTGACCGGCAGGTTCTCCTGAACGGCGGTGACGATCTCGGTCGGGTTCATCAGGTACGTGCCGTCGCCCACCAGGGCCCACACCGCCGTGCCGGGCGCGGCCTGCTGGACGCCGAGCGCGGCCGGGATCTCGTAGCCCATGCAGGAATAGCCGTACTCCAGGTGGTACTGGCGCGGCGAGCGGGACCGCCACAGCTTGTGCAGGTCGCCCGGGAGCGAACCGGCCGCGTTGATCACCACGTCCTCTTCGCCGACCACCGCGTCCAGCGCGCCCAGCACCTGCGTCTGGGTCGGCACGGCGCCGTCGTCGTCGGCCCGGAAGGCGGCCCGCACCTTCTCCTCCCAGCGGGACCGGCCGGCCCGGTACTCGTCCTCGTACGACGACGGCACCCGGTGGCCGGACAGCGCCTCGGTCAGCGCCGTGAGCCCGGCCCGCGCGTCGCAGACGAGGGTGCGGGCGGCGAGCTTGTGGGCGTCGAAGGCGGTGATGTTGAGGTTCAGGAAGCGGACGTCCGGGGCCTGGAAGAGGGTGCCGGAGGCCGTGGTGAAGTCCGAGTAGCGGGTGCCGACGCCGATCACCAGGTCGGCGGTGCGGGCCAGGTCGTCGGCGACGGCGGTGCCGGTGTGGCCGATGCCGCCGAGGTCGGCCGGATGGTCGTGGCGCAGGGCGCCCTTGCCGGCCTGGGTGGAGGCGACCGGGATGCCGGTGGCGTCGGCCAGCGCCGTCAGCGCCGCCTCGGCCTCGCTGTGGTGGACGCCGCCGCCCGCGACGATCAGCGGGCGCCGGGCGGCGCGGAGCGCCCGGACGGCCTCGGTCAGCTCCTCGGGATCGGGCGCCGGCCGCCGTACCCGCCAGACGCGGTCGGCGAAGAACTCCTCCGGCCAGTCGAACGCCTCCGCCTGCACGTCCTGCGGCAGCGCGAGGGTGACCGCGCCGGTCTCGGCCGGGTCCGCCAGCACCCGCATCGCCCGCAGCGCGGAGGCGAGCAGCGCCTCGGGGCGGCTGATCCGGTCGAAGTACCGGGAGACGGGACGCAGGGCGTCGTTGACCGACACGTCGGCCTCGACCGGGTGCTCCAGCTGCTGGAGCAGCGGGCCCGCGGCGTGCGAGGCGAAGTAGTCGCCCGGCAGGAGCAGGACCGGCAGGCGGTTGACGGTCGCCAGGGCCGCGCCGGTGACCAGGTTGGTGGCGCCGGGGCCGATGGACGTCGTCACCGCCTGTGCGGAGAGGCGGTTGAGCTGCCGGGCGTACCCGACGGCGGCGTGCACCATGGCCTGTTCGTTGCGCCCCTGGTGGAAGGGCATGACGTCGCCGTACTCGACGAGGGCCTGGCCGACGCCCGCCACGTTGCCGTGGCCGAAGATGCCCCAGGTGCCGGCGATCAGGCGGTGCCGTACGCCGTCGCGTTCGGTGTACTGCGCGGCCAGGAAGCGCACCAGGGCCTGGGCGGTGGTCAGTCGGCGGGTGCCGGTGGCGCTCATGCGGACCTCTCCGGTGCGGTGTAGAGGGGGAGTCGGGGGTCGACGGCCTGGTCCGGCCAGGTGTCGCGGATCCAGGCGTGCCCGGGGTGGTCGCAGATCAGCCAGGCGCGTTCGGCCTCGGGTCCCGCCATGACGTTCAGGTAGTACATGTCGTGGCCGGGGACCGCCATCGACGGTCCGTGCCAGCCGTCCGGGATGAGGACCACGTCGCCGTCGCGCACCTCGGCGAGCACGTCCGTGCCCCGCCCCCGCCCCGAGGGGGAGACACGCTGGTAGCCGAGACCGGGGGTCCCCTCGTGTTCCGCGAACTCGAAGTAGTAGATCTCCTCCAGCACCGACTCCTCGCCCGGACGGTGCTCGTCGTGCTTGTGCGGCGGGAACGACGACCAGTTCCCGCCCGGGGTGATCACCTCGACCGCGATCAGCCTGTCGCACTCGAACACCCCGGCCGCGCCGAAGTTGTTGACCTGCCGCGAGCAGTTCCCGCTGCCGCGCAGCTCCACCGGGACCGAGGACGCCGGGCCGTAGCGGGCGGGCAGGCGGCGGGTGCAGCGGGCGCCGGTGAGCGCGAAGCGGCCGCCGCCCGAAGAGGTCACGGTCGTACGGGCGTCGCGCGGCACGTATGCGAAGTCACTCACCCCGCTGAACACGCCGTCGCGGCCGGTGAGTTCGAAGGTCTCCTGACCGAAGTCGTCCGCGGTTGCCACGGTGCAGCCGCCGCTCAGCGGCAGGACGATCCACTCGCTCTCGCCGCTGTCGAAGGTGTGGCCGCCGCCGGGCGGCAGGGTCAGCACGCGCAGTCCCGAGTAGCCCCAGCCGGCGCTCTCGGGGGTCACCTCCACGGTGTACGGGCCGTCCGCGGCCGCCTTGCCGGCGGGAAGGTGATAGGTCATCGTCCGCTCCTCCGTCTCTTCGGTCACAGCAGTCCGACGGCCGTGTCCACCGCCTGTTCGACGCTGCCCTCGGCCGGGTAGAGCAGCGAGCGGCCGACGACCATGCCCTGCACGGTGGGCAGCCTGAGCGCCTTGCGCCAGCGCTCGTAGGCCGCCGTCTGGTCGGCGGGCGAGCCGCCTATGTCGCCGCCGAGCAGTACGGCGGGCAGCGTGGAGGTCTCCAGGACCTCACCCATGTCCTCCGGGTCGTCGGTGACGGGCAGTTTCAGCCAGGTGTAGGCCGAGGTGCCGCCGAGGCCGGAGGCGATGGCGACGGACCGGGTGACGGCCTCGGCGGACAGGTCGTTGCGCACCCGGCCGTCGACCCGCCGGGAGATGAAGGGCTCCACGAACAGCGGCAGCCGGCGTTCCGCCATGGCGTCCACGGCGCGGGCGGCGGCCTCCATGGTGTCCAGCGAGCCGGGATCGTCGTAGTCGACGCGCAGCAGCAGCTTCCCCGCGTCGAAGCGCAGCCGGGCGAGGTCCTCGGCGCGGTGACCGGTGAAGCGGTCGTCCATCTCGAAGGCGGCGCCCGCGAGACCCCCGCGGTTCATCGACCCCATGACGACCTTGTTCTCCAGCACCCCGAGCAGCAGCAGGTCGTCCAGCACGTCGGCGGTGGCGAGCACGCCGTCGACGCCCGGCCGGGACAGCGCGGTGCACAGGCGCTCCAGCAGGTCGGCCCGGTTGGCCATGGCGAGCCGCCGGTCGCCGACGCCGAGCGAGCCGCGGGCCGGATGGTCGGCCGCCACGATCATCAGCCGGCCGGAGTCGCCGATCAGCGGCCGGCGGGTACGGCGGGCCGCGGCCTCGGCGACCGCCTCCGGACGCCGGGCTCTGACCGCGGTGAGGTCGGGGATGCTGAGGGACAAGGCGTTGCTCCGTTCAGGGAGTGGCTCGCGCGAGGAGGTCGTCGACCTCGGCCCCGGTGGGCATCGCGGAGGAGCAGGCGAGTCGGGAGGCGACGAGGGCGCCGGCCGCGTTGGCGTACCGCATGATCCGCTCCAGCTCCCAGCCGGAGAGGAGACCGTGGCACAGCGAGCCGCCGAACGCGTCGCCCGCGCCGAGGCCGTTGACCACCTCGACCGGCACCGGGGGCACCTCGGCGTCGCGGCCGTCGCGGTGCACGGCCAGGACGCCCTTCGGCCCCTGCTTGACGACGGCCAGCTCCACACCGGCGGCCAGCAGCGCCTCGGCGCAGGCCCGCGGCTCGCGGACGCCGGTGGCGATCTCGCACTCGTCCAGGTTGCCGACCGCGACGGTCGCGTGCCGCAGCGCCTCGGCGTAGTACGGGCGGGCCTGGTCGGGATCGGCCCAGAACATCGGCCGCCAGTCGAGGTCGAAGACGGTGGTGCCGGACTTGGCACGGTGGGCGAGCGCGGCCAGGGTCGCCGCACGGCTCGGCTCCTCGCTCAGCCCCGTCCCGGTGATCCAGAAGATGCGGGCGGCGCGGATCGCGTCCAGGTCCAGCTCCTCCGGGTGGATCTCCAGGTCGGGGGCCTTGGGGCGGCGGTAGAAGTACAGGGGGAAGTCGTCCGGCGGGAAGATCTCGCAGAAGGTCACGGGGGTCGGGTGGGCGGCCACGGGGGTGACCCAGCGGTCGTCGACGCCGAACTCCCGGAGCGCGCGGTGCAGATAGCCGCCGAACGGGTCGTCCCCGGTCCGGGTGATGACGGCCGTGGCGCGGCCGAGGCGGGCGGCGGCGACCGCCACGTTCGAGGCCGAGCCGCCGAGAAACTTGCCGAAGGTCTCAACCTCCGCCAGGGGTACGCCCGTCTGCAAGGGATAGAGATCGACCCCGATGCGGCCCATCGTGATCAGATCGAAACGCGGGACTGACTCGGCCATGTGCGACGCTCCTCGGGCTGGGCGGGGGCCTGCCGCCTCCCAGGTGTATGACTCCTGGACGACGCTGTCAATAGTTTGTACTTACATTCGGACCTGTGAGTGAAATGATGTCTTGACAAAGTATTGACAGCGGGCGCCCCAAGGACTTGTATCCGGTCCCAGCGCTACAGCCGTTCTTCTCTGGTCTGGCACACGGCTTCCCGTCGCACAGTCGCACAGTGAGGTGCAGGAAAGATGGACCGCTCTTCGCACGCCCGCTCCCGCAGATTCGCCCCCGCCGTGGCCCTCGCCGCCGCCGCGGCCCTGACCCTCGCCGGCTGTTCCAGCAGCTCGGGCGGGAAGAAGGCCGACGAGGAGGGGGGCTCGGGCGCCTCCGCGGGCAAGGCGAACACCCCCCGTATGACCGTCGCCCTGGTGACCCATCAGGCGCCCGGCGACACCTTCTGGGACATCGTCCGCAAGGGCGCCGAGGCCGCGGCCGCCAAGGACAACGTCAAGCTCGTCTACTCCGCCGACCCGAACGCGGGCAACCAGGCCAACCTGGTGCAGAACGCGATCGACCAGAAGGTCGACGGCATCGCCGTCACCCTCGCCAAGCCGGACGCCCTGAAGAGCGTCCTCGGCAAGGCGGAGAAGGCCGGCATACCCGTGGTCGGGCTCAACTCCGGTCTCGCCGACTGGAAGAAGCTCGGCCTGATGGAGTTCTTCGGCCAGGACGAGAGCGTGGCCGGCGAGGCGCTCGGCAAGCGGCTCAACGAGGACGGCGCGAAGAACGCCGTCTGCGTGATCCACGAGCAGGGCAACGTCGGCCTGACCCAGCGCTGCGAGGGCGTGAAGAAGACCTTCGAGGGCTCGATCGAGAACCTCTACGTCAACGGCACCGACATGCCCTCGGTGAAGTCGACCGTCACCGCCAAGCTCAAGCAGGACGGCGACATCGACCACCTCGTCACGCTCGGCGCCCCCTTCGCCATGACGGCCGTGCAGGCCGTGGACGAGTCCGGCAGCGAGGCCAAGGTCGCCACCTTCGACCTCAACAAGGAGCTGACCGGCGCCATCGAGAAGGGCGACATCGAGTTCGCCGTTGACCAGCAGCCCTACCTCCAGGGCTACCTGGCCGTCGACGGGCTGTGGCTCTACAAGAACAACGGCAACTACAGCGGCGGCGGTGAGCAGCCGGTGCTGACCGGCCCGGCCTTCGTCGACGAGTCCAACGTGAAGGCCGTCGCCGAGTTCGCCTCGAAGGGCACCCGGTGATGAGCATGGCCCAACAGGCTGAGCCGGCGGTGACCACACCGCCGGCCCCCGGCCCCAAGGAGACCGACGGGCGCACCCGCGAGCGCCCGGTGGCGGTGCGGGTGCTCGCCCGGCCCGAGGTCGGGGTCTTCCTCGGCGCCGTCGCCGTGTTCGTCTTCTTCCTGATCGCCGCCCCCTCGGTCCGCGACGGCGGCTCCATGGCGACGGTCCTCTACCAGTCGTCCACCATCGGCATCATGGCGCTGCCGGTGGCCCTGCTGATGATCGGCGGCGAGTTCGACCTGTCGGCCGGTGTCGCCGTGGTCGCCTCCTCGCTCACCGCGGGCATGCTCAGCTACCAGCTGACCGTGAACGTCTGGATGGGTGTGATCGTCGCCCTCGTCGTCTCCCTCGCCGTCGGCGCGTTCAACGGCTGGGTGCTGATGAAGACCGGCCTGCCGAGCTTCCTCGTGACGCTGGCCACCTTCCTCATCCTCCAGGGCGTCAACCTCGCCGTCACCAAACTCGTCACCGGCAACGTTGCCACCGACGACATCAGCGACATGGACGGCTTCGACCAGGCCAAGGCCGTGTTCGCCTCGTCCTTCGACATCGGCGGCGTCGAGGTGAAGATCACTGTCTTCTACTGGCTGGTCTTCGCCGCCCTGGCCACCTGGGTGCTGCTCCGCACCAAGTACGGCAACTGGATCTTCGCGGTCGGCGGCAGCCAGGACTCCGCCCGCGCGGTCGGCGTGCCCGTCACCTTCACCAAGATCACGCTGTTCATGCTGGTCGGCTTCGGCGCCTGGTTCGTCGGCATGCACCAGTTGTTCTCCTTCAACACCGTGCAGTCCGGTGAGGGCGTCGGCCAGGAGCTGATCTACATCGCCGCGGCCGTGATCGGCGGCTGTCTGCTCACCGGCGGCTACGGTTCCGCCATCGGCCCGGTCTTCGGCGCCTTCATGTTCGGCATGGTGAACCAGGGCATCGTCTTCGCCGGCTGGAACCCCGACTGGTTCAAGGCCTTCCTCGGCGTGATGCTGCTCGGCGCCGTCCTGATCAACCTGTACGTCCGCCGCGCGGCGACCCGGAGGTGACGGAAATGACCACCAAGACCCCCGGCACCGACGGTGCCGTCCGCACGGACCCCGCACCCGGGCCCGGCGGCCCGATCGTCGAACTGCGCGGCACGGGCAAGGCGTACGGGAACGTCCGCGCCCTGCACGGCGTCGACCTCGCCGTCCACCCCGGCCGGGTGACCTGCGTGCTCGGCGACAACGGCGCGGGCAAGTCCACCCTGATCAAGATCATCTCCGGGCTGCACCAGCACACCGAGGGCGAGTTCCTCGTCGACGGCGAACCGGTGCGCTTCACGACCCCGCGCGACGCCCTCGCCCGGGGCATCGCCACCGTCTACCAGGACCTCGCCACCATCCCGCTGATGCCGGTGTGGCGGAACTTCTTCCTCGGCTCCGAGATGACCAGGGGCCCCTGGCCCCTGCGCCGTCTCGACATCGCCCGCATGAAGCGGACCGCCGACGAGGAGCTGCGCAACATGGGCATCGTCCTGGACGACCTGGAACAGCCCATCGGCACCCTCTCCGGCGGTCAGCGCCAGAGCGTCGCCATCGCCCGCGCCGTCTACTTCGGCGCCCGCGTCCTCATCCTGGACGAGCCCACCGCCGCTCTCGGCGTCAAGCAGTCCGGCGTGGTCCTCAAGTACATCGCCGCCGCCCGCGAACGCGGCCTCGGCGTCATCTTCATCACCCACAACCCCCACCACGCCTACATGGTCGGCGACCACTTCAGCGTGCTGCGCCTGGGCACCCTCGAACTCAGCGCCGCCCGCGCGGGCATCACCCTCGAACAGCTCACCAACCACATGGCGGGCGGCGCCGAACTGGCCGCCCTCAAGCACGAACTGGCCCAGGTCGGCGGGGTGGACGTGGAGGCGCTGCCGGACGCGGAGCCGAAGGACGGGGAACCGGAGGGGGAGAAGCCGAAGGAAGGGAAGAAGCCGGAGGGGGAGAAGCCGAAGGAAGGGAAGAAGCCGGAGGGGAAGAAGCCGGAGGAGGAGAAGGCGCAGGACACGGTGCCGGGGGACACGCCACCCGTCACCGACGCACCGCACACCGTCGAAGGGAAGACCTGACATGCCCGCTGCCCTGGACCGCATCCGCGTCGGCTCGGCCCCCGACTCCTGGGGCGTCTGGTTCCCCGACGACCCTCGGCAGGTGCCCTGGGAACGCTTCCTGGACGAGGTCACCGAGGCCGGCTACGACTGGATCGAGCTGGGCCCCTACGGCTACCTCCCCACCGACCCGGCCCGGCTCACCGACGAGGTGACCCGGCGCGGGCTCAAGGTCTCCGCGGGCACCATCTTCTGCGGGCTGCACCGAGGCCCCTCCGAGTGGGACGCCACCTGGGAACAGGTCGGCCGCGTCGCCGCCCTGACGCGGGCCATGGACGCCGAGCACCTGGTCGTCATCCCGTCCTTCTGGCGCGACGACAAGACCGCCGAGATCCTGGAGCCGCCGGAGCTGACCGGCGAGCAGTGGACCCACCTGACCCAGGGCATGGAACGCCTCGCCCGCGAGGTGCGCGACACCTACGGCCTGGACATCGTCGTCCACCCGCACGCCGACACCCACATCGACACCGAGGAGCACGTCGAGCGCTTCCTCGACGCCACCGACCCCGGCCTGGTCAACCTCTGCCTGGACACCGGCCACTACGCCTACTGCGGCGGCGACAGCGTCAAGCTGATCGAGACCTACGGCGAACGCATCGGCTACCTGCACCTCAAGCAGGTCGACCCCGAGATCCTCGCCGAGGTGCGGGCGGGCGGCGTGCCCTTCGGGCCGGCCGTGCAGCGCGGGGTGATGTGCGAACCGCCGGCCGGGGTGCCGGAGCTGGGCCCGGTGCTGACCGCCGCCCAGAAACTGGACGTGGACCTGTTCGCCATCGTCGAGCAGGACATGTACCCGTGCGAGCCGGACAAGCCGCTGCCCATCGCGGTGCGCACCCGGAAGTTCCTGCGCTCCTGCGGCGCCTGAGACCGACCGCGCCGGCGGGCGGGTCCCGCCGGTGCGCCGCTCGGCGGGCCGTTGCCGGTGGTGCGCGCTAGCGTGCGCAGCACTGGCACTTTCGTCCCGACCCGGGAGGCGTCATGACCTCGCGACTCAACCCCTACCTCAGCTTCGACGGCGACGCCCGACAGGCGATGGAGTTCTACGAGCAGGTGTTCGGCGGCACCCTCGCGCTGAACACCTTCGGCTCGGCCGGCATGCCCGACCCGGCCTACACCGACAAGATCATGCACGCCATGCTGGAGACCCCGAGCGGCTTCACCCTGATGGGTGCCGACACCCCGCCCGGCATGGACCACACGCCGGGGACCAACTTCTCGGTGAGTCTCAGCGGCGACGACGCGGCCGAGCTGCGCGGCTACTGGGAGAAGCTGTCCGCCGGCGGGTCCGTCTCCGTGCCGCTGGAGAAGCAGATGTGGGGCGACGTCTTCGGCATGTGCACCGACCGGTTCGGCATCCCCTGGATGGTGAACATCAGCGAGCCGACGGGCTGACCCCGCCGGCTCGTAGGTCGCTCGACCCGTCGACCCGTCGACCCGTCGACGTGTCACCCGTCGGCCCGCAGTCCCACCGGGCCCGTCCGGGCTCAGCCCCGCCGCACCTCCGCGATCGTCACGGGACGGTGCTCGTGCAGCGACAGCGTGCACGCCTCGGCGATCCAGCCCGCCTCCAGCGCGTCCTCGATCGTGCAGGGCGAGGGCCGCCCGCCCGCGACGACCTCGGTGAACGCGCCGAGTTCGGCGCGGTAGGCCGCGGTGAACCGGTCCATGAAGAAGTCGTGCGGCGTGCCCGCCGGGAAGGTCGCGCCGGGCTCGACCGAGCGCAGCGGCAGCCTGTCCTCCAGACCGACCGCGATGGAGTCGGCGAAGCCGTGGAGCTCCATGCGGACGTCGTGACCGCGCGCGTTGTGACGGCTGTTGGAGACCACGGCGATCGTGCCGTCGTCCAGGGTGAGGACGGCGCCGGTGGTGTCGGCGTCGCCCGCCTCCCTGATGTACTCGGCACCCCGGTTGCCGCCGACGGCGTACACCTCGGTCACCTCGCGGCCGGTCACCCAGCGGATGATGTCGAAGTCGTGCACCGAGCAGTCACGGAAGATGCCCCCGGACGCGGCGACGTACGCGGCGGGCGGCGGCGCCGGGTCCAGCGTGGTCGACCGCACCGTGTGCAGCTTGCCCAGCTCGCCCCCCAGCACCGCTTCCCGGGCGGCGGTGAACCCGGCGTCGAAGCGCCGGTTGAAGCCGATCTGCACCGGCACGTCGCGGCCGGCGACCGCCTTGAGCACCTCGACGCCCTCCGTCATGGTCCGGGCGACGGGCTTCTCGCAGAAGACCGGTACCCCGGCCTCGACCGCGGCCACGATCAGCTCGGGGTGGGCGTCGGTCGCCGCGGCGACCACCACACCGTCCACGCCGGCGGCCAGCAGCGCCTCCGGCGAGGCGGCGACCTCGGCGCCGAACCGGTCGGCGGCCGCCCGCGCGGCATCCGCGAACGGGTCGGCGACGACCAGCGAGTCGACGGCGGCGAGTCCCGCGAGGGTCTCGGCGTGGAAGGCACCGATGCGGCCGAGGCCGAGGATTCCGATACGCATGTTCTTCCGCTGCTCCTTGTGCGTGGTTGCCGTGGCCGGCACCCGGTCGCCCTTTCGCTGACAGGGGCGGCACGGTGCTGCCATTCTTGTCCTGACAAACAGCGCGAACAACCAGCAGCCAGCCATCAAAAACCCCTCAAGACATCCGCGCGGGACTGAGCGGGCCACGGAGGAGCCGGACATGGGCCATCCCTTCCCGATCAGGGAGATCGCACGTCAGGCGGGGCTGAGCGAGGCCACGGTCGACCGGGTGCTCAACGGTCGCGGCGGGGTGCGGGAGTCCACGGCGGACGAGGTGCGCCGGGCCATCGCCGACCTGGACCGGCAGCGCACCCAGGTCCGGCTGGTCGGCCGCACCTTCATGATCGACATAGTGATGCAGTCCCCGGAGCGCTTCTCGACCGCCGTGCGCGCCGCGCTGGAGGCCGAACTGCCCTCCCTGCACCCCGCCGTCGTGCGCTCGCGCTTCCACTTCCGTGAGACCGGCCCGGCAGGCGGGCTGACCGCCGTCCTGGACCGGATCGCCCGGCGAGGCTCGCAGGGAGTGATCCTCAAGGCGCCGGACGTCCCCGAGGTCGCCGCCGCGGTGGGCCGCCTGACCGCGGCGGGGGTCCCCGTCGTGACCCTGGTGACGGACCTGCCCGCCGCCTCCCGGCTCGGCTACGTGGGCATCGACAACCGGGCGGCGGGCGCGACCGCCGCCCATCTGACGGGCCAGTGGCTCGGCGACCGTCCCGGCAACGTCCTCACCAGTCTCAGCAGCGGCTTCTTCCGCAACGAGGAGGAGCGCGAGATGGGCTTCCGCGCCGTCATGCGCGCCCGGCACCCGGAGCGTGCCCTCGTGGAGATCGCCGGGGGCCAGGGGCTGGACGCCACCCAGTACGACCTGGTCCGGGCCGCGCTGGAACGCGATCCGGAGATCCGCGCGGTCTACTCGATCGGCGGCGGAAACATCGCCACCCTGCGGGCCTTCGCCGACCTGGGCCGCACCTGCGCGGTCTTCATCGCCCACGACCTCGACCAGGACAACACCCGCCTGCTGCGCGAGCACCGCCTGTCCGCCGTACTCCACCACGACCTGCGGCAGGACCTCCGGGAGGCCTGCCGCACGGTGATGCGGGCCCACGGCGCACTGCCGCCCGCGGGCCCGTCCCTGCCCTCCGCGATCCAGGTGGTCACCCCCTACAACATGCCGCCCGGCACCGCGGCCGTGTGACGTCCGGTGGCGTCCCGGGCGTGTGACGCCGCCCCGCGTGGTGCCGCTTCTACCGTCGGGGGCATGTGGAAATCGACTCCGGCCGGCGGACCCGAGCGGGTGGTGGCGCTGGCCGACGGCGTCTTCGCGATCGCCATCACCCTCCTCGTACTCGACTTCTCCATGCCCCGCGGCCTCGACCCGGCGGCGTACCGCGACGAACTGCGGGAGCTGGTGCCCAACCTGGGGGCGTACGCGCTGAGCGTCGTCGTGCTCGGTGTCTTCTGGCGCGACCACCGCCGCATCTTCCGCTTCGTCGAGCGGGTCGACGGCCAGGTGATCACCCTGTCGCTGCTCGGCCTCGGCGTCGCCGCCCTCGTGCCCTTCCCCACCACGCTCATCTCCGAGTACGGCCACGAGCCGGCCTCCGTCGCCGTCTACGCGGCGGCGGTGGCCTCCCTGGGCGCCTCGCACCTCGCCCTGGTCGCGCTCCTGGCCGCCCGGCCCTGGCTGCGCGGCGACACCGTCCCCGAGGAGGGCTTCCTGATCTACGGCCTGGATCTCGCCGCGTCGGTCGTGGTGTTCGCGCTCAGCGTCCCCCTCGCCCTCGCGATCGGCCCCGCGGCCATGTGGGGCTGGCTCGTCCTGCCCCCGGTGAAGGTCGTGATCGGCAGGTGGGCGGTGCGGGCGAGTCGCCCGCCCGCGGTCAGGCGGGAACCTCGGGGGTGACCCAGCCGCCGCTCAGCGCCGACCGCGCCATCGCCTCCAGTACGGCGGCGCTGTGCACGGCGTCCGGCAGGCCGGCGCCGTGCGGCACTCCCTCCGCCACCGAGCGCAGGAAGCGGTACGCCTCCACCACCTTGAGGTCGTCGTAGCCCATGGCGTTCGCGGCACCCGGCTGGAAGGCGGCGAACTCGCCGTGTCCGGGGCCGACGTACACCGTGGAGACCGGCTGGTCCTGGTACCCCGTGCCCCGGCTGACGCCCAGTTCGTTCATGCGGCGGAAGTCCCAGAACACGGCGCCCGTGGTGCCGTGCACCTCGAAGCCGTAGTTGTTCTGCTCCCCGACCGAGACCCGGCAGGCCTCCAGGACGCCCCGGGCGCCGGACGCGAAGCGCAGCAGGCAGTTGACGTAGTCCTCGTTCTCGACCGGCCCCGACTCGCCGCCCGTGGCCCGTGAGTGACCCGCCGTCGCGACCGTGGGCCGGGCCCGCTCGGGCAGGAAGATCGCCGTGTCGGCGGTCAGGGACGCGATGTCTCCGAGCAGGAAGCGGGCCAGGTCGGCGCCGTGCGAGGCCAGGTCGCCGAGCACCCCGCTGCCGCCGCGCGCACGCTCGTAGCGCCAGGTCAGAGCGGACTCGGGATGGGCGGCGTAGTCGCTGAAAAGGCGGATGCGGACGTGCGTGACGGTGCCGATCCCGCCGGTGGCGATCAGGTCGCGGGCGGCCTCCACGGCGGGAGCGTTGCGGTAGTTGAAGCCGACCGCGCCCTGGACGCCCGCCGCGGCGACCGCGTCCGCGACCGCGCGGGCGTCGTCGGCGGTCAGTCCGACCGGCTTCTCGATCCAGATGTGCTTGCCGGCCTCCGCCATCGCCACGGCGATCTCGCGGTGCAGGAAGTTCGGCGCGGTGATGCTGACCGCGCCCACGCGCGGGTCGGCGGCCACCTCCCGCCAGTCACGGGTCGTCGAGGCGAACCCGAACTGCTCGGCGGCCTCCTCGGCCCGCCCCGGCACCTCCTCCGCGACGGCCACCAGCTCGGGCCGCAGGGCGAGCCGCGGGTAGTGGTGCCGGACACGGGCGTACGCCTGGGTGTGCACCCGGCCCATCCAGCCGAAACCGACGACGGCGACCCCGAGTGCGTCGACCATGAGAGCCCCTCTTCGGACCTGTCCGTGATCTGTCCAGGCCACCCTGGGCGGGCGTCGGCATCATGTCAACCTTTTGACAGGACAAAGCTCCGGACAACCGCTGGACCTCAGGAGCCGCCGAGGTTGATCGCGTACGCCTTGCGCAGCGTCTCGTGCACCGTCCACGTCGTACGGTCGCCCTCGCGCAGCACGGCCAGGTCGCCGGGCCCGACCCTCAGCGTGGGGCCTCCCTCGACCTCGATGGTGGCCGAGCCGCTGAGCACGACGAACAGCTCGTCCGCCTCGGTGTCGGTGACCACGCCCGGCGTGATCTGCCAGATGCCCCGCACCTGCCCGCCGTCCGCCGACTCCCAGACCACCTTGCCCGTCACCTCGGGGTCGCCGGACACGATCTGGTCGGGGGAGAGCGGCTCGGGTTCGAGTTCCGCGTCGGGCACGTGGACGACGAAGCTGTGGGTCATGCCGCGACGCTAGCCGGGGCGCACGGCGGCGCGGGGGAGACAGGGTGTGCGGAAACCGGCCGGCTGCTACGACACTCCGTCAACGCGAACAAGGTGGTCTGCGCCTACGTCCCGCGCGGGCGCGGCGCCCTCGTCATCGGCCTGCTGCTGACCGCCCACCACGCCGGCGGCGTCCTCTCCGCCTACGTGGCCCTGTGGATCGTGGAACCGCTCGGCCGGCGCGCCGCCTTCCGGATGTGCGTGGTCTCGCTGCTCTTCGTCCCCGTGCTGCTGAGGTACCTGCCCGAGTCGCTGAGCTTCCTGGTCGCCCAGGGCCGGACCGACCGGGTCCGCGAGCCGGCCGCCCGCTACGACGTCGAACTCCCCGCGGCCCCTGCCTCCGGACGCCTGCGGCGGAGGCCGGGGGAGCCGAGGGGTGTGGCGCGACCGGGGCGCGGGTCCCGCCGGCGGAGGCCGCCCCCGGTACCTTCCCGGAGGCGGACCTTGCGGCGGGGCCCGTCGTGCGGTCGACCGGCCGGCCGCCGTCGCCCTATCGCCCCCGGCGTGACAGCCACGCGGCCGTCAGGGCACCGGAGATGTTGTGCCAGACGGAGAAGACCGCCGCGGGGAGAGCTGCCAGGGGGCTGAAGTGGGCCGTGGCCAGGGATGCCGCGAGGCCGGAGTTCTGCATGCCCACCTCGAAGGCCATCGCCCGGCTGCCGGGCTCACCGAGGCGGCCGAGGCGGCCCGCTCCGTAACCGAGGGCCAGGCCGAGGCCGTTGTGCAGGACCACCGCGACGAACACCAGCCCGGCGGCCGACTTGATGGCGTCCGCGCTGCCCGCTACGACCACCGCGACGATCACGGCGATCGTCAGCGCCGAAAGCCAGGGCAGCGCCGGCAGCGCCCGCTGCACGTACCGCCCCGCGAGCAGCCGTACGACGACGCCCGCGAGGACCGGCAGCAGGACCGTCTTGAGGATGTCGGTGACCATGGACCCGGCGTCCACCGGCAGGTACTCGCCGGCCAGCAGTAGCGTCAGGGGCGGGGTGACCAGCGGCGCGACCAGCGTGGAGACGGTGGCGACGGAGACGGAGAGGGCGACGTCGCCGCGAGCGAGGTACGTCACCACGTTGGAGGCCGTGCCGCTGGGCGCACAGCCGACCAGGATCACGCCGGCCGCGAGCTGCGGGGGGAGATCGAGCAGGTGGGCCACGGCCCAGCCGAGCCCGGGCATGATGACGTAGTGCGCGACCAGTCCCAGGGCCACCGCCCAGGGACGCCTGGCGACCCCGCGGAAGTCCTCCGGGGTCATCGTGATGCCCATGCAGAACATCACGACGCCCAGCAGGTACGGCACGGCCTCGCTCCACCCGGTGAAACCACCGGGGAGCAGCAGGCCGAGCGCGCCGGCCACGAGGACGAGGATCGGGAAGACGGTCACGGCCCGCCGCGCGGAGCGGTCTGCGGTGACGTCGGTACTGGCCTGTTCGGGTCGTTCGGTTCGCACCGTGCGAGGTAACGCCTGGTCGGGCACATGACGCAAAACCGTCTCGCGATGTGATCATCGGGACGACCAGGCGCGAACCGGGGGCGCCCCGTTCCCTGGATGAGGTAGGGTTGACCAGCGCGATCACGGAGTTCCGTGGGTCGCCCGCCGGGACGTGGCGCAGCTTGGTAGCGCACTTGACTGGGGGTCAAGGGGTCGCAGGTTCAAATCCTGTCGTCCCGACTGGAGACAGTTGCAGGTCAGGGCCGGTTTCGGAGGTATCCGAAACCGGCCTTTGACCATTCTTGGCGACCAGGTCCTCAAGCAGATAAAGACGTTCTACCGCGGCGAGCACGTGGTGCTGGTCGGGGGCGGCCCGTCCGCCCATCGGAGCCGTGCGATGCGTGTCTGGGTCGCCGAGCAGGACTGGCTCACCCACGATGACCCGCTTACGCTCCCGAGCTGAACCCGGGAGTTCGAAAGCGACGGGTCCTTGGCGAGGCGGGGGCGGGGGTGTGGCCCGGCGGCGAGTCTCCCCCCGTGTCCGGGCACGAGACGCAGCGGCCACGGGCCGTCAGCGCGGAGGAGCACGCCGCGGCCGTTCCCTCCCTCGCCGGACCCGCACTGATCAGAGTCGCCGAAGTCCTCTTCGACGCCACCGACAAGGACGGCAACCAGACCATCGACGCGGACGAGTACCGCGCCATGTTTCGCACCGTCTTCCAGCGCGACACGGCCGGAACCGGGACGGGGTACACGCGCAGCGCGTTCATCAAGGACTTCCCGTCCTTCATGACCGGCCGCCTGCGCACCACCCCTTACGACACGCTCCTCGCACAGGCGTGACCACCGTCCTGGCCGCCGCTGTGCCCACCAGCTGAGGCAGCTGCTGCCGACCGGGTCGCCCCCGCGCTTGTCCCGGTCGGCAGTGCGGCCCAGCGGATCAGCGCAGTCCGGCGAAGAGATCGTTCTCCGGTACGGCCGCGTGGCGTCCTGAACCTGTACGAAGGTCTCCTTGCCCATCAACGCGAGGGGGAGCAGAACGGCCGACGGTGGCGCCGCATCCGATGCCGGACCGGGCGCGAAACGCCTCATCAGCGGTCCCCTCGGTGACTAAGGTGCGGCCGGCGCGTGCGTAGTTGCCCAGTCCGTGCCTGGGCCATGTTCTCCAGCGAGGCAAGGATCCGGCTCGTGGAAGACCACCGCCGACAGCGCAGTCACTTCGGCGGCACTGCGGAGCGCCCCCTGCCTCAGGGCCGCTGGGGCAGGTCGGGGCGGACCAGCGCCTGGGCGAACGGCTCACGACGACCGCCCGGGAGGTAGCAGCGCTCCTTGCCCTGACTACACGTCACGAGCGTCAGGCCGTCCCGGACCAGGACCTACGCCACCTTCTCCGGCACACCCTCGCCATTTCCCATGAGGGGACCGTACTGGAGGGCAAGCCGGGCTCACCGGGCGTCGGCACCAAGCTCGCGGCGCGTCGGCCGCCTCACCGGCTCCCGAAGCCCTCCGCCGTCCTCGTTCGCGTGCGGCGCAGTGCCATGAAGTACGCGGGGACTTCAGCGCGCCGCCCGGTGGGCAGGGTGTAGGTGGTGTGGACGGTGGTGTCAGATTCGGCGAGTACGGTGAACTCGTCCTCGCCCAGAAGGGCAAGCGTCTCGTCACGATGGATGCTGCCGGGGCGGACACCGGTGTCGAGGACTCGGGTGAGGGCCGGGGGAGGGCCGTACTCCGCTGTGAGCTGGCGCAGGTAATCCTCGGCGCCTGATGCCAGCTCGACGAAGGCGAGGACCCCGTTGGCGCCCAGCAGGGTGCGCAAGGAGGCAGCGAAGGCGGGGCGGTGCTCCGGCCGGATCTGGTGAAGGACGGTGCGCATGTAGATGCTTGCGTCGCCGAGCATGTCGTACAGGGCGTTCACGGCCGAAGTGTCGAGCAGATCGAGCACCAGATAGATGTGGTCGGGATCGAGGGCGCGCGCCTGCCTGATGGCCGAGGCGGACACGTCGGTCCCGACGACCCGCCCGTGGTGCCGGGCGAGGTAGCGGGTCTGGGTCCCGTTGCCGCAACCGAGGTCGATCAGCGGCTGCTCGGGGTCGAGGTGGGGCGCGAAGAGCGGCAGGTCACGAGCGCTCGCGAACGCGGGCTCGCAGTCCCACAGCGACGATTGCCCCTGGGCCGCTGTTTCGGCCCAGTAGGTCTCCCAACTGTCGGCGTAACCGAACATGTCAGCGCTCCTGTGCGGCGACTTCACGTATCCGTGGCGACCGCCAAATCCGTGTCGTTCTTCGGGTTGGTCTCCAACGGCTGGTCGTTGCCGGGTGTCCTGGCCCGGTGGCGGACCGCGCCTCGCGGACGGGTGTCCGGCTGATCGGAACCGGCCTGGTCGTGGGGTCGTACGAGTGCTTCGAAGGTGAAGGGATCCTGCATGACGCACACTCTGCAGACCTTTGTCGCGAGGGTGGCGGCGACGACTCGCGACGCGTTCCCTTTCACCCGCGCGGACGCGGTCCTCCCTCTTGCCCCGCCCCCGCCTTGGGTACGTTGCCGTAAGGGCGGCGCGGTGGCTCTCCATTACAGCGCCGGACAAAGCGGAATGAGAAGCCGCACAAGGTACCGGACGCGTGAACGCGTTGAACGGCCTCGGACGTGCACTCCTGCTGCGTCCCGGCAGCCTGTTGGCCAGAAGTAGACGGTGTCGTTCGCCGGGTGAGGATTCCGGGCCGATTGCGTGGTAAGCGTTTCACTCGAGGGAGTGGAAGCCGGCCGGCGGCGTGTACCGGAGCAGGCGTCCTGTGCCACACACTCGCGCCCTGCTGGAACGTGCGGTTCCGTGGGCCGGAATACAGACGTCGCCCCAGCAGCCGACCCGACGACTCGCCGCCCTCCTCACGGAAGCCTGGCTGGAGCGGTGCCCAACTGGCCAGGGCATCGTACGCGTTGGGGAGTCAGCAGGACCACCTACTTCGTTTGGGAGCCGCCACACGGCTCTTCGCGGCCAGCGTCGACGCGCGCGGCGGCAACCAGGCGCGCAGCGCGCTCGTTGCCTACCTCGCCGACGACGGCATGGCTTCATATCCGGACCGGCGTCGGATGAACTGCGCCGAATGGCCCTGACGGCAGTCGCCCAGCTGACCCACTTGCTGGCGGTCATGACCGCGGACGCGGGTCATCAGGGGCTCGCCCAGACCTACTTCGGGACCTGCCTCGGCCTGGCGCACGCGGCTGGTGACCGGCTGACGTGTGCCATCGTCCTGCGGGCCATGAGCACCCAGGCCGCGAACCTCGGCCACATCCGGCAGGCGGCGGATCTCGCCACGCCGGCCGTCGGACACGCCCCCCCGGCGCACCTGCGGCAGTCCGTGCGTACGTGCTGAGTCAGCGCGCCCTGGCCCGCGCCCTGCTGCGCGAACACCGTCAGGCGGACGCCGATCTCGCCGCCGCCGAGGACGCTCTTCGCCAGACGCCCCGCGAGGAGGGGTCGTTCACCTCCTGTCCGGCGGCGGCCTTCGCGTACCAACGGGGCCCGGGCCCTTCACGCCCTGGGCCGGCGCGACCAGGCAGTCGCCGCTTTCCAGGCCGCGGTGCACGGCCGCTCGTCGAGGGAACACCGGCCGGAGGCCCTCACCCACACCCGTCTCGCGCACCTTCCGCTCGAAGCCGGACGCCTGGGGGAGGCGTGCAGCCACTGGCAGCACTTCCTCGACCTCGACCCTTTGTTGCGCTCCGCTCAGACGGATCGCGCTCTGGCAGACCTCATCGACACCCTCAGCGCGTTTGCACGCCACCCGCAGCGGCCGCCGTGTAGGAAGAACGGGCCCGTGCTCTCACGCCGCTGGCGAGGAACCGCCGGCACGGCTCATGAGCGCTCCTGTGCGTCATCCGTCCCTGGGGACGCCGACTGAGGGCGGCCGCCGGGGCGAACGGTTCCGAGCTGCGCCCTTGGATCCCGTGACGTGGCGCTACGTGCCCGTACGCGGGTGACTGTTCGTTCGACCGCGGCGAACTCCGGGCGGGCTCTTCGCAGCCGATGACGGTCGTGGGGCGGACCTCGGTCAGCAACGACACGACCGTCGCCGCCGCAAGACGGCCGGCCGGGAGGCGGTCCGGTCGGAGTGTGGGCCCCAGTTCGGTTCGCGTTCAAGGGCGTCGCCGTTCCGGCCCGTTTCAACGCGTTCACAGCACGAGCCCTCGACTGCTGTTAGGGCCTCCCCTCCCCGGTTAACCGGTCCTGTGTCCCGGTGCGGAGCTGACGAGCAGCCCTCGACAGTGCTTTCACAGCCACGAGCCACCGCTGCCGCGGCGGCCGACCGGCAGGTCACGCGACGGCCTCGTCTCCCGCAGCCCACCCCGAACCCCGACCGACCACACCGAAGGAGTGCCATGGCGGTCCTATGTTGCCCTGCCGTAAGCGTCCCGGAGCACACCATCACCATGGAGGACACCCTGCACCTCGCGGAGCGTCTGCACGGGAACCACGACCAGCTGCCCCTCGCGCTGAAACTCATCTCCAGCACAGGCGTCCGCACACGACATCTGATCCAGCCTCTCGAGCGCACCCTTCGTCACCCGGGCGTCGAGGAGCGCACCAAGGTCTACGTGCGTGAAGCGCAGGCCCGTATCCCCACCGTGGTCGACGAGGCCCTGAACAACGCGGGACTCGCGGCCGCGGACATCGACGCCATCGTCTTCGTGTCCTGCACCGGGTTCACCATGCCGTCGCTCACCGCGTGGATGATCAACGAACTGGGCTTCCGGCACGACACGTGCCAGATCCCGATCGCCCAGCTCGGTTGCGCGGCCGGAGGTGCGGCGTTCAACCGCGCCCAGGACTTCTGCGCCTCCCACGCCGGCTCCAACGTCCTTGTGGTGGCCTGCGAGTTCTGCTCGCTGTGCTACCAGCCCGACGACCTGGACGTGGGGAACCTGCTGTCGAACGGCCTCTTCGGCGACGCGATCGCCGCGGCCGTCGTCAAGTCCCACTCCACGCACGGCCTGCGGCTGGAGGCCAACGGCTCCCGGCTGGTCCCGGACACCGAGGACTGGATCTCCTACGCCGTGAAGGACACCGGGTTCCACTTCCGCCTCGACCGCCGGGTGCCCCACACCATGGAGCAACTCGCCCCCGCCCTCCGGGACGTGGCAGCCACCCACGGCTGGAATGCCTCCGCGCTGGACTTCTACGTCATTCACGCCGGCGGCCCCCGCATCCTCGATGACCTGTCCCACTTCCTGGGCGTGCCGCCGGACCTCTTCTCCTTCAGCCGTGCCACGCTCACCCACCGTGGCAACATCGCGTCCGCGGTTGTCCTGGATGTACTCCGGAGGGTGATCACCTCGGAAACCCTGCGCCCCGGGCACCGCGGCATCATCGCCGGCTTCGGACCCGGGATCACCGCGGAGATCAGCGTGGGCACCTGGCTGGGCGACGACAGGACCCTGGATGGCGAGGCATCCGCCTCCGGCACCGAACAACCCCTCACCAGCACACCCGAGAGGAGCGCAACGGCATGATCACACCGACCGCCACACCCCCCACCCACTTCACGTTCGCCGACGGCCTGCGCGTCAACCGCATGGGCTACGGCGCCATGCATCTGACAGGCCCCGGCATGTGGGGCCCGCCCGCCGACCCGGACAACGCGGTGGCGGTCGTGCGGCGCGCCGTGGAACTCGGCGTCGACTTCATCGACACGGCCGACTCCTACGGGCCCGGCTACAACGAGGAACTCATCCGCACCGCACTGCACCCCTACCCGGAGGGCCTGGTCATCGCCACGAAGGGCGGAATGCTGCGCAGCGGGCCCGAGGACTGGGTCAGGGCGGAAAACCGCTCTCCGTACATCGTGGCACTCGGCCGGCCCGCGTACCTGCGCCAGCAGGTCGAAGTGAGTCTCCTCCGGCTCGGTCTGGAGCGCATCGACCTCTACATGCTGCACCGCATCGACGACGCGGTGCCGATGGAGGACCAGATAGGAACCCTCGCTGAGCTGCAGCGGGAGGGAAAGATCCGTCACCTCGGACTGTCGGGCCAGCCCGGAGTAACCGTGCAGCAGCTGGACCAGGCCCGGCGGATCACCGAGATCGCCGCGGTGGAGAACCTCTACAACATCGCGGACCGGTCGGGCGAGGACGTCCTCGACTACGCGAACAGGCACGGCATCGCCTTCATCCCCTGGTTCCCGCTGGGTCACGGCGATCTCGTCGGCCCCGACGGCGTACTCACCGCCGTGGCCGGTCGCTACGGTGCCACCGGAGCCCAACTCGGCCTGGCCTGGATTCTGCGCCGCTCCCCGAACACCCTGCTCATCCCGGGGACCACCTCCGTCTCCCACCTCGAGGAGAACGTCGCGGCGGCCGGGCTCCGGCTCAGCGACAGCGAGTGGGCCGAGGTCGAGAAGGTGTGTGCCGAAGCCACGCCCTGGCGTCCGGACACGCAGGGGGCCACCCGATGACCGCCTCGGTAACCTCAGGGTCCGCCCCCGTCCATCCGCACGTACGCATCCTGGAAGCCGTCTATGCGGACCTGCCGCGCCTGGTGGACTTCGCAGACGCCGGCATCGTCCTCCACCCCGCGCACCGGGGCACCGATGAGGGCCGGGTGGTCCGGGGAAGGGACGCCGTCCTGGCCCATGAGCGGGCCCTCCTCCAGGCCACCGGCGGCAGCCTCGTGATGGACACCGAACGCGTCGTCGCCAACGACTATTTCGGCGCCGTTCTCGGCACACTGCGGGCCTCCCGTCCCCGACCCTTCGCCATGCCCTTCTGCGGACTCTGGCGGTTCGCCGACGGACTGATCATCGAACACTGGGAGAACGCTCATGCCCCTCACGCACTCCAGCAGCTCCTCGCACCGGCCCGCCCGGCCGGCACCCACGAATGAGACGTCCGTCCTCCCCGCCGGCCGGGACGGCACCGGTCGCAACCCGGGCCGGCATCCCGGTCCCCGGCGCGGAGAACGGCTCGGCTCCTTCCTCTCGGGATTCGGCACGCCTGTCGCGACCGGCTGGGACCCGAACCTGACGGTGCATGAACTCCTGGTGGCCGTCTACCAAATGCCCGGGATCGGTCAGGCCGGTCAGATCCCGTGCCCTCCGGGATCGGTGCGGTGAAGGCCGACCGCATGCGTCAGATGCGGGCCGCCCTCACTCCTGAGTTCTGTGGAAGGCTGCTGCTGCCGGGAGACGGAGACTACGAAAGGCGCCGCACGGTCTGGAACGCCATGGTGGACCGCCGGCCCGCGGCGATCGCTGTCTGCACCTCAACCCTCGACGTGGTCCGCGCCGTCGACGCCGCCCGGGCGGAAGGCCTGCCCCTGTCGGTGCGCGGCGGGGGCCACTCCGTCTCGGGTCACGCGCTGTGCGACGGCGGCCTCACCATCGACCTTTCGGGCATGCGCCGGGTGACCGTGCGAGCCGGCCAGGGCCTGGTCGAGGCCGAGGGCGGCTGCCGCCTCGCCGACCTGGACCCGGCCACCGCCGCACACGGCTTGGTGGTGCCGGCCGGGACGGTGTCCGAGACCGGGCTGGGCGGGTTGGCTCTCGGCGGCGGCACCGGCTGGCTGACCCGGTCCTACGGCCTGACCTGCGACAACCTCGTGGCGTGCGAAGTGGTACTGGCCGACGGCCGGGTGGTGGAAGCCTCCGCCACCGAACGAGCGGACCTGTTCTGGGCACTGCGGGGCGGCGGGGGCAACTTCGGGATCGTCACCCGGTTCACCCTCCGCGCGCACCGATTCGGCCCCGGAATGCTTGTCGCCGCGTCCCTGTACGGGCCCGAGGAGGCACACGAGGCGCTGGCCGCGTACGCGGACCTGGCCCCGGGACTGCCCCGGCAGATCGGCTGGCACGCATCACTGAAGAAGCGCCTGCCGGCCTATCCCTTCGTGCCCGCCGAACGCGTGGGCAGCCCGGGGCTGCTGCTGATCGCCATGTGGCTCGGCGACGCCGCCGACCCCGCAGCCGCACAGGTGCGCTCCCTGACCCAGGTGGGCAGACCCTCGGCGCAGGAGTGCCTCGTGCTGCCGTTCGCGGACGGGGTGCAGCGGCTCATGGACGCCGAGTTCCCCGACGGACAGCGCTACTACACGAAGGCGGCGCACCTTCGGGGACTCGACGAGGAGGCGATATCCGAGACAGTGCGTTTCTGGACAGAGATGCCGATGGGCGGGGAGATCGTGCTCCTGGGCCTCGGCGGTGCGCTGCGCGACGTGCCCGAGCCCGACAGCGCCTTCTCCCACCGTGGGTGCCCGTGGTGGCTGGAGTTCCTCCTGCACTGGCAGGACCCGCGGTCTGACGCCCCGTACGTGCGGCAGGTCCGGGAAGCCGTCGGCCGGATCGGGGACTGCGTGGCCGCGGGGTCCTACCTGAACATGCGCAACGCCGACGAAGGCGACGACGTCCGGACGCTCACCGAAGCGTACGAAGGACCGGAGAAGTACGCCCGGCTGCGGCAGGTGAAGTCCCGCTACGACCCGGGAAACACCTTTCGGTGCAACTGGAACACCCCACCGGCCGACGACCCCCTTTCCGGCGCAAGGACGCGCCAACCGCTGCCACGTGCCGCCGACCAGGACAAGGGGGACACATGTCCAAGCTGAAAGACGCGCCCGCACGCCTGACGGGCAAAGTGCGGTGGTCACCGGTGCTTCGAAAGGCATCGGGGCAGCGATCGCGATCCGGCTCGCTGCGGAGGGCGCCGCGGTGGCCGTCAACCACTCCTCGGACCACCCCGACAGCAAGCAGGCCGCGGACCGTGTCGTCGCGGCCATCCGCTCCTCGGGCGGTGTCGCCCACGCCGTTCCCGCCGACGTCGGTACCGCCTCACGGATCGCGACGCCCGCCGCCGCCGGCCACGCCGGCGCCGCTTCACGGAAGTCGCCGTGTCCGCCGCCCCCCAGCGGCGGACACGGCGTGTGCCGCCGTACGTCACCCTCCCCCGAAGGTGGCGTACGGCGGCCGGCCCCCGGTGCCGGACTGTGGCCGCGGCGCCCGGGCGTTCCTGAGTCCCGCGGTCACCAGCACATGACCGCGGTCTCGCCCGCACCCCACGAGGAGTACAGGCGCACCCGGACGACATAGCGGCGGCCCTTGACGAAACGGGCCCTGATGGTGGCGTTGCGGGAGGTGCCGCCGTCGTCCTGTCCCACGAGGAAGCGGGGCACGCCGTCCCGCTCCTCGAAGACCACGACGACGGCGTCGCTGTCCCCGAAGGTGCCCACGGTGTACTCGCGGGTCTCCGGCGGGTCCAGCCGGAAGTCGGCCTGCTCGCCGGGCCCGAGGCCGAGCGGCACCGAACGGAACGGCACCAGCGGACCCGGCCGGCCGGTGGGCGGGTACCAGCGCAGGGCGAACTCCTTGTCGGCGGCGGACAGGGTGCCGGGCGGCTGGAGTCCCGAGCGGTAGTGCTCGGGCTCCAGTATCAGACCCGACGGGAAGGGGTACTCCATGATCGACTGCGGGTCCCAGACCGGTCCGTTGGCCTCGTCGCCGTCGAGCTTGCGCAGGATGTTGTGGAAGGTCCGCTCCCGGCTCCAGTGGTTGGGCGGGCCCGCCAGCTCGGTGTAGACCGCCTCGTCGTCCCAGAGGATGCCCGCGAACGGGCTCTGGTGCTCGTGCAGCATGCCGAGCGCGTGCCCGATCTGGTGCAGGGCCGTCGCGCGCTCACCCGGCGCGGTCAGGTCCCAGCCGAAGTTCATCGTGCGGTCGTTCAGACCGACCCGGAGCGCGTCCTTGCCGATCGCCGACCAGGATCCGTCACCGGGCTGGAAGCCGATGCGCAGCTCCGCCTCCGAGCGGTCCCGCACCTCGGTGAGACCGACCCCGATGCCGAGGTCCCGCCACTCCCGGAAGCAGTCGCGCACCACGTCCCGTTGCTCCTCGGTCCCGACCCACGATTCCCGCCGCGGCCGGCCGGCCCCCCGCATCGGGACCACCGAGTCGTCGGTGTCGCCGCCCAGGAAGCAGTAGTGCAGAACGGTTCCGTCGACCCACATCCGCTGCCCGCCGACGAGCGCGGCGACACGCTCGGCGGCCAGCCCCGGCGCGAACGCGGGGAGCGGCTGCTGCGCGAGCGAGCAGTAGCGTGCGGTCATGACCCCCAGACTGCCGTCCGGCCGGGATCCGGCGCCTGAGTCGGGGGGTACTCAAGTCACCCTGTATCAGGGATGAGTAGGCCGGCTCATGTTGTCGTGACGACTTCTCTGCGCGACGCGAAGACGCCCTGGACGCCCTGGCCGTTCACCGGGCGGACGGACGAACTGGAGCTGGTGCGCCGGTCCGTGGCCGCCGGACGGGGCGGCCTCGTGGTGACGGGCCCGGCGGGCTTCGGCAAGACCCGGCTCGTGACCGAGGCCCTGCGCGGCCTGGACTGCGCCCGCGCGGCCGGCACGCCCGAGGCCCGGGACATCCCCTTCGCCGCCTTCGCCCACCTGCTGCCCGAAGGCGTCACGCTGCACCGCGCGCTGCACCTGCTGTCCGGCGTACGGCTGCTGCTGGTCGACGACGCGCACCTGCTCGACAGCGCCTCCGCCGCCCTGGTGCACCAGCTCGCCGTGCACGGCCGCACCCGCCTCCTGGTGGTCGCCACCGAGGGCGCCGCCGTACCGGGCGCGGTGTCCCGGCTGTGGTCCGGCGAACTGCTGCCGCGCCTCGCCCTGGAACCGCTGCCCCGCGAGGAGACCGCCGAACTGCTCACGGCGGGGGCGGGCACTCGCCTGGACCCCCTCACCGCCGACCGGCTGCACCGCCTGTGCCGGGGGGACCTGCGGCTGCTGCGCGACCTGCTGGCCGCCCTGCGCGAGCACGACCTGCTCCTGCCGGTGCCCGGTACGGACCAGCGGGCCTGGCGGGGGCCGGTACCGATCACCGCGGGGGTGCGGGAACGCACCGCGCCCCTCCTCGACCGCGAGCGCCCCGAGGAGCGCGAGACACTCGAACGCCTTGCCTTCGCCGAGCCCCTGCCCCTCGACCCGGACGATCTCGACGTACGGATCCTGGAGCGCCTGGAGGCCGACGGCCTGGTCACGGTCGACGACCGGGGCACCGCCCGGCTCGCCCACCCCCTGCACGGCCCGGTACTGCGCGCCGCCACGGGCCGGCTGCGGGCCCGGCGCCTGGCCCGCACCCCCGACCGGTGCGGCCCCGCCCTGGAGGTGGAGCGGGCCGCCCTCGCGCTGCGCATCGAACAGGCCGACGTAACGGAGCTGGAGACGCCCGTGGGGGAGTGGCTGGCGGCCGAGGGAACGCCGCTGCCCGCCGGGTACGCGGCGCTGCGCGCCCGCTTCGCCCGATTGCGCGGGCGGCTGAGCGAGGCCGCCGCGTGGGCCCGGGAGGGACTGCGGACGAGCCTCGACGACTCCTCCTGCCTCAGTGAACTCGCCCTGGCCACCGCCCAGTCGGGCGAGACGTCGGCGGGGAGCCACGGCACGGCCGCCTGGGCCGCCGCCGCGCGCGGCGACCTCGACGAGGCCCTCCGCGCGGCCGGTTCCGACGACCCGTACGACGCCGTGCGGCTCGGCGCCCCCGACCGGGCCGCCGGGCGGCTGACCGGCGTCTTCGCCGAGCACGCCGACGCCCTCGCGCGCGAGGACGGACCCGCGCTCGACCGGGTGGCCGAGGAGCTGGAGCGGCGCGGCTTCCTGCTGTTCGCGGCCGAGGCGCACGCCCAGGCGGTGCCCGCCCACCGCGACCCGCGCGCCGCCCGTACCGCCCGCACCCGCGCCGCCGCCCTCGCCAGGCGCTGCCAGGGCGCCCGCACCCCGGCCCTGTCCGCACTGGTGCTCGGCGAACTCACCGCCCGCCAGCGGCAGATCGTCACGCTGGCCGCCGCGGGTCTGAGCAACCGGCAGATCGCGGAGCGCCTCACCCTGTCCGTCCGCACCGTCGGCAACCACCTCTACGGCGCCTACACCCGCCTCGGCGCCGGCGACCGCGGCGCCCTGCCCTGGCTGATGGACCTGCCCGAGTCCCAGCCCGCCTGACGCGTCCGTCGGCGAGGTCTCAGGCCGCGCCGAACGCCGAGAAGGCCCAGCCGGTCGCCTGGTGCACCGCGTCGCCCGGCAGCGCGGCCCGCGCGTCGCGCAGCGCCTCCGCCAGCGACAGACCGGCGTCCAGGCCCTTGTGTAGGGCGAGCATCAGCGGCACCACCGCGGCGTCGTTGACGGGCGCGCTGCACGCCACCACGCCTGCCGTGCCCAGCGGCAGCAGCGCGGTGACCAGCCCGAGCAGCTCGTCCGCGCCGACGGACGCGAACCGCGCGGTGTCGCAGCAGGACAGGATGATCCGGTACGGGCTGCGGTCGAGGCGCTCCAGGTCGTGCACGATGAGCGGCCCGTCCGCCATGCGCAGCGACGAGAACAGCGGGCTGTCCGCACGGAAGGTGCCGTGCGCGGCGATGTGCGCCAACGCGGCCCCGTCCAACTCCCGCAGCACCCGCGGCACCCGCGCCGCGTCGCCCTCCAGCACGGTGGGCCGCGGCACGGGACGGCCGGGGGACCCGGCCCCGCCGCCCGGGACGCCGTACCCGTCGGCCGGGCCGAGCGCCCGGTCCGTGCGGCCGGGCGTCCCGTCGGCGCGGTCCGGAGTCCCGTCCGTCCGGTCCCCCGGCCCCCTGTACGCGCCGGTGCCGGGCGCGCCGGGTGTCGTCCCGCCCGGCGCCGCCACGCCCGGCGCCCCCACCGCCCCGTACCGCTCCGCCAGCTCCGTCACCTCGGCCCCGCCGCTCGCCAGTCCCGGGCCGCGGACCAGGACCTGGCGGCCGCCGGGCGGTGGGGCCGTGTCGCTCGCGCGCAGCCAGCTGCTCGCCGACGGCGACACGCTGAGCACCCGCTCGCGCAGCGCGGGCAGCAGGGCCCACGGCACCCGGTGCAGGCGGCCGGGCGGGACCACCACCACCGGACCGGAGCCGAGGTGGGCCGCGGCGGGGCCGAGCAGCAGCTCCTGGAGGCGCGCGCCCGCCGCCTCCACGAGGGGCAGCCGCGCCTCCGCCCCCGGGTGGGCCAGCCGCCGCAGCCCGGCCTGCACGTGCTCCGCCTCCCGTTCCGCCTCCGCCAGCAGCCCGGCCGCGAACCGCCGCACCCGCCCCTGTCCGCACAGCAGCACGTGCACCCGCCCGTCGAGCACGGCCAGTTCCACCAGCCGTACGTCGTCCCCCAGCCGCCGCAGCAGCCGCCCGACGTCGAACCGGTCGCCGTCGCCGGGCGCCCCGCCCCGCATGTGCAGGGTGCGGGAGCGGATCTCCCGCTCCAGGCGCCGCTGTTCGCGCTCCAGCGCGGGGACGGGCCGGCCGCCGTCCGTGCGGGCCTCCTCCGCGCGGGCGGCGATCTCCCGGAACGCCGTCATGCCGCTCAGCAGCGCGGGATCGGCCGGTGGCCGGGTCGGCGGCGCCGCCAGCACCGTCGCCCGCCAGCGCTCGCTCCACACCAGCAGCCGCCGCGGCCCGCCCGAGACCAGACTGGCCTCCTGCGCGAGCGCCGCCAGTTCGGCCCCCTGCGCCGTGGCCCGGGCCCGCAGCTCCGAGGCGCCCAGCGTCATCCGGTGGTCGTCGAGCACGTCCAGGCCCCGTCGGCAGGCCTCCAGCACCCCGCGCGCCGACCCCGCCGCCCGGGCCCGCAGCGCCTGCGCCGCCCAGCCGGTCATCCGCGCCAGCGGCGGTCCGCCGTGCCGGCTGCGCGCGGCGACGGCCAGATGCCGTTCCGCGTCCGCCGTCCAGCCGAGACCGAGCGCGATCCGGCCCGCGAGCAGCGACGCCTCCGGCGCGGCCGGTGCCCCGAAGGCGGCCAGCCGCTCGGCCACCGCCGCCGCGTCCGCGACCAGCCGCCCCGACGCGCGCCCCGTGGCGACCCGCGCCTCCAGCAGCACCAGCCGGGCGTGCGTCTCGTACCAGGTGCGCCGCTGCCCGGCGAACAGCCGCACCGCCAGAGCCGCGCGCGCCAGCGAGGTCCGCGGCTCGCCCGCCAGCCGGGCCGCCCGCGCGGCGACCAGCAGCAACTCGGCCCTGCGCGTGGACTGCCCGCCGATCCCGTCCAGCGCGGCCGTCGCCGCGTCCGCCTCGGTGAGCGCCTCCGTGGCCAGCCCCGCCGCCATCAGCACCTCGCACCGCCGGATGGTGAGCATGAACGTCGGCGTGCCCAGCTTCGCGTACCGCTCCTCCGCCTCGTCCAGCAGCCGCAGCGCCGCCGGCACGTCACCGGACCGGAACGCCGCGAGCCCCCGGCTCTCCACCGCGTCCGCCTTGTCGTGCTCCTGGCCGGTCGTGTCCCACAGCCGCTCCGCCGCCGTGAAGTCGGCGTCCGCGCGCTCCACCGAGCCCAGCGCCAGGTGCACGGTCGCCCGCAGCGTCAGCGCCCGCGCCGTCCAGATCACGTCGTCCGCCTGCCGCAGTACGGGGATCGCCCGCCGCACGTCCTCCAGCGCCTCCCGGTGCCGCCCGAGCACCCACCAGACGTACGCCCGCCGGAACAGCACCCGCGCCCTGGTGTGCCCGGTGCCGCGCGCCACGCCCCGCTCGAACGCGGCCAGCCCCTCCCGCGTGCGCCCGGAATGCACCAACGCGACCCCGAGCGTGGCCAGGACGTCCGCCTCCCGCTCGGGCGAGTCCGCGCGGGAGGCCAGATCCCGGGCGCGCCGCAGGTGGGCCAGGGCCAGCCGGGTGTCGCCGAAGTCCCGCTGCCAGATGCCGATCACCTGGTGGGCGACCGAGGCGTGCAGCGGCGACGGATCGGCCGCGAGCAGTTCCTCCGCCCGCGCCAGCGCTTCGTTGGGGGCGGCGAACACCATGGGCAGCAGTTGGAGAACCGAGTCGTTTCCCGCCGTCACCCCACGGATGGTAGTGCTCCGGAACCACACCCCACAGGTTCGAGTCTGTATCAATCGGCCGCCCCGGGACTCTGATTGAAGAACGCGGCCCCGGCCGCAGCCAGACCGCAGCCGGACGCGGCCACGACCGCCGTCACCGCCGCCGACGTGGAGGACATGCCATGGCACCACAGCGATTCCACGAGCAGTTCGACCAGATCCAGCGCTCGATGCCGGACATCCCGCTGGCGATGGGCCCGGACGACTCCGCCGAGTTCTTCTACGAGAAGGGCGTCGTCCTCGCCCGCGACGGCGAGGAGGCCCGCATCGTCGAGGACACCGTGCGCGACCACTTCACCGCCATGTCCGGACTCACCTCGGATTCCGTGCGCCGCGCCGGCCCCGAGACCAACCGCACCGGCATCACCCGCATCCGGGTCGGCGAGGCGGACGAGGGCGACCGCGGCACCGACTCCACCGTCGCCCACGCCCTGCGCTCCCTGCGGACCGTGGAGGGTCGCGCGGGGCGCCGGCTGATCAGCCGCAACCACGTCGTCTCCATCGCCGTCAACGCCTGCCCCGGCGACGAACCCGTACCGGTCCCGGTCAGCGAGCCGCCGAACCCGGCCGCCGCCGGTACGCCGTACGACGAGGAGACCGCCGTGGGCGTCCTCGTCATCGACACCGGCCTCATGAACGACTACCGCTCCTACCCGCTGCTGGCCCACACCGACGGCGACGCCCAGCTCAAGGAGTGCGACGACGACGGCGTCCTGCTGCAGTACGTCGGCCACGGCACCTTCATCGCCGGGCTCGTCGCCGCCGTCGCCCCCAACACCGACGTGACCGTCCTGGGCACGCTCAACGACGCCGGGGCCATCCTGGAGTCGGAGCTGGGCGAGAAGCTCTTCGAGGCCGTCGACCGCGGCGGCTGGCCCGAGGTCCTCAGCCTCTCCGCCGGCACCTCCAACGGCCGCGTGGACGGCCTGCTCGGGGTGCACGCCTTCATGGAGGAACTGCGCGACCAGCGCACCCTGCTCGTCGCCGCCGCCGGCAACAACGCCAGCGCCACGCCGTTCTGGCCCGCCGCCTACGCCGACCTGCCCGGCTGGGAGAACTCGGTGCTGTCGGTCGGCGCGCTGCGCTCCGACGGCGAGTTCGGCGCCTGCTTCAGCAACCACGGCGGCTGGGTCAAGGTCTACGCCCCGGGCGAGCGCCTCACCAGCGCGCTGACCGGGTTCGGGACCCCCGTGCCGTACGTCTACCAGCACTCCACCTACGACGCCTGCCGGTTCGGGTTCGCCTATCCCTGCACCTGCCAGTACCCCCGGCACAACGGGGTGCTGAGCGAGCCGGGCGAGGCACCCGCCAAGCCGGACCAGGTGATGTTCGAGGGGCACGCGCAGTGGAGCGGCACCTCGTTCGCCACCCCCGTGGTCGCGGGTCTCGTCGCCGCCCACATGACCGCGCACAAGGAGACCGACCCGCGCGCGGCCCGCACGCAGCTCCTCGCGGCCAACACCGAGTACGCGGAGGTGCGGGGCGCGCACGTGCCCGCGCTGCTGCCGCCCACCTGGCACCCGGTCACCGTCGACCCGTCGGCCGGCGGGTCGTGAGCGTCCTGACGGCGGCCGGAAGCACTCGCTCCACGGCGTACGATGACGTGTCGTACACGAGGGGTGGGACCGTGGACCGTGCACATGTCGGGGCGCTCGTCCGGTCGGCCGCCGACGGGGACGCGGCGGCCTGGAAGTCACTGGTGGACGGGCTCGGCCCGCTGGTGTGGTCCGTCGTGCGGGCGCACGGGCTGTCCGACGCCGACGCGCACGAGGTGTACCAGACCGCCTGGTTCCGGTTCGCCCAGCACCTGGGGCGGATCCGCGAACCGGAGAAGACCGGCTCCTGGCTGGCGAGCACGGCACGCCACGAGTGCCTGAAGCTGCTGCGCGCCTCGAAGCGGTGGACGCCGACGGACGACCCGCAGCTGCTCGACCGGCCGAGCGAGGACCGTACGCCGGAGGAGTCGGTGCTCGACTCCGAGGAGGCCGCCGCGCAGACCGAGCGGGTGCGCCGGCTGTGGCAGGAGTTCGAGGAACTGGGCGAGCGGTGCCGCCAGTTGCTGCGGGTGCTGATCGCCTCGCCGCCGCCCAGCTATCAGGAGGTGTCCGCCGCGCTGGGGATCGCGGTGGGCAGCATCGGACCCATGCGCCAGCGCTGTCTGCGCCGGCTGCGGGCCCGGCTGGAGACACGGGGGACGGCATGAGCGACCGGCACGACGACTTCGACGGGCTCGACGACTTCGCCGGGCCCCGCGACGGACTTCCCGAGGGGGCGTTCGCGGACGACGACCCGGACGACGGCCTGCTGGAGGAGGAGCTGCGGCAGGCGGCCGCGATCCTTGACCCGGTTCCGGCCGGCCTGCGCCAGGTCGCCGTCGACGCCTTCGCGCTGCACGACCTCGACGCCCGCGTCGCCGAGCTGACCTTCGACTCGCTGGTCGACGCCATCCCGGTCCGGGGGGAGACGGACCCGCCGCGGATGCTGACCTTCCGCAGCGACGGGGTGACCGTCGACGTGGAGGTCACCGCGGACGGGCTGATCGGCCAGGTGCTGCCGCCGGGCCCGGCCGGGATCGAGGTGCTGAGCGGTCCGCGGGCGCACGCCCGGCTGACCGCCGACGACATGGGCCGGTTCACCGGCGACGCCCCGCCCGCGGGCCCGTTCGCGCTGCGGCTGCGGACCGGCGGCGAGGTGGTCGTCACCGAGTGGCTGCGCGCCTGACCCGGCGGCGGCCGCCGGGTCAGGCCGGCACGGCGTCCACCAGCGCCGCGAGTGACCGCGCGAGGCGGGTCAGGCCGGGCCCCGCCGGGCCGCCGGGCTCGGTCATGTAGGTGTCCCGGCGTATCTCCACCATCAGCGCGCGGACCTCGTGCCGCCGCCCGTAGAAGTCCAGCGGTACGTACGTCCCGCCGAAGGGGCTGTCCAGGCCGGTCTCCCCGCACGGTGCGAACGCCGCCCGGGCCGCCGCGAGCAGCCCGGGCGGGGTGTGGAACGGATCGGTGCCGAGGCAGACCGCCGGGCGCGGGCCCTCGCCGTGCAGCTCGTAGGGGAGCGGCTCGGTGGGGTAGGAGTGCACGTCGACGACGACGGCCCGCCCGGTCGCCGCCAGCCGGCCGGCGACCGCCTCGGTCATCGCCCGCGCGTACGGCCTGAAGTACTGCTCGACCAGCGGTCCGGGGTCGGTGCCGGCGGCGCGCAGCACCTCGCGGTGCGAGGTCCGCGTGTACACGGCGCCCATGCCGACGGCGGCCATCTCCTCCCGTTCGTCCGGGAACCGCTCCGGGTCCACGACCAGCCGCGACGTCCGGTTCACGAACCGCCACGGCGTGAGGGCGGCCAGCCCTGCGGCCCGCTCGGCGATCTCGGCGGTGTGCGCGTCGGTCATGTGGTCCAGCTCCCGCTCCAGCGCGGCGTCCGTGAGCACGATGCCGGTGCGGACGTCGGCGGGGATCCGGCGGGAGGAGTGCGGCACGTGGAGGATCACGGGGGACCCGGGAGCGCCGGGCAGCAGCTCGAAGGCGGGCGGGGCGTCGGTCACGGGGCGGCTCCGGGGCTCGGACGGCACAGACGGGCACCCCGCCTCCCGGAGAAGGAGACGGGGTGCCGGGGAACGTCTGAGGATCAGGCGAGGGACGCCAGCGCCTCGTTCCAGGTGGCCGACGGGCGCATGACCGCGGCGGCCTTGGCCGGGTCGGGCTGGTAGTAGCCGCCGATCTCGGCGGGCTTGCCCTGGACGGCGTTCAGCTCGTCGACGATCTTCTGCTCGGCGGCGGTGAGCGTCTCGGCGAGCGGGGCGAAGGCCTTGGCCAGCTCCGCGTCGTCGGTCTGCTTGGCCAGCTCCTGCGCCCAGTACAGGGACAGGTAGAAGTGGCTGCCGCGGTTGTCGATGCCGCCGACGCGACGGGTCGGGGACTTGTCCTCGTTGAGGAAGGTCGCCGTGGCGCGGTCGAGGGCGTCGGCGAGGACCCGGGCCTTGGTGTTGCCGGTGGCCTCCGCGTACTGCTCCAGGGACGGCACCAGGGCGAAGAACTCACCGAGGGAGTCCCAGCGCAGGTAGTCCTCCTTGACCAGCTGCTGCACGTGCTTCGGGGCCGAGCCGCCGGCACCGGTCTCGAAGAGGCCGCCGCCCGCCATCAGCGGGACGACCGACAGCATCTTGGCGCTGGTGCCCAGCTCCAGGATCGGGAAGAGATCGGTCAGGTAGTCGCGCAGCACGTTGCCGGTGACCGAGATGGTGTTCTCGCCGCGGCGGATGCGCTCCACCGACAGCTTGGTCGCCTCGACCGGGGAGAGGATCTTGATGTCCAGGCCCTCGGTGTCGTGCTCCGGCAGGTAGGCCTTGACCTTGGCGATCAGGTTGGCGTCGTGGGCGCGGCCCTCGTCCAGCCAGAAGACGGCCGGGTCGCCGGTGGCACGGGCGCGGGTGACGGCCAGCTTCACCCAGTCGCGGATCGGGGCGTCCTTGGTCTGGCAGGCGCGGAAGATGTCGCCGGCGGAGACCGTCTGCTCCAGCACCGCGTTGCCGTCGGCGTCGACCAGGCGGACCGTGCCGGTGGTCGGGATCTCGAAGGTCTTGTCGTGGCTGCCGTACTCCTCGGCCTTCTGCGCCATGAGGCCGACGTTCGGGACGGAGCCCATGGTCGACGGGTCGTAGGCGCCGTTGGCGCGGCAGTCGTCGAGGACGGCCTGGTACACGCCGGCGTAGGAGGAGTCCGGGATGACGGCGAGGGCGTCGTGCTCCTGGCCGTCCGCGCCCCACATGTGGCCCGAGGTGCGGATCATGGCCGGCATGGAGGCGTCGATGATGACGTCCGAGGGCACGTGCAGGTTGGTGATGCCCTTGTCGGAGTCGACCATGGCCAGCTCCGGGCCCTCGGCCAGCTCCGCGTCGAAGGAGGCCTTGATCTCGGCGCCCTCGGGCAGCGACTCCAGGCCCTTGTAGATGCCGCCGAGGCCGTCGTTCGGGGTGAGGCCGGCCGCGGCGAGCTTGTCGGCGTACTTCGCGAAGGTCTTCGGGAAGAACGCGCGGACCACGTGGCCGAAGATGATCGGGTCGGAGACCTTCATCATCGTGGCCTTGAGGTGCACGGAGTACAGGACGCCCTCGGCCTTGGCGCGGGCGACCTGCGCGGTCAGGAACTCGCGCAGCGCGGCGACGCGCAGCACGGAGGCGTCGACGACCTCGTCCTTCTTCACGGGTACCGACTCGCGCAGCACCGTGGTGGTGCCGTCGTCGCCGACCAGCTCGATCCGCAGCGCGCCGTCCTCGGCGATCACCACGGACTTCTCGGTGGAGCGGAAGTCGTTCTCGCCCATGGTCGCGACATTGGTCTTGGAGTCGGCGGTCCAGGCGCCCATGCGGTGCGGGTGGGTCTTGGCGTAGTTCTTCACCGAGGCCGGGGCGCGGCGGTCGGAGTTGCCCTCGCGCAGGACCGGGTTGACCGCGGAGCCCTTGACCTTGTCGTAGCGGGCGCGGATGTCGCGCTCCTCGTCGGTCTTCGGGTCGTCCGGGTAGTCAGGAAGCGCGTAGCCCTGGCCCTGGAGCTCGGCGATCGCGGCCTTGAGCTGCGGGATGGACGCCGAGATGTTCGGCAGCTTGATGATGTTGGCGGCGGGCGTCTTGGCCAGCTCACCGAGTTCCGCGAGGGCGTCCGGGACGCGCTGGTCCTCGGCCAGGTACTCCGGGAAGACGGCGATGATGCGGCCGGCCAGCGAGATGTCGCGGGTCTCGACGGCGACACCCGCCTGCGAGGCGTACGCCCGGATCACCGGCAGGAACGAATACGTCGCCAGGGCCGGGGCCTCGTCAGTGTGTGTGTAGATGATGGTCGAGTCAGTCACCGGGTGCTCCGCTCCACGTCTGCAACATTGCTCGACATCAAGATATCTCGTGCTCGGCGTCGACTCGACTGGGGTTCGACGGGAGATTCCGGACGAATCCGGCGTGCGGGGCGTCGTCGGGCTCTCCCGTCCGCTGCTGCGGGAACACCACGGCCCCCTGCTGGAGCGCGACCGTCCGGGCGGGCGACGGGATGCGGATGCCCTCCGTGCGGTAGCGCCGGTGCAGGCGCTTGATGAACTCGTGCTTGATCCGGTACTGGTCGCTGAACTCGCCGACGCCGAGGATCACCGTCATGCCGATGCGCGAGTCGCCGAAGGTGTGGAAACGCACCGCGGGCTCGTGCTCGGGCACCGCGCCGGTGATCTCCGCCATCACCTCGGCGACCACCTCGATCGTCACCCGCTCCACGTGTTCCAGGTCACTGTCGTAGGAGACGCCGACCTGGACGAGGATGGTCAGCTGCTGCTCGGGCCGCATGAAGTTGGTCATGTTGGACTGCGCGAGCTGGCCGTTCGGGATCACGACCAGGTTGTTGGACAGGTCGCGGACGGTGGTCTGCCGCCAGTTGATGTCCTCGACGTACCCCTCCTCGCCGCTGCTGAGCTGGATGTAGTCACCCGGCTGCACGGTCTTCGAGGCCAGGATGTGGATACCCGCGAAGAGGTTGGCCAGCGTGTCCTGGAGGGCCAGCGCGACCGCCAGACCACCCACGCCCAGCGCGGTGAGCAGCGGCGCGATGGAGATGCCCAGCGTCTGCAGCATCACCAGGAAGCCGATGGCCAGCACCAGGATCCGGGTGATGTTGACGAAGATCGTGGCCGACCCGGCCACCCCGGAACGGGACGTCGTCACCGACCGCACCAGACCGGCGACCAGCCGCGCCGCCGTCACCGTCGCCACGAAGATCAGCAGGACCGTCAGTACCTGGTTGACGTGGTGCTGCACCGCCCGCGTCAGCGGGAGCGCCGCCGCCGCGCCGGCCGCACCGGCGGAGACCGCCACCCACGGCGCCATCGTGCGCAGCGCGGCCACGATGACGTCGTCGCCGCTCCAGCGGGTGCGCCCCGCGTGGCCGGCCAGCCAGCGCAGCAGCATCCGCAGCAGGAACGCACCCAGCAGGCCCGACCCCAGCGCGATGCCCGCGGGCACCAGGTGGTCCATGGTCAGGTCGTCGGTCACCGGCCACCTCCACGGGGCCCCGCCGCGGCGAAGTTCCCCGCCGACGGCCTGATGTGAGCTCGCGTCACGTCGTCACCTGCTCGATCACTCGATGGCTACTGGATTCCAGATGTGCGCTCGCGCCGGTCGCAAGGCAGTTCGACCGGCGCGAGGGCTCATCCTGCCGTATCCCGAGCGGTGTTCCGTACCGCGCACGGGGGCGGGGAGAGGCGTTTCAGACGATCCCCTCGGCGAGTTCCGCCTGCTCACGGTCGTCGCCGTACGCCGCGGTCGTCGGAGTGCCGTACGACCGACGGGCGACGAACCACCACACCGTGGCCAAAACCAGTACGACGACCAGGGCGACGGCCGCGTAGTTCATCGTGTCGACCGTCACCGGCGACGACTGGGGGAGGCAGAACAGCACGGTGACGAACGCCACCCACACCACCGCGACCCACCCGACCGGCCTGCTCCACCGGCCCAGGTTCCACGGCCCCGGCGTGAACCGGTCGCCCGCCCGCAGCCGCAGCAGCACCGGGATGGCGTACGCCGGGGTGATGCCGATGACGTTGATCGCGGTCACCGCGCCGTACGCCGTCGCCGAGTACAGGGAGGGCACGGCCAGCAGACCGGCCACCACCACCGACAGCCACACCGCGGCCACCGGCGTCTGGGTGCGGGCGGAGACCTTGCGCCACAGGGCAGAGCCGGGCAGGGCACCGTCCCGGCTGAACGCGAACACCATGCGGCTGGCGGCGGCCACCTCGGCGTTGCCGCAGAACAGCTGCGCCACGATCACCACGAGCAGCAGCGCGCTCGCGCCGTCCGTGCCCAGGCCGTCCAGGAGGATCTGCGCGGGCGGCACCCCGGTCGCCGTGTTCTGCGTGGCCGCGTAGTCCTGGATCGCGAAGGTCAGTCCGGCCAGCAGCACGAAGCCCGCCAGCCACGACACCCAGATGGCCCGCACGATGCCGCGCGCCGCCGACACCGACGCGTTCGAGGTCTCCTCGGACAGGTGGGCCGAGGCGTCGTAGCCGGAGAACGTGTACTGCGCCAGCAGCAGCCCGATCGCCGCGACGTACAGCGGGTTCTCCCAGCCGGTGTCGTTGACGAACTCGGTGAAGACGAAGGACGGCGACTGGTGGTGGTCGGGGACGATCACCAGCGCGCCGACGATGAGCGCCACACCGGCCAGGTGCCACCACACGCTCACCGAGTTGAGGACACTGACCAGCCGCACGCCGAAGAGGTTGAGGGTGGCGTGCAGCATCAGGATCACGACGAAGATCAGCATCGTCTTCTCCGGCGTCGGCTCGAAGCCCCACTGGAGGTTCAGGAACGCGCCCGTGAACAGGGCCGCCCCGTAGTCGATCCCGGCGATCGCGCCGAGCAGCCCCAGCAGGTTCAGCCAGCCCGTGTACCAGCCCCAGCGGCGTCCGCCGAGCCGGTCGGCCATGTAGTACAGCGCGCCGGACGTCGGATACGCGCTGGTGACCTCGGCCAGCGCCATCCCGACGCAGAGCACGAACAGGCCGACGCCCGCCCAGCCCCACAGCATCACCGCGGGGCCGCCGGTGCCCATGCCGAAGCCGTACAGGGTCATGCAGCCGGACAGGATCGAGATCACCGAGAAGCTGATCGCGAAGTTGCCGAAGCCACCCATGCGGCGGGCCAGCACCGGCCGGTAGCCGAGTTCGCGCAGACGCTGCTCCTCGTCGGTCGCGGCGCCGGACCCGGCGCGCGCACCCGGGACGGACGGTTCGGAAGGGCGGGACATACGAAACCTCCGGAACGGAAGGGTGTGGGGGGTCAGGGTTGGCGGCCACCGCCGTGGGCGGCCGACCGGCTGCGCGTCCGGGCCTGGAGGAAGACCTCCACCGCCCGCTGGGAGGAGCCCGCCCCCGGTACCCGGCAGGCCCAGGGCTGCGGCGTCCAGTAGGGGCCGAGCGCGTCGAACACCCGGTCCGCCTCCGAGAACCGCAGGGCGCCCCACAGGGCGTGCGCCAGGTGGTTCATGTCCAGCTGGGACCGCTCGTCGTGGGGGGTGAGGGCGAACCACGAGTGGTACGCCTGCCGCGCCTCCCGGGTGGCGTCCTCCGCCACCCAGTGCAGGTCCAGGGCGGCCTCCCGCCCGCCCGAACGCCGGTAGCGCTCCACCCGCACGTACAGCGGCAGCACGTGCAGCGCGGAGCCGGGCGGCGCCGACTCCGCCGCCCACTGCGCGAACCCCGCCGCCTGCGCGAGCCGTTCGGAGCCGCCCCGCGGATACAGGAACTGGAGCATGCGGTGGTGCGCCTCGCGGTTGTACGGGTCCCGCTTGCCGGCCTGTGCGAGCAGCCCCCACGGCCCCGCCGGAAGCATGGGTTCCGGCGGCGCCATCCGGTGCTCGTCCCAGCGCTGCTCCTCGTCCAGCCGGGCCAGCGCCAGCAGGCACACCCACGGCACCGGGTCGTACGGCGCCGAACGGGTCGCCGCGTCGCAGGCGTGCCAGGCCTGGAGCCACAGTTCCCGCGTGCGCGGGTGGTCCTCGCGGTGCGCCCGCAGCGCGCGTTCCACGACGACCCGGGCGTGCATCACCGCGGCCGGCACGCTGTGCGGCTCCTCGGTGAGCCAGGCCCGCACCACGTCGGTACCGGCGGCGGACGCAGCCAGCACCTGGGTGCGCTGCGTCCACTGCGACCAGGACGTGGTCTCGTCGAGCAGGGCGCGCATCGACATCCAGCGTCCGGCCCGTAACTCCTGAAGGGCGGAGCGCAGTCCGGCGTCGTGGCCCGCGGGGTCGTAGGCGGGCTGTGTCCCGTCCCTGGCCATCATGCGCCCGCTGCCGGGAGTGGTACGGGCGGGACGGCAGCGTGGCGTGACAAACAGCCCTCCCCTGGGCGGCGGTGAAGCGGTCGTGCGGTCGGCGGACACTATAGAGGCGGAGGTTCCGCCTCTGTTCAGTTTCAGCACAGCCGTGCAAATCGGCTTCTATCAGGGCGAGTTGACGCCTCAGCAGTCACTCTTGACGCGGGTCCGCGCCCGGCGGCAGGCTGGCCCGCAGTGATCGCCGACGCCGTCGGCGGGGGAGGCGGGAAGGGACGCGATGACCGGTGCAGTGCTCGCCGTCGACCAGGGCACGTCCGGCACCAAGGCCCTAGTGATCTGTCCCGAACGCGGCGTCGTCGGCACCGGCTTCGCCGAGGTCGGTCCCCGCCACCTGCCGGGCGGCCTGGTCGAGGTGGACCCGGAGGAGCTGTACGGCTCGGTGGTCGACGCCGGCCGTCAGGCCCTCGCCGAGGCGGGGCGGCCCGTCACCGCGCTGGGCCTGGCCAACCAGGGCGAGACCGTACTCGCCTGGGACCCGGACACCGGCCGCCCGCTCACCCGCGCCCTGGTCTGGCAGGACCGCAGGGCCGAACCGATCTGCACCGAACTCTCACCCCACGCCGACGAGTTGCGCCACCTGACCGGCCTGCCGCTCGACCCGTACTTCGCCGCGCCGAAAATGGCCTGGATCCGACGCCACCTCACCCGCGACGGCCGGATCTCCACCTCCGACAGCTGGCTGGTCCACCGGCTCACCGGCGCCCACGTCACCGACGCCGCGACCGCCTCCCGCACCCAGCTCCTCGACCTCGACCGCGCCGACTGGTCGCCCCGCGCCCTGGAGCTGTACGGCCTCTCCGACGAGCCGTTCCCGGACGTCGTCGACAACGCCGGCCCGGTCGGCACGACCAGCGCCTTCGGCCCCGAACTCCCGCTCACCGGACTCGCCGTCGACCAGCAGGCGGCCCTGCTGGCCCAGCGCGTCACCGAGCCCTCCACCGCCAAGTGCACCTATGGCACCGGCGCGTTCCTCCTCGCGCACACCGGCGACACCCCGCGACGGGGCGCCTCGGGCCTGGCCGGCTGCGTGGCCTGGCGGCTGGGCGGACGCACCGAGTACTGCCTGGACGGACAGGTGTACACGGCCGCATCCGCCGTGCACTGGCTCACCTGCCTCGGCGTCATCACCGGCGCCGCCGACCTCGACCCCGTCGGCGCCACCGTGCCGGACAGCGGCGGCGTCACCTTCGTCCCCGCGCTGGCCGGCCTCGCCGCCCCCTGGTGGCGCGGCGACCTGCGCGGCTCGCTCACCGGTCTCGGCCTGGACACCGCCCCCGGCCACCTGGTGCGCGCGCTGTGCGAGGGCATCGCCGCCCAGGTCGCCGAACTCGCCGACGCGGCCGCCGGCGACCTCGGCACCCCCCTGAAGGTGCTCCGCGCCGACGGCGGACTCACCCGCTCGGCGCTCCTCATGCAGACCCAGGCCGACCTCCTGCAACTCCCCGTGGAGGTGTCCGCCCTGCCGGACGCCACCGCGCTCGGCGTGGGAGCGCTGGCCCGCCTCGGCGCGGACCCGGCCCTGCCACTCGCCTCCGCACTGCCCGCCACCGGCCCGACCACCGTCTACGAGCCCCGCGTCACCGCCGACGAGGCCGCCTCCCGCCGCGCACGCTTCCGCGGGGCGGTCGACGTGCTGCTGGCCCGAGGGCCGGCGTGAGGGGCGTCGGGTGGATGCGCCGCTCGCCGGGGGCCCGGCGCGACGCGCGCCGCCGCGGTCGGCGTGACGTTCGCCGGGAACCCCTCGCGACGGGCGCCCGTACCGGACGGAGCCCCGCATGACGACCGTCACCGTCTCCGGCGCGCTGCCCGAGGACCCGTACGACGTGGTGATCGTCGGTGCCGGAGTGGTCGGGTGCGCGATTGCGCGTCGGCTCGCCCACCACCCGGAACTGCGCGTCGCGCTCGTCGAGGCGCGGGACGACGTCGGACAGGGCACCTCCAAGGCCAACACCGCCATCCTGCACACCGGCTTCGACGCCGTGCCCGGCTCCCTGGAGGCCCGTCTCGTACGGACCGGCTCCCGCGAACTCGCCGCGTACGCCGCCGAGTCCGGCATCCCCGTCGAGCCCGTGGGCGCGCTGCTCGTCGCCTGGGACGAGGAACAGCTCGCCGCCCTGCCCCGCCTCGCCGAGAAAGCCGCGCGCAACGAGTACCACGACACCCGCGTCCTCGGCCCCGCCGACCTCTACGCCCGCGAACCCCACCTCGGCCCCGGCGCGCTCGGCGCCCTGCACGTGCCCGGCGAGAGCATCGTCTGCCCGTGGACGACGACCCTCGCCTACGCCACCCAGGCGGTCCGGGCCGGCGTCCACCTGCACCTCGAGGCGCCCGTCGCACACGCCGGACACCACGACGGCGTCCACCACCTGACCACCCCGCGCGGCACCGTGCGCGCCCGCCGCCTCGTCAACGCCGCCGGACTGCACGCCGACACCCTCGACCGGCAACTCGGCCACGACGACTTCACCGTCACCCCGCGCCGGGGCCAGCTCATCGTCCACGACACGTTCGCCCGCGCACTCGTCCGGCACATCCTCCTGCCCGTCCCCACCGCGCTCGGCAAGGGCGTCCTGGTCGCCCCCACCGTGCACGGCAACGTCCTCCTCGGGCCCACCGCCGAGGACCTCGACGACAAGGGCGCCACCGAGTCCACCGCCGAGGGCCTGCGCCGCCTGCGCGAGCAGGGCCGGCGTATCCTCCCCGCGCTGCTGGAGGAGGAGGTCACCGCGGTCTACGCCGGGCTGCGCGCCGCCACCGAGCACGACGACTACCGCATCACCGCCCACCCCGGCCAGGGCTGCGTCACCGTCGGCGGCATCCGCTCCACCGGCCTCACCGCCTCCCTCGCCATCGCCGAGCACGTCACCGGCCTCCTCGCCGGCACCGGACTCGACCTCGGTCCGCGACGCCCCCCGGAGCCGGTCCGCATGCCCTCCCTCGGCGAGACGTGCCCGCGCCCCCACCAACGGCCCGACCTGATCGCCGCCGACCCGGAGTACGGCGTCCTCGTCTGCCCGTGCGAGCGCGTCTCCCGCGGCGAGATCCGCGACGCCCTCGCCAGTACGATCCCGCCCCGCGGCCTCGACGGACTGCGCCGCCGCACCCGCGCCCGGGCGGGCCGCTGCCAGGGCTTCTACTGCGGGGCCGCGGTCCGGGAACTGTTCGAGGAGGCACGGCGATGAAGCGCGAGGTCGACGTCCTGGTGGTGGGGGCGGGGCCCGCCGGACTCGTGGCCGCGACCCGGCTCGCGACGACCGGCGCGCGCGTCGAGGTCCTGGAGCGCGAGCGGTGGGCCGGGGGAGCGCCGGTCCACTGCGCGCACCGCGGCTTCGGCACCTGGCCGCACACGCGGACCGGGCCCGCCCACGCCCGGCTGCTCGCCGACGCGGCGGTCCGCGCGGGGGCGGACGTACGGACCGGCGTCACCGCCCTCGACTGGGCGGGTCCCCGCACCCTCGCCACCGTCGGACCCCGGGGCGCCGAGACCATCGCCGCCCGGGCCGTCCTCCTCGCCACCGGCGCCCGCGAACGCCCCCGCGC